>JAIOZM010000047.1 GCA_021740585.1 Bacteroidales bacterium
ATGGATTCTCAAATAGTCCGAGATTATATTTCAATAGCAGAATTCTTCTTACAGCCTCATCGATGAGTTTAATATCAATAGTACCTTCTTCAATCAATTCGGCCAGATAGTCCTGATAAACGCCAGATTGCATATCCATATCCACCCCTGCTCTTATAGCCAGCTCTCCTGAGTGCTTACGATCTTTTGCATATCCATGCTTAATCATCTCACTTATTGAAGAATAATCGGTAACAACCACCCCTTTAAAACCCAGCTCATCTCTCAAAATATCTCTCAGCAGATATTCGCTTCCGGAAGCAGGCACATCAAATAATTCGTTAAAAGAAGTCATTGCAGTCTGGGCACCAGCCTCAACGGCAGCTTTATAGGGAGGCAGATAATACTCCCTGAATGTTCGCTCCGAAATATCTACGGTATTATAATCTCTTCCAGCTTCAGGAGCACCGTAAGCCGCAAAATGCTTGATACATGCGGCAATGGTAGAGGAGTCGCTCAAATTCTCACCCTGTATGCCTCGTACTTTAGCCCTCGCCATCACACTCCCAAGATATGGATCTTCACCTGATCCCTCAGCAATTCTTCCCCATCTGGGATCACGAGACAGATCAACAACCGGCGCAAAAGTCCAGTTAATACCACCTGCAGCCGCTTCAACAGCCGATAAACGAGCTGTTTGCTCTACCATGGACGAATCCCACGAGCAAGCTTCGGCAAGAGGAATGGGGAAAATGGTACGATAGCCATGAATTACATCGTATCCAAACAAAAGAGGAATACCCAAACGGGTTTCTTCAACGGCCATTTTCTGATATTTCCTGTTATATTCAACGGTCAATGCATTGAACAGATTTCCGCATTTTCCGGAAAGAATATCTTTTTCGTAATTTTCATTCAAGGTCGGACCCGTAACTGCCCAGGTACTTGTATATAATGTAAGCTGACCAATTTTCTCTTCAATAGTCATTTCGCCCATTAAAGAATCGACAAAATTGTCGGCTTCCGGGATGTTTTGATTCGATTTCATACAACTTGTAATACTCAGGGAAATAATAGCTCCCAAAATTAAATTCTTTTTCATATTCAGCGTAATTTTTTAATAGGTGAAACCCAATTTTGTAAGAGATGATTGAATTTCGGGTGCAGACATAAACAAATCCCACAATAATCCGGTACGATAGTTCTCTATCATAAGGATAATTGGCCCCTGATCGATTGCGAGGTAGGACGAGGCGTACCATGAATTTGTTGGACTATATGCATCGTAAAATCCATATTGTCCCCAAAGTTTATCGCCAAGTATATAATAAAAATAACGAATAGCGTCAAGTGAATAATCTGGTGTATAAGGAATGGACGAGACTGCCGCCGTCGGGGTAAGTACACCCAGATCGTTAGTGGGTGAATGGGCATTATATCCCAAATGATTATCGCTGGCTGTAAGTCCCCAGCTGGATTCTCCATAACCTACGTATAATTTTGGATTGTCGATACAATAAGCTCTGTTTATAAGGCTGTGGTTAACATTCTGTTCCCAGTAGTTGGCATATTGATCCTGTAGATTTCTGGGATCGAGACCGACAAATGAATAATGAGTAAAGAATAATGGTCCGCCAAAAGCACTACCAAGTGGCAAAGTTATTCCGTAGTATGAATTTCCATTCATTATTCCCCCGTTCCTACAATAACCTGAAGTATAGACAATCTTTTCAATACCGTGTGTGGCAGAGGCTCCGGCGAGGATATAGCTAATCAGGGTTTCGTTATATCCTGAAATCTTCATGTTCAATTGCCAAAGATAGGTTGGAGACCAATGCCAGTACAATACATTTTCTCCCCTGGTGTACCAATCCCATTCAACAGCCTCATAGAGAGCGTTAATTCTGTTAATCAGCAATAATTCATCGGGATCACCAGAATTCAGATATTGTCTGAAAGTTATAAGGCCTTCGAACAGAAAAGCCGTTTCGACCAAATCGCCTCCATTATCAACGGTACCAAAAGGGATAGTCTTCCCTGTGTTACCATTTATCCAGTGGGAGTAAGCGCCATGATAGCGATCGCAGGTTTCCAGGAAATCGAGAATTTTGTCCATTCTGGTAATTATTTCGCTCCGGGTCACAAATCCACGTTCGGCACCCACTATTAATGCCATAATTCCGAATCCTGATCCACCACTGGTTACCAAATCCCCTGAAGTATTTCTTTCCCGAGTCATTCCACTGGCAGGATGCCCAAAGTCCCAAAAATATTTAAAAGTTTGCTCCTGCACCTTGGTCAGTAATTCTTCATCGCTGATCTCCGGAAATTTATACGTAGAATCTACTGCGGTATAAAACTCTTTGTAAAACCCATCAAAATCATAGCCCTGAGGAGTTGAAAGATCGGAAAAAAGTCTGAATCCATATCTGGAGAACTGACTAAGAGAAGATTCTGAATGAACAGTCAACTTTTTGTCATCTTCCTCATAGGTATAAATGGTTGGGACCGTTCCTGAAGATGTTAAAATTTTGACATTATCAGCCACAAGGCTTCTGTCTATGGCTTCAGAAAATTCAATTACAATTTCCACATTTACATCCACATTAATTAGGGTGCCTGCAACATTAAAATCTTTACCATTGATTAAAATGCTATTGACATTAAGAAATCCTTTCGAAGTTTCAAAACTATATACAAGTCCCGGAAAACTTTCTTTTGCGGAGCCTTTCACACCTTCACCAATGGACAATGCGTACATGCTTTCACCAGCAATCAAACCAGAACCTGCAATGGATATGGTTTTATTTCCATCAAGAAAACTATGTGTAACCGGAATAGTATTGTTGTCTGCATCAATTAATAAGATATTTTCTTTAGCGGAAAGAGTATCCAACGCCGAACTGAATGAAATATTAATATTCTGACCAAGGGGAACATTCCTCGTAATTTCGTTGGCATTGAGATTCACATCACCGATGCTGACTGATACAATCTGAAGAAACCCATAGTCAATAGGATCAACAGTATTGTTTTTATTACATGAATAAAACAATGTTGAAAATAGGGTAAATATAATTCCAGCTAGTACTATTTTTTTATTCATGTAGGTATATTTTAATTGACTTGTTTTAGAGAGTTTATCGATGTTTATACGAAGAATAAGAATAAAATTCCAAGCTAACCTCCGGAAAACAAAATTACAAACTGATCTCTAAAACAAGTCCATTTATAAATTATTAATTCTTCTCGTCGTTATAAAGCTGGCTAATCTCTGCTTCTGTAAGGGCAACATTAAAAATTCTAAAATCATCCAAATAACCTTTAAAGGTATTTTGTGCATTCGCATACAAAGCCCATCCGGTTGCCTGGTTATCACGGCTACCAGCATATCCGATAGCAAACTTTTTATCAATAACACTTTCAACACCAACTTCATTTATTGCCATATCAGAAAGGTACCATTCAAGAGTTTCTGAATCGATATCCAATTGCATTATGACCATACCATCGATAAAAATGGTTTTTACAGAGGAATTTGAATCGAAAGTCATGGCTAACTGATGCCAATTATCATCGGCCACCAAGTCGGTTATTGATCCCAGATAATCCACTAATACTTGTCCTCCAATAACACCATCGCCATTTGGATCAGACCAGCTAACGCCATATACGTGAGATTTTGGATCAGGATCTAGCATGTGATTCGTAGCAAACTTCATCCAGGCTACACTACCAGAACCCAGTTCCATAAAATATCCTCTTTCAACAGCAAGTCCGAACATAAATCTTGAACCACTATAATCAGCACTATTAATCTTAAACCAGGTTGTTACCGTCATGCTTGGGGAAAGAAAAGCCGTATTATACTCATATTCAACAATGTCGCCATTACCTGCAGCGGTTGCTCCATTAAATAGCCCTGCGCTGCCAGGAAAACCATATCGGTCTGAGCCATAGTTAAGTTGCTCAAATACAGGGGTAATATCTCCCACGGTCGATTCAGCATCATTATTAAATGGAATATAAACAACCATATTTGCCTGTTGAGGAGGAACAACCTCTGCAATTCCTTCTGTTGAAAAAACCCTGCTCGTTGCAGTGAATGCACCACCATCATCAGCGAGTATGTCGGCAGATAAAATTAATTGATGACCCTTGCCTCTAGCAAGGTCGTTAAGTGGTGTAATTGTAACCACCTCAGCATTTGCAACTACACTGATCTCAACAGGATCATTTCCCATATTAAGATTAAAATTGGAAGCATTAGCTGTTGATGCATCCACAGCTTTGTCGAATGTAATGGTTATAACTACATCGAGAGGAACATCGTCTGCAGCAGTAATCGCATTTAAGTCAACTGTGGTGGCAAGACCCGTTTCAAGTCCTGTTCCCAAACCGGTTATACTCACAATTTTCAGTGCTTCTGGTGTCTCATCTTTGGAACAGCCGACGAATGCAATAAAACTACCAATGAGCATTATTACAAATAGATACTTTATTGTTTTCATTTTTTTTAAATTTAGAATTTATATTTAAATACTATTAACATTGTTTATAAATCATAACCATCATTCTGGGATATTTTCCCTTCAGAAATATTTATTTCACTTAATGGAACAGGCATTAGTTCATGAGTTCCTTTTTTAAACCCGAGCGGACCTAAAACCTCCTCCGCTTTACCGGTTCTTACGAGGTCGTAAAAACGATGCCCTTCAAGAGCCAACTCAAAATGCCTTTCATCAATAATCAGATCGCGTAACAAATCCTTATTTCTTTGTGTTATATCGGGGAGAATATTTTCATTTCCACCACGTGCACGTTCCCTAACCAGATTGACATAAAAGAGAGCCTCCACTGGCTTATCGTTTTCATTCAAAGCCTCTGCAGCCATAAGCAGAACATCGGCATATCGCAATAAACGCCGGTTATGTCCAAATGAATATCTTGGTTCGTCTCCGGGTGTATACACTTTTTGATTGTAGCATTCCACTTCCAGAATTTCAGTTTTAGTCTCATCGGTATAGGTTGTATCGGGAGTAGAAATGTCGCCTTCAATTTCAACTCCGTCGAGTACTTCACCAACAAATAAAATAGTAGCATCGGCCCTGGGGTCACTACCAAACTCCTGTATTAATTCGTAAGTTGGTCTTCCAAAGCCCCAGCCCAAATTTGGAGTCCCCCGCACAGAAATGGTATTGGCATACTGATTTCCTCCCTCATTAAAACCTTCAGCAGCTGCTCCCACCTCAAATACCGATCCTGTACCAAATTCACCCTCAACAGATAATGCATTTGAAAAATCGGGATCGAGCGAATATTTTTTAGAGTCGATTACTTCCATAGCATACTTCTCAGCATTAATAAAATCCTTCCGATAAAGGTAAACTTTTGCTAGCATTCCTGAACATGTGCCGCTTGTAATTCTGCCCATATCTTTTAGAGGATATTCATCTTTCTGAGGCAAATTAAGAACTCCAAACTCCATATCAGGTATAATGATTTCATTGTATATTTCATCAACCGGTGACCTGCTTAAACTTGTCTCAGGTGTAATAGACAAAACCTTAGGAACATCCCCGAAAGTTCTGACGAGCTCGAAATAAAAGAACGCTCTCAAAAATCTGGCTTCAGCAATGTATTGTGTTTTTAAGTCCTCATCCAAATCCTGTAAACCGGGCACCTTTTCTACAATCAGATTGGCTCTTCGAATCCCCTGATACAAAGTTGCCCACCAGCTTTCAAAATCGGTAGCTCCCTGATCAAAAGTAAAATCATCGTAAACATTCAACCAAATAGCATCGCCGGCATTACTTCCTTTTCTTACTTCATCCGACATTATATCTATAATAGGGAATCCGCCTGTGTTGAAATTCCATATTCTGAGGGTATTATAAACGCCATTTACGGCCAGTAGAGCTTCATCGGCATTTCCCGGGAAGTTCCCTGAAGTGAGATTACCTTTTGGTGCTTTGTCGAGAAAGTCCTCACAAGAAGTGCTCATGAGAAGAATTAATATCAGGCTATATACATATATTTTCATGACATGATTTTTTAAAATGTAACATTAATTCCCAAAGAATAAGCTGATGTAATGGGATAAATTCCCTGATCGATTCCTGTTGATAAAGGATCGAAGCCGCCTATATCGGGGGAGTATCCCGAATAAGATGAGAGGGTGAAAATATTTGTTCCTCTGAGATAAATAATCGATTTCCCTAAACCGGCCTTTTCCATCAGTTTTTCAGGAAGGTCGTAGCTAATCAGCAATGTACGGAGCCTCAGATACGAACCGTTTTCAATAAAATAATCAGATGTCTGATAATTCCCGCCCAGACTGGTAATTTTCGGTTCCGTATTCGAGCTGCCTTCACCGTTCCATCGGTCTCTTACTTTACCTTCGAAATTATACAGACTAAACCGGGTTTGATTTTTCCCATTGTAAATTTCATTTCCATATTGACCCTGGAAGTCCATTGATACGGAAAACTTTTTATAACCGAGTGTTGCTGAAAACCCATAAATTAAATCAGGAATGGGTGAGCCAATTTCAACTTTATCTTTTTCATTAATTACCCCATCTTTAACTACATCTTCATAAATCAGGTCTCCAATTTTTTGACCATAAATACTTGGATAGGTATCCAGATCATCCTGATTCTGAAATACACCCTGAATCCGGTATCCGAGGAAATAGCCAATCGAATTTCCAACTGTAGTAGCTGTAACTCTTTGTCCGTTTGAAAGCGAGCCCGCATAAATTATTGAGTCGCTGGGTGATGTGGCTCCCAGTTCCAGTACTTCATTATGTACTGTGGTAGCAAGAACATTAAATGAGTAAAAGAAATCGCCTTTCTTTTCCCTCCATCCTAAATTAAGCTCCATCCCCCGGTTAAGTACGTTAGCCGCATTGAACCTAACCTTAGCGTATGATCCAAATCCATAATATCCGGGAACACTAAGGTAAACAAGAATATCTTTGGTTTCCTTACGATAGAAATCGACCTCAGCCGTAAATTTATTGCTAAATGCATTCAACTCAAATCCGAGGTTTGTCTGATAGGTACTTTCCCAGGTTAGCAAATCATTACCTGTTCCTGAAAAAGTTGCGCCTGACTGTATGAGTTCAGGGCTTCCGAAAACAGCGCCAAAATCATTTCCAATGAGTGAATACCTGTCATTCCAGCTAATTTTTTCATTCCCAATAATTCCCCAGCTGGCTCTGATTTTAAGATTATCGATAGCATCCACTTCAGGGAAGAAATCTTCATCGGAAATATTCCATCCTGTAGCAAAGGTAGGAAAATAGCCCCATTGATTATTGCTTTCAAATTTTGAAGAACCATCCGCTCTGAATGAAGCTGTAAATAGGTATTTCCCATTAAAGGAATAATTCACCCGGCCAAGGAATGAGCTCATTGATGTTTCGTAGGGTGAATCGCCGACATACACTGTATCTGAAAGTGCGGCATTTACATACCAGAAGGTGGGATCTTCATTTATCAGTCTGTTTACAGTCATTCCGGGCGATTCGTAATACAATTCCTGAGCCGTAATACCTGCGACTGCATTTATTCGATGCTCCCCAATTTCTTTATAATAGCTTGCTGTATTTTCCCATATCCATCTGCGATCTTCCGTAAAATCGAGGGACAGTGAGTTTCTGGTGACCTGCTGGGTTGGGGACACGTAATATTCCGGGCTGAAGATCTTTTCTCTCTGTGCAGAGTAATCGAGCTGGTAGCTCGATTTAAGCTTAATGTCTTTTAATAGTGTAAGCTCAATATAGGTATTATTTATAAGTCGCAGGTTTTTTGAATTCGAGTTTGAATACTCAATAGCCGCCAGTGGATTTCCTGTTCCACGAACTTCTGCAAAATTGTTATTCGCATCGTATGGCTCATCGATAGGCCAGGCGCGATAAGCACTTATAACCACATTCGGGGCGTTATCATCATCGATATAGGAAGCCGACATATTACTTCCTACTTTAATATTTTTCTTTATCTGATAATCAGTATTGAGTTTGAAGTTATAACGTTTATAGGTTGACTTAGGAATAATTCCATCCTGATCATAAACACCCGCACCTAAGTAATATCCCATTTTATCGCTTCCACCCATAAAGGACAGGTCGTAACTTTTAATGAGTGGATTTTCCTGAAAAATGGACTCTTGCCAATCATAATCAGCAACGGCATCCAGATTATTGATGGTACCGGGAGTTATTTCATTCAGAACTTCAGCAAATTCTCTTCCCGACAGAACATCGATTTCTTTTTGTAATTTCTGAACGCTTAATTCTGACTTAAAATTTACCTGAGCCTCTTTGCCAAAACCACCCATTTTGGTTGTTATAATAAACACGCCATTTGCCCCCCTCGATCCATAAATAGCTGTTGCCGAAGCATCCTTTAAGGCCTCTATGGATGCTATGTCGTTGGTATTAAGAAATGACACATCATCGAGTATCACACCATCGACTACAAATATGGGATTTGTATTATTCAGAGTACCAACTCCTCTTACCCGAACAATGGCAGCCCCACCGGGTTCACCGGAAGAACTCGATACCTGAACGCCTGAAACCTTTCCCTGCAGAGCCATCAGTGGATTTGAGGAAGGTATTTTAATCAGGTCATCGCCTTTAACTGAAGAAACCGATCCGGTTAAATCACTCTTTCTCACTGTACCATAACCAATTACAACTAACTCATCGAGTGCCGTTGTTTCCTGTTTTAAGTTTACATCAAGAATGCTTATACCGGCAACGGATTGTTCAAGTTTTTCATAACCAATGTATGAAAATATAAGTATGGCGTCGTCACCGCTTACCTGAATAGTATATTCTCCAAGCAAATTGGAAATTACACCGGTAGTGGTTCCTTTAATTACGACATTCACTCCGGGAAGCGCCGAAGCATCTGCGGCATCAATAATTTTTCCGCTAATTACCCTGGGTTGTGCATAGGCATTGCTGAAAAAAAACAGCAGTCCTAAAAAAACCATGGCCTTTACAATTTTTAAAACCTTATTAAACATTAGTTTCATAATAGGTATTATTTAGTGAGAACTAAAAATCAACTTTAAATAGCATCCAACCACCCACCTCTGAATCCGGCACTTTGTAAACCCTTTATAATATATTTATTTGTTTTTAAAATATTCCATATCAGTTCTGTCTCATAATTTTCAAGCTGTATTAATATCGGACCCTGATCGATACCCAGATAATCTTTATCAAACCAAGCTTTCTCTCCTGTTGTCTGATCTGCATACGTTATATTGAATGCATCCTTAAAACCATATTCCTGGTATAAGAGTTCACCATAAGTCTCTTTCATCGAATATAAAGCAGGAATACAAATTTCGGGTGCAAAAGGAATAGAACCACCGGCAGCTGTAGGAGCAATTGTACCGTCGTCAATAATTCTCAGAGCTGAAGCGCCTCTGGCTTTGTACGTCCACATTTGAATTGTATCTCCATGTACAATCTGCGTCTGACCTTTTGGTCCATCACAGGCAGTGAGTCCCCAAATATTGTCGGAATAATTTTCGAAACCCGATGGATTATCAATACAATAAGCACGATTACTAAGTGTGGCTCTTCTGGAATTTTCAAAATAATCGATTCCTTTTTCGCGCATATAATCATCCTGAATACCCCTGAAATCGATAAACATCTGCGAATACTGATGCCCGAAGAGAGGTGAGAAGTTCAAATGCTCTTGTCCGTAAAACTCTTCCCATTGATAGGTCTTGCACCAGGAATTCCACGCGCTATCGTGTATTGGATGTCTTGGAGAGCCCATGGCCATAATTATAAGTACCATTGCTTCATTATAACCATCCCATTGTGATTTCAGAAAGCCGGTTTCAGGTTTCCAGCCCATCGACATCCACTCTTGTCCATTCATAGCCCAGTCCCATTCAACCCGAAGAAACAAGGAATCGGCAAGTGACCGTATGCTACTCTCCATATCATTATCTGCGGTAAAATATGATTGTGCTGTAAGAATACCTGCCATCAATAAACCGGTATCGATGGTTGACAATTCTACATTTTTATACCTTATTCCTTCATTGTAAGTAAGAAAATGATAATAGAAGCCTTTGTAGCCAGATATTTCAGCATTTTGATCACCTTGTTTTGAATTCCAGAACCATTCAAGAGTTTTTAAAACACGAGTGGCAGCATCCTCCCTGCTTATGAAATTATTTTCAATACCTATAATATAAGAAGGAATCCCGAAGCCGGTAGCTGCAATACTGGTAAAACGTTTGGTTGGAAAGCGATCTGGAATGCCGTAGCTTGGAATATCGACCTGCTCCCAGAAATAGTTGAAGGTTTTTCTCTTTAAATCAGCTAAAAAACTGCTGTAATCGGTTTTACCATCAGGATTTCTATTACATGAAATAGTTACCGCAGAAATCAGCATTGAAAAAAATAAAATCACAGATATTAGAGAAGTCTTCTTCATAAATCAGTCAATTTTTATCAGTTTCACATTCCAAAGAAAAATCTAATATACAATAAATGACTATTTATCTGAATTTCTGTGTATTCACTTGATTACTTCATGCTATTTAGCATAGTTTTTTAATAATACATCTTTTATACATCACTAAGGTATTAAAAAGTAATAATATATTGATATTAAGATATTTAAAAAAAATAATTATATTCAAGATATTTATAGCCTAATAAGCTAATAAAAATTCAACCAGTCCTTCTTCGGTGGTCAGATTCAAACGTTTCCTTAACCGGTATCGTCTTATTTCAACACCTCTGACCGATATATTTAATAATGGAGCTATTTCTTTTGTGGATAAATTTAACCTCAGGTAGGCACAAAGTTTCATGTCGCTGTGGGTAAGATCTGAAAACTCACTTTTTAATCTTTTAAAAAAGTGTTCGTTTGCCTGATCGAAGTGCATCTCGAATACTTTCCAATCGTCATCTGTAGATATATTTGAATCGATCATGGACACCACCTTGTCGAAATAGTAATTGGGATAGCGTCCGCCCAATTCCGTTTTCTGACGTATTATTTCCTCTTTAATTTTAATCAGCAGTTCATTTTTCCCTATTAATGTCATGGTATAATTGGCCAACTGCATATTTTTTAATGAAACTTCTGAGTTGAGCTTATCATTTCTCAATTTTATAATGTCTTGTTCTGCTATTATTTTGTCTCTTCTCCTCTTTTCATATTCCGAATTTTTTAATTTCTCCGACTGAATCTTCAATCGTTTGAGAAACGATAAACGCAAAATCACTATTCCTGCTATGAATATCAGGGAATAAAAAAACAAAGCGAGTAAAGAGAAATACCAGGCTTTCTTAATCCTAAAATTAAAATACTCTATTTCGCTTACTTCTCCTGTTTTTGTAATGGATTTAAGTTGGAAACTAAAGTCTCCTGCAGGCAGCCAATTATAATTTACCTGAGATTTAGTACTTGCATTACTCCAGGTATCATCCATTCCCTCAAGTTTGTAACTAAAGTTAGGTGCCACAGAAATCTGATTTGCAGAGAAGGTAAAGCTAATATGTCTGATTGAATGAGGGAATATTTTTATTTCGTTTCGATCGGGAGTTATAATTATTCTTTCCAGCGCATTCTTTGTGCCTATATTTATTTTTCTTAGAATAGGTTTAATCTCATTTTCTTCCCGTGCTTTAACTTCTTCTTTATATATCGCAAAGCCATTATCGAGGCAAATTAGATGAACACTGTCCTTAAGTCGGCTAATGCCTGCAAAATTACTCGTAAGATAAACCCCGGAACTGGAGAAATCGTATTGAAACAATTGATTTATTTCACCCAAGGCAATCTTATATAAAGCTACTTTATTCTCATTAATACACCAATACTTTTCATCACCTATTGATACGATCCTTGAACTTGCTTTAAATTCACCCAGACCGTCATTTAAAAAATCGTATGGAATTATCCTGTCGTTGAGATCGTCGTAAGTGTATATAATTTCATTAGTGCAAAAGACTATTCTATTATCAACCTTTGCTAAAATTATTTTTCGATCGGAATGAAAACCTTCTTCTTTTCCAAAATACCTGGAGCTTGAAATGGATTTAAATTCGTTGTCGGGTCTCAATAGAAATACCCCGCGATTGCTATGACTGGCCCAGATATTACCCAGGTGGTCGAACTCGAAGTGCGGAATCGGTTCAGTAAACCCCTTTAGAGTATGAGAAAACTTCCAATGATCGTCAACTTTTGTATACACAGTAAAAAGACTGTAAGTGCTTTGCAATAAGTATTTTGAGCTCTTCCAGATTACTTCCTTAAGTTCGAAACCTCCATTTACTGCAGATATTTGCGTAAAATTATTATTCT
Source organism: Bacteroidales bacterium (assembly GCA_021740585.1). Classification (GTDB taxonomy): domain Bacteria; phylum Bacteroidota; class Bacteroidia; order Bacteroidales; genus JAGLSB01. The sequence goes on from JAIOZM010000047.1 coordinate 12,342, forward strand.
CAATCCGAAACGTCCCATTGGTATGTCCGCAAAGCAGGTCATTATCAAAACGTTTCAAATCCCACACCTGACCCTGGGAATTTTTTAAAAGAACAGGATCGACAAATCCATTTGGTTCGATAGTATACTTAAACAGCCCTTGATTGGTGCCAAGAAGAAGTGATTCACCATCTATAATAGCATCATAAACAGCCTTGGGGCTTCCCACCGGATTGATATAAAAATTTACAATATTGTTTAGACTTATGTGGTCGAGACCCTGATCGAGGCCTGCCCAAAATTTATCTTTCCCATCAGCCGCGAGCGCTAATACTGTATTATTTTGCAAAAAGTTTCTTGTGCTCAGATGTTCAACAAGCTTTCCCTGGTAATTAAGGATATAGATTCCATTTACGATGGTTCCAATAATTAAGTAATTATCCAGGGCAATTGCATTGTTTATTTCGGCATTTTTTATTTCGTCTGAATATTCCGATTCCCATTTTGAATAGTGTATCCCATCATACTGATACAATCCATTAACTGAACCCCCAATAAGTAAATTCCCGTTTTTAAGTTTTAAAATCATTTTAATTTCATCGGAGGCAAAAAGCTGGCTTCCGGAAAGAAACACCATTGAATCATCCTTGATTTCATATAATCCATCACCTACCTTATGAATAAACAGTCTGTCTTCCAGCCTGATTAGTAAAACCACAGTGCCATTGGTTTCAATTTTACTAACTTCTGTTCCATCAAAAACAAAAATGGAGGAGAATGATTGAAAATAGACTTTGTCTTTTAGAGGAATAATACGCCAAATCTCATCATTATGAAAGTTTTCTTTACAATGAACTTCACTTATAGAGGTATAGCTAAACTCATTATTTTCATTATAGCTGAAATAACCAAACTCTTCATAAGCCCCCACAAAGACTTTCCCATCATTTCCAACGGAGACAGATCGCACAACCATTTGCTCAGGCATTTTGTGCATGCTCCAATTGGAACCGTCAAACTCAATCAGGCCTTCATTATTGCCAACATAGAGGATTCCATCTTCGGTTTTTGAAAGTGACCAGTTTTGACTCTGGCCTTTATAAATATCTTTGGGGTAATTAATTATGAAAGATTTATCGGAATATTGAGCATACATTACACAGTGTGCTGACAACAGCCCAATAGTCAGAAAAAATAAAAATACTTTTCTTTGCATATGGCAAAAGATATTTTTTTCAGACTAAAGATAGAAAAAGGAGTCTAATTATCCTATATCTCCAATAGCCACAGGATCAACGAGTTGATAATGCTTATCGATGATGTAATTCGCCTTGGGTTTTAGGGTAAGTACATTTTGATGTTCCCGTTCCAATATATCCAAACGGAATTGGTTCATGGTTTCTTTTTCCCTAACTATTTGAGTTAATTTTGTCTCATGATACGTCAGATCAATATAAATTCTCATATCAACCTTTTTAGCATTAATTGCATAGAGTCCGTCAATAATCAACATATCGATCTTTTGAAAATCGGTTATAAGCTTATCCACCTGTTCGGGGATAATATCAATGCATGGCATCATCGATTCTTTGTCTTCTTTAAAGTCCTTGATGTTACGCTGAAGTAAAGACCAATCGTATTCATTTATGCCTACAGTTTTAATACCCTTTTCTCTGCGCCATTCGGAACGCAGTAATGGTGGAACTTTATAATAATTATCAGCATGAATAACCTTAACTCTAATGTTTTGCTTTTTCATTTCTTTTGCCAAAGCATGCGATACTTCTGATTTCCCAGAACCCGACTCTCCAGAAATGGCTACAATATATTTATAGAATTTAGATTTTTTCTCTTTACTTTCTATTACTTTTTCAGCAATTGAAGCTGCAACAGTTTTATGCATATCCTTTATCAGAAGAACATCCCCTAACATAATTAACAATTTAGATTTTTAAGCCCACTTATGATCACAACAATCAACTAATTTCGTAATAATGTAACTGTTGTATATTCTTTATTTTTCAATTTTATTCTATTTCCCTTAAGAAATATTCTACCCGTTTTATTCTTTTGGCTTTCAAAGCCGATAATCAATTTATCATGGCTTATGGCAAATGAATAATCTTCAGCCTTAAATCTGAAATTAAACTTTAAAGACTTCCAGTTTATGGGAAGATCCGGATCAATCCTCAGGGCCTCACCCTGCCAATTTATTCCCCCAAAAATAGTGAGAGCCGATAAAACCGTGCTGCCCATAACTCCCGCGTGAATTCCCTCAGCCGTAGTTCCTCCCTGAATATCTTCATAATCGCTGAGCAAGGCTTCTTGATACATCTTCCAGCACATATCCTCTTTTCCGATTAATTTTGCAAGATAAGCATGAACTACCTTACTAAGGGTTGAGCCATGTGAAGTTCGGGGAAGATAGTACATAAAATTCTTTTCCAAACGGTTTTCAATATTCGCGTAACCAAGTGCTTTTAACATTTCCTCAACAACCGTTTCTTCAAGATTGTAGTAGGTCATAAGGGTATCGGCTTGTTTGGCCAACTTATAATCGTCTGGCGATTTCCCCTCTGCTTTGAGAATCCGGTCCATGCGATGCGCATTTCCAAATTTCTCCCTATAATAATCCCAATCGAGTTCCTCCAGGTTAAAATAACCTTCGAATTGTTCTAAGACCCCATCCTTACTCACACTAATCTGCATTTTCATGCTAATATCTTTCCAAAGAACTAACTCTGCCGAAAGAAGATTAATTTTTTCTATAAGTATAATTTTCGCTTCAAGATCCAAAGCGTCAAGGACTTCAAAAGCACGATTAAAGCACCAAACCACCATTATATTGGTGTAAGCATTGTCTTTTAATCCGCCTATCTCAGAACCCGGTAATTTTTCATGGAATTCATCCGGCCCCATTACTTTATCGATGGAATATCTTCCTGTTTCGGAATCCAATTCTGCTTTGGATGCCCAGAACCGACATATTTCAAAAAACATCTCGGCACCATAATCATCCATAAATTTCTGATCACCGCTAATATGATAGTATTGCCATATATTGTAAGCATTTGCAATGGAAATATGTCGTTGCAATGAGCTGAAGTCTTCACCCCATTCCCCCGAAATCGGATTCAAATGGACCACCTGGGTTTCTTCCCTCCCATCGCTTCCACTTTGCCAGGGGAACATGGCACCTTTATATCCGTATTCTTTCGCATATTCGCGGGCTTTATCCAGCCTTTTGTAGCGATACATCAAAACACTCCTTGCAATTTCAGGAAACTGCGATATATAAAAGGGTAAAATATATAATTCGTCCCAGAAAATATGTCCCCTATAAGCCTCACCATGAAGTCCCCTTGCAGGAATTCCCGCATCTAAATCTGAGTGGAAATTTGATGCCGTGGTAAATAAATGAAAAATATGCAAACGAATTAAAGTCTGAGATAAACGATCCCCTTCAATCTTAACATCCGAACGGGTCCAGATGTCGCCCCAGGAATTTATGCTTTTAAAAATTTCTCCATCCAGACTTATATCTGAATTAAGATCAGCCAAAGCCCCTTCCAAAGGCTTCTTGTCGCCGAAGTGATTTGAGCTGTGGACAGAAATCAGTTTTTGAAGAGCAACCTCCCTGCCTTCGGTTAGCATAAAAGAAAATTCAGAAATGGTTTTGCCTTTTTCATCCTTAAAACTTCCATCAGATTTTAAGTCTTCGTCGCTCACCAATTCCAAACTTTCAGCTACAGCAACATTAACCCCTGATTCATTTGTACGTACAGAAACATAATTACAATTGTCTTTTCTGCCTTGGGCAACTATTTCAAGATGACTGTTTTCCAGACTCTTATAACGCTCAACACCCTCATTTTTTATATTACCATTAATTTCAGACCTGATTACAACTTCTGCGCTGTAATTGAGAGCCGTAACTTTATATTCAAGTCCTCCAATATGTGGATTATCCATACTGGCAAATCTTTTAGATTCAATTTTGGTTTTTTTACCATCAGAATGATTTACAACAATCTCCCTGTAATAGATACCGGTTTTTAAATCCAGCCGGCGATCGTTCAATACAAAACTATCATTTGCAATATCTATCCAATCGGAACCCTTCAATTTAAAATTTACATATACCCAATCGATAAAATTCACAAAATCCTCATTATCAATCATTCTATCGCCCACTTTCGACTTTCTTCTGTTAAAAAGTCCTGCCATATAATTTGCCGGGTAATTAAATTCTGAGGCTCTTGCCTCCTCCATGGAACCCCGACAGGCAAAAAAACCATTACCTACTGTTAATAAGGATTCTCTCGACTTTTCTTTCGCGGGATCATAATCGTGATATAATAAACTCCACTTCAACTCAGGTACGGTATTTTCAAACCATTCATCTAAAAATTCAATCCCTCCCATTTCGCTGATATCATTCAATACTATATCGGCTCCGTTTTTTTCAAGGGCCTCACGATTTCCCTCGCGATCTAATCCCAATATTAAGCCAAAGCCACCTTTAGCACCAGCCTGCACACCGCTCACAGCATCTTCAACCACAACAGCTTTATCATATGCTACACCAAGATTATCGCAAGCCCGCGTAAAAATATCGGGCTCAGGCTTCCCGTCTAAACCCAATTCGGCTGAAACCACTCCATCGACACGGGTTTCAAAAAAATGCATCAATTTGGCAGCGTTTAATACCTTTTCGCAATTCTTACTGGAAGAAGCCACTCCTATTCGTATATTTTCTTTTTTAAGATTTTCAAGCAATTCAACAGTACTTTCGTATACTTCAACCCCATCTCTTTCCAGAATTTCGTTAAAATAATTATTCTTTCTGTTCCCTAAACCACAAGCTGTTTCCTGCTCGGTATCATCAGAGGGATCACCAAAAGGTATATTAATTTTTCTTGATGCTAAAAAATCGGCTACTCCTTTATAGCGCGGTTTGCCGTCAACAAAGGGTAGATAATCGCCTTCGTGTGTAAATTCAATATAATTTTCACCATATTTTTCTTCCCTGTATTTCAAATAATCGTTAAACATGGTCGTCCATGCAACCGAATGAACCAGAGCTGTTTTGGTTATTACACCATCTAAATCAAAAATTACTGCGTCGAAGTGATGCTTTGCCATTTTATAAGTTTTATTTGGCAAATGTAAGGATTAATGATTCTTTTTAAGAATAAGAACGCTTCATTTAATCAAATTTTTTAACTGTTAAAATGGATTTAAGCCCGGTTTCTTGTTATCTTTATGGTTTAACAAAATGAAATTATCATGTCCCGAATATTTTTCGTATCCAATCTTCTCCCACTGAAAGTAAGTGTAAATGAACAAAACAGAGTGACGCTTGAGAATAGGATTGGAGGGTTTTCAAGTGGACTTACAAATTTTTACAAAGAAAACAGTTCTGCCTGGTTAGGGACCACAGGACTTTGTGATAAGAATTTGAATTCAAATCAAAAAATTGAAGTTGAAAAGGAATTAGAGAAAAGAGATTGTTATACCCTTTGTTTGAAGAAAAAAGACAGAAGTCGGTTTTTAGACGGCTATGCGAACAAAACCATCTGGCCTGTTTTTCACTACTTTCAGGAAATTGCCACCTATAAAAATGACGACTGGAAATCGTATGTTAAAGTGAATCAGAAGTATGCTGACAGGCTTGCAGAGCTTATTCGTCCTGATGACAAAATATGGATACATGATTACCACCTGATGCTACTGCCAAAAATGTTGAGGGAGAAATTTCCGGACCTGAGTATAGGTTATTTTCAACATATCCCATTCCCTTCTTTTGAAATATTCAGAATGATACCTCATCGGATTGAAATTTTGGAGGGACTATTAGGAGCCGATCTGATAGGGTTCCATACCTATGATTACGAAAGACATTTTTTAAGTTCTGTTAGACGTTTGTTGGGACTGGAAACGTATTTCAATCAAATCAGATATGAAAAGCGGGTACTTAAGGCCGATAATTTCCCCATGGGTATCGATTATGAAAAATACAATAACAAAGCATTAGAATTAATAAATGCAACTCCACCTGAATTAAAAGAATTTAAAAATCAGATTGAAACGCATATCCGACGCCAGCCTGAAAATAAAATTATTTTATCCATTGACTGGCTGGATTATTCAAAAGGTTTACTTAATCGAATTTTGTCTTTTAAGATCTTTTTAAAAAACTACCCTGAGATGCATGGAAAAGTTACATTACTGTTATTTGTAACTCCACCAAATGAAAGCATTTCGGAATACAAAAAAATAAAGTCACAACTTGATGAGCAAGTTGGAACCATAAACTCAGAATATGGCCGTATTGACTGGACCCCTATTCACTACCTTTATACAGAACTCAGTTTTGACGAATTAGTTCAGGTTTTTTTATGTTCCGATGTGGCTTTAATTACTCCCACGAGAGATGGGATGAATCTCATTGCAAAAGAATATGTAGCCAGCAGGCCGGGTAAAATGGGTGTTTTAATTTTATCGGAATTGGCAGGAGCGGCAAAAGAGTTGGGAGAAGCACTTATTGTGAATCCGAATAGCCATGCTGAAATAGCCGACTCAATTTACCGTGCTTTAACCATGGAAGAAGCTGAGGTGTTTGAAATGAATTCTGCCCTGCAAAAACGATTGTCGACTTATACAGAATCTAAATGGGCCAAAGATTTTATTTCCAGTCTTGAAAGTGTAAAGAAATTACAAGCATTTAACCTCACGAAAAAATTAAATATTAGTCTGAGTTCAATAATTAAAAAAGCTTATGATAAAAGTGAGAAAAGAATCATATTCCTTGATTATGATGGCACTCTACAAGGCTTTTTTAAGAACCCTCAGGACGCAAAACCAGATGAAGACCTTTATAAAATCATAAATAAATTAGCTTCTGATCAACAAAATCATATCATTATTATTAGTGGCAGGGATAAAGAAACCCTTACCGAATGGTTTAGAGGCATTGATCACCTTAACTTTATAGCCGAACATGGCGTTTGGTATCGTGAAGATAATGACGAATGGCAAATGATGGATGCCATCGACAAGGAATGGATGAAAATAATAAGACCTACATTGGAATTTTATGTTGACAGAACCCCTCGTAGTTTTATAGAAACTAAAAATTACTCACTGGTATGGCATTACCGAAAAGCGGATCCGGATTTAGGCCTGCAGCGATCACTTGAATTGAAAGACGAACTCCAAAGTCTTGTTACGAATCTCAATCTCGAAATTATGGATGGAGACAATGTAATTGAAATAAAGAACGCCGGAATAAATAAAGGACGGGCTTCATTATCGAGAATGGGAAACCAGGAATTCGATTTTATACTCGCCATTGGTGATGACTGGACTGATGAGTTTACTTTTAATGCTATGCCGGAAAAAGCATACACCATTAAGGTTGGAAATAAGCCAACCAGAGCCAATTATTATGTTGAGAATTTTAACAATGTGAGGGAGTTTTTGTTAACACTTATTGAATAGTGAGAGTTTTACCCTTAATGGGTATCTTACTTCTTAATATCAATCTTATAAAAAAAGTGATGTTAACCAATTCAATCTATAAATGTCTTTTGATTTCCGTATTGGTTTTTATTTTTTCTTTTTCCTGGTCACAGGAATTAATCACCGACCGACCCGATCAAACCGAATCATCTGCTACAGTGCCTAAGGGCAGCCTTCAATGGGAAAGCGGATTTTGGATTGAAAAGGATGCTAAGTCATTAATTTATAATGATTTCCAGATTAATTCGATGGGTATTAACAGTTCACTGTTAAGATATGGAATCCTTAATAATATAGAGCTTAGATTAGGCGGGAATATTGTAAATACTCATTTGCTTTTCAACCGGATGGGGCTTCTGGAAACCGTTTCTCAAACTACCGATCTTGAACCGATTTATACAGGAATAAAGTTTTACATTCTTGAAGAATCCGGTTTTATACCTGAATTAGCCATTATGGGCCACGTCGGAATCCCAAAGCTTTCTACTCTGGATAATGCAGATTTTGCGTCTGATCTTACTCTCGCAGGTTCTTATTCTATATCAGAATCCATAGGATTCGGATTTAATATTGGCAGTCACTGGTCGGGAAATGGAATTAATTATCAGGATTGGTTTTATTCAGCTGTAATTGGAATCGGTCATGGAGAAAAATTAAGCAGCTTTTGGGAAATATATTCCTGGGACTTTGAACTTTTAGGATCTAAAGACCTGAGAGTGGATGCAGGAATTACTTATTTATTGAGATCGAATTTTCAACTTGATTTTTCAGGCGGGCTTGGATTAAGTGAGTATAATCCCGATTATTTTGTAAGCTGTGGATTCAGCTGGAGGATTCCCCGGTAATAACTCCTTTTTTTTCGGCAACAAACTGAATAACCCATGCCTTACCATTGTGAAGATTACCTTCTGAGATTTCTATTTGTTTTTCTTCTGCCAGTATGATATTAAATTCTTTAAAATCTTCTAAAATTTCATCAAGAGAATAAAGTAAATCCAGATTTTTGGGACCGCCGGAATTCATTCCTAATTGCTTTTTTGAAAATAGCTCGGCAATAATTCTTCCTCCGGGCTGAAGGCAATTCTTAATTTTCAGATGAAATTCCTTTCTTATTTCCTGTGGCAAATGCAAATAAATTAGTCCAACAGCGTCATAATAATCATCAGGAGTAACAAAATCTTCTACTGAGCAAATCTGATATTCTATCGACAAACCATGCGAACGTGCCAGATTAACTGCCTTCCCCGCTCCTACTTCACTTTCATCAAAACCATGAACATAGTATCCTTTCTGTGCCGCGTAAAGGGCATTCCTTCCTTCCCCTTCACCCGGTAATAAAATTCTGCATTTGGGTTTAGGCAATAGATATTCCTTGAAGAATGAATTCGCTTCTTCTCCATAGACATATTCGTCCACATCATATCGGCTATCCCACATCTCCTTCATTTAAAGTTCCTTAATATTTAATTTAATTATTATTCTGAAACAAAATATTCGATTACAATAATACTTCATGAATTATTAATTGCAAAGAAAATAAAATTTTAATGCATTTGGGCTAAATGGAATGCAGCTTTTTAAGTCGATTAACTATCTTTGCGAAAGTAAAATAATTACCTAATATTGTTCATATGACCTTCTTTTTCGAAGTTACTGAAAATCATTTTATTGCGATTGATTCAAATATTTCTCTCAGTAATAGTACCATAGAAAAATTGTCCTGGCTTTTTAATTCTGCCAAATATGTTCCTTCTGAAAAAATTGAAGGTAGGTTCACTGGCCCGCGTAAGGAAATGATTACCCCCTGGAGTACGAATGCCGTGGAAATTACTCAAAACATGGGTATTGAGGGTATTGTGCGTATGGAAGAATATTTCAGACTTCAAAGTGAAAATGATGAATTCGATCCCATGCTCCAGGCTTTATACAAAAATCTGGATCAGGAAATTTTTGTCATTAACAGATTGCCCGAACCTGTTTTAGAAATTGATAACATCGCAAAATACAATGAGCAGGAAGGTCTTGCTTTAAATGAGGCAGAAATAGACTACCTCAATAATCTTTCAATTCGTCTTAACAGAAAACTGACCGATAGCGAAGTATTTGGATTTTCTCAGGTAAATTCAGAACACTGCCGTCATAAAATTTTTAATGGATTATTTATTATTGATGGTGTTGAAAAGGAATCCAGTCTTTTTCAGTTAATTAAGAAAACGACTAAAACAAATCCAAATAAAGTGGTTTCGGCTTACAAAGACAATTGCTCTTTTGTTCAGGGTCCGAAGGTTCAGCAATTTGCCCCGCTGAGACATGATATTGCCGACTATTTTGAAACCAAAGAAGTTGAAACCGTGCTTTCGTTGAAGGCTGAAACTCATAATTTCCCAACTACAGTTGAACCTTTTAATGGCGCTGCCACGGGAACCGGTGGAGAAATCAGGGATAGAATTGCCGGAGGAAAGGGAGCTGTTCCTTCTGTTGGGACGGCAGTCTATATGACTTCCTATCCGCGTAGCGAAGGACCCCGTGCCTGGGAGAAAAATATTGCTGAGAGAAAATGGTTGTACCAGACTCCTGAGGAAATTCTTATAAAAGCTTCCAATGGCGCCAGTGATTTTGGAAATAAGTTCGGACAAGCATTGATATGCGGCAGTTTATTCACCTTTGAACATCAGGAAAATTCAAAGAAGTTTGCCTACGATAAAGTAATAATGCAGGCCGGTGGTATTGGTTACGGTCGAAAGCAGGATAGTCAGAAAGACATACCCGAAAAAGGAGATGTGGTTGTACTTCTCGGTGGCGACAATTACCGCATTGGCATGGGTGGAGGTGCTGTATCGTCGGTAGCCACTGGTGAATACGCCAACAAAATTGAGCTGAATGCCGTACAGAGAGCCAATCCTGAAATGCAAAAAAGGGTTTTCAATGCCATCCGTGCACTTACTGAATCGGGGCATAATTCCATCATTTCCATTCACGATCACGGTGCCGGTGGTCATTTGAATTGCCTTTCGGAATTGGTGGAAGCAACCGGAGGACGGATTAATATGGACTCCTTACCCATTGGTGATCAGACCCTTTCTGCAAAAGAAATTGTTGGAAATGAATCGCAGGAAAGAATGGGACTGGTAATGTCAAAAAAGTATGTGGAGGAATTCAGGAAAATAGCTGAAAGAGAGCGGGCTCCAATTTATATTATCGGAGAGGTAACCGGCGATCACCGTTTTAGTTTTAAATCTGAGAAGACAGGCGAAAAACCAATTGATCTTGAACTTGCCGATATGTTTGGGAGTCCGCCACTTACCATACTGAAAGACGAAACATTAATTACAAAATACAAAGAACCGGAATACGAAATCTCAAAGTTTGAAACATACTTATCACAGGTGCTCCAATTAGAGGCTGTGGCTTCCAAAGACTGGCTGACTAACAAAGTAGACCGATCGGTTAGCGGACGAATTGCAAAGCAACAATGTGCCGGCGAACTGCAGCTGCCCTTAAATAATCTGGGTGTAATGACACTTGATTATCTTGGGATAAAAGGTTACGCCACTTCCATCGGTCATGCTCCGGCTGCCGCTTTAATCGATCCGGCAGCAGGATCGGTACTTGCCATATCAGAAGCTTTGACAAATATTATATGGGCGCCACTGGCCGACAAGATCAAATCAGTTTCCTTGTCAGCCAACTGGATGTGGCCGTGCAAGAATCCCGGCGAAGATGCCCGCCTGTATAAAGCGGCACAGGCAGCCAGTGATTTTGCTATTGCTTTGGGAATAAATATCCCTACCGGTAAAGACTCCTTGTCTATGACTCAGAAATATGCCGATGAAGTGGTTTACTCACCGGGAACAGTAATTATCTCTGCAGCTGCTGAAGTTACCGATGTCAGAAAAGTGGTAGAACCCGTTCTGAAATTGAAGGAAGATTCTTTAATTATTTATATCGACTTCTCCGAAATGCCGCATTCTATAGGCGGCAGTAGTTTTGCACAAACATTGAACAGGCTGGGTACAAGCTCCCCCTCAGTTAAAGATCCTAAATACTTTGTGAAAGCATTTAATGCGGTTCAGGATTTAATAACAAATGAGAAAATTCTTGCCGGACATGATATTTCTTCCGGTGGAATTATTACCTGCCTGCTGGAAATGTGTTTTCCGGTCAAAAATGCCGGCATGAATATCGATATATCCAATCTGGACATGGAAGATCCGGTTAAATTTCTTTTCGCTGAGAATCCGGGTATCATAATTCAGGTTGAAAATGAATCGTGTCTTAAAAGTCTGAAACAAGAAGCCATTGCATATATGGTTCTTGGAAAGGTGAAAAAATCAGGAGAGATTGAATTGAAAACTTCCTGGACAAAAACCCTTCTTTCCATTTCTGAACTAAGAAAAACCTGGTTTAAATCATCGTATTTACTCGACAGAAAACAAAGCGGAGCCGAAAAAGCTCTGGAACGTTACCAAAACTTAGGCGAACAGCCTCTTAGCTATGATTTTGGAGGATTTACCGGAAGCTATGAATCCTATAAGATTAATCCCTTCCGAAAAGAGAAAACCGGTGTTAAAGTTGCCATTATCAGAGAAAAGGGTGTTAACGGCGATCGTGAAATGGCATACGCATTACATCTATCGGGAATGGATGTTAAAGACGTTCACATGACCGACCTTATTTCGGGAAGAGAAGATCTGAGCGATGTGAATATGATAGTTTTTGTGGGAGGTTTTTCCAATTCAGATGTTCTGGGCTCCGCCAAAGGTTGGGCAGGAGCTTTTAAATACAACGAAAAAGCCAGAATAGCTCTCGAAAATTTCTACAAAAGGGAAGATACGCTAAGTCTGGGGGTTTGCAATGGTTGTCAGTTAATGGTTGAACTGGAACTGATAGATCCAAATAAAGGAAATACAAGTCAAATGCTTCATAATGAATCAGGTAAATTTGAATCCTCATTTCTGAATGTTGACATCAGGGAGAATGACTCCGTAATGTTAAAAAGTCTTTCAGGAAAGAAATTAGGCATTTGGGTAGCTCATGGAGAAGGAAAATTCCATTTGCCGGAAGATGAAAATCAATATAACATTCCAATGAAATACAGCTTCGACAGCTATCCGGGGAATCCAAATGGATCTGACTATTCAGCAGCTGCGATCTGTTCTTCAGACGGCAGGCATCTGGCCATGATGCCCCATCTCGAAAGAGCCTTTATGCCCTATCAATGTGCACACTATCCCGAGAGTCGAAAGGATGACGATGTAACACCATGGATTGAAGCATTTGTTAATGCGAGAGAATGGATAAAGGCAAAAATCAATTCCTGATAATAAAGCCATCTATTATGCAACATTATTAGCGCTCAAAGCGTATGAAATTGTGTTCCTTAATGCAACTTATTCCTCTTTTAATTACGTCTTCTAAATACTAATATTATATTTGCCTTTCAAAAATTAACAATCAAAATACTATCGAAATGAAAATTCGTCTTGGATCAATGCTTTTAGTTCTTTTTGTGGCCATACTCAGCTCTTGTGAAAAACCTGAAGGTGAAGGCGGAACTTCAACAATTATGGGTCAGGTAAAAGTTAAAAATTACAATACAGATTTTACAATTAAAATTGCAGAGTATTATTCTCCTGATATTGATGTATTTATAATATATGGTGAAGACAGCATTTATTCCGACGATTTTAAAACCGGTTTGAATGGTTGGTATCGTTTTGAATTTTTGACCAAAGGCACCTATACGATATATACGTATTCAAAAGACTCAACCCGCCGGGATCCGTCAAATATGATTCCTGTTTCTACCATAGTGAAAATTGGTGAGGACAATGAAGTATATATTGCAGATGAATTGGTAATATTTGACTAATGTATAAAGTGAAAATAACAACATTTTTTCTGGTTCTGGCAGTAACGATCTTTTCAAGCAGAAGTTTGTATGCCCAGCAGGAAGATTTTAACTTATGGACTGGTATTGAGATTGAAAAAGAAGTTGTAAATAATCTTAATATTGGGCTTGAATTAAACAACCGTTTGCAAAACAATCTTAGTCAAAGGGATGAAACTTTTGTTGATTTAGGACTGAAATACGATATTAAAGATCTGAGTCTCTTCGTTAATTACCGTTTGAGTAATACATTTGATAAGGATACAAAATATGGTTTTTACAACCGGTTTACCGCCGGAGCAGGTTATAAATTTAAACTCGCCCGATTTACAACCGACCTGAGGTTGAAATATCAGCAACAATATGACGAGTGGCAAAGTTCTGAAAATGGACTCATCCCTGAAAATTATTTAAGATCAAGGATTAAACTCAAATACAATATTATGGGTTTGCCTCTTGAACCCTATACGAGTTTTGAGACTTTTCAAGGACTGAATAATACGAATATGTGGTTTTTGGAGAAGCAAAGACTTTCATTTGGCATGAAGTATGATATAAATAAAAGGAACAGCTTAGACTTTGTTCTTCACAGACAAACAGAGATAAACCAAAGCTTTCCTTCAAAGAAAACTATTTTTAGTATTTCTTATGGATTGGAGTTAAAATGATAAAAAAAAACTTTTATAAAATATTCAACAAAGTAATTCTCCTCAATGGAACTTTGTTATTCCTTATAATTTTAAGTTCTGGATCCCTTTTTGCACAGGATTGCAGAATTAATGAGTTTTGCCCCTCCAATTCCATTCAACTTGCTGATGAAAATGGGAATTTCCCCGATTGGATTGAAATATATAATCCCGGGCCGGAAGATATAAATCTCTCCGGTTATGGCTTAAGCGACGATAAAGATTCTCTGTTGAAGTGGACTTTCCCCAACTACCTTCTTGGTTCAAATAAATACCTCGTACTTTTTGCATCCGGGATAAACTCCGTTTATATACCCGGTTTCTGGAATATGCTTATTACAGAAGGCGATTCATGGAAATATATTGTTCCTGAATCGGAACTTCCAACAAACTGGACCACTGCAAGCTATAATGATTCTGAATGGCTCACTGGTCCTTCCGGCTTTGGATATGGAGATGGTGATGATAATACCATACTCAATTCACCTCTCGTATCGGTATTTTTGAGAAAATCGTTTATTATTGAAGACACTTCGGCTATTGAAGATTTGGTCTTTAGTATGGATTATGATGATGGATTTGTTGCCTATTTAAACGGTACTGAGATTGCCCGTGAGAATATTGGAGTTTTTAAAATACCTCCTGCCTTTAATGCTACTGCTACTGATTATACTGAACCGGTAATGATTTTTGGAGGGAAACCAAATAACTACGAGCTAAAAACATTCCTCCCATTATTAAAAAACGGCGAAAATATTCTTGCCATACAGGTGCATAATAATTCGGAAGGCTCTTCTGACTTAACCGCAATTCCTTTTTTATCCTTCAAATCAGGATCAAAAATTTATGAAGATCCAATTCCTGTTCTTGGGCTGAATTCAAGCAGCTTTCACACAAATTTTAAGTTGAATAAAAGTGGTGACAGTCTTTATTTGAGTTACCCCAACGGAAGCCTTAAACAGTCCATTCTGTTTGGAAGCACTCAAACCGATGTTTCTTATGGTTTCCCTAACGAATCAGGAGATGAAATAAAAGCCTTCACCAATCCAACCCCATGGCTGACCAATTCAACCCAGGCTTATAATTACAGAAATTCAAATGAGGTAATTTTTAGCAAGGAATCGGGTTTCTACAGCTCATTGGAATTAATTCTGAGTTCCGGAAGCATCGACGACAAAATCTATTTTACCAAAGACGGTTCCGATCCCGATGAAACTGATATTCTTTATAGCAATCCTTTAAGAATAATGGAGACCAGTATTATCAAAGCCCGAATTATTAATCCGGGATACCTTCCGGGTGAAATATATTTCCGTAGTTATGGTACCGGCAGCCTCAATGGATTGCCTTCGGTTTTTATAAGCACTGACCCAAAAAATTTATTCGACAATGAAACGGGAATATACGTAAAAGGAAGCTTTGCAGAGGCCGGTTACCCCTATTTCGGCGCAAATTTCTGGCAAGATTGGGAAAAACCTGCCGGCATAGAATATTTCGATCAAAACGGGGATCCCGGTTTCAGAATTAATGCAGGCATAAAAATCTTTGGAGGTTGGTCACGAGGGCAGGATATGAAGTCATTTTCAGTATTTGCCAGAGGAGAATATGGCGATAAAAACATCCCATATAAACTTTTCGATGATAAGGATATTGAGAAATTTGAAGCTTTTGTACTCAGAAATTCCGGAAACGAGTGGTTTGGAGGTACCAATCAATCTGGAGTTATGTTCAGAGATTTATTAATGGCACGGGTCGCAGGACTTAATAATGTTGATATGCAGGCA
Organism: Bacteroidales bacterium; assembly: GCA_021740585.1. GTDB lineage: Bacteria > Bacteroidota > Bacteroidia > Bacteroidales > JAGLSB01. Next base: position 28,205 of record JAIOZM010000047.1, read on the forward strand.
GGGAGACCTGTCTCGGTATATCTTAACGGACAATATTGGGGAATTCATAATTTGCGCGAAAAAGTAAACGAAAACTATATTTCCTCGAATCATTCTGACATTGATCCTGACAGGATTCATTTGTTAATGAGCGATAAGCAAATTATTCAGGGGGACAATTCAGATTATATTTCAGTTGAGAATTTTATTTCAGCTAATCCTTTATCGAACCAAAATAATTATGAATATATTGACACGAAAATTGATATAAATAACTTTATCAACTATACTGTTGCTCAGATATATTATGATAATCAGGATTGGCCGGGCAATAATATAAAATTCTGGAAATTTGATGCTGAGTATTCAAAATGGCGATGGATTTTATACGATACAGATTTTGGACTTGGAATGTGGGATTTAAATAAAGTGTACAACAATACGCTAACATTCGCCACAGCCACCAATGGTCCGGGTTGGCCAAATCCACCCTGGTCGACTTTTCTGTTAAGAAATTTACTTCAGAATCCGACTTTTAAAAATGAATTCATTAATACAATGGCCGACCGCATGAATACGGTTTACAAACCGGATATTTTTAATGAGGAAGTAGATCAATTAAAACTCCTGTATAAGGATGAAATGGTAAATCATATTTCCCGATGGGGAGGAAATTATTCAACATGGGAATACAATATTGAAAATATAAAATCTTTTATCAATCTACGACCCGATGTAATGAGGGGACATATAAGGGCTTATTTTGGTATTTCCACAAACAGAACCGTTAATGTAAGTGTTTCCGGTTGTCCTGAGGCAAGTATAAATCTTAATAGCCTTATTCTGAATAATTTCCCATGGTCAGGCATTTATTTCAATCAGATTCCAGTAAGCGTAAGAGCTATAACACCCGAAGGATACCGTTTCGTTCGCTGGGAAGGTTCGATAAATAGCACCGAACAAGAGATTACTTTGGATATGAAGTCGTCCATGAGCGTAACAGCAATATATGAGCCCTATACTGAAAAAGAATTTGAAGGTGTCATTATTAATGAAATAGCCTATAACAATCCAAACGGAAGTAAAGACTGGGTTGAGCTTTATAATAATAGCAGCGAAACTAAGGATATTTCAGGATGGATACTTAAAGATTCAGATCCTTCACATCGTTTTAAGATTGCACCAAACACATTATTATTACCAAAAGATTTTCTGGTTATTGTTGAAGAACAGGAAGCCTATTACAACAGTTATAACAATATTACAAAGGTTGCAGGAAATGCAAATTTCGCTTATAAAATTGCCGGTGAATGCATAAGGCTATATAATGCTGAGATGCAAGGGATTGACTCTGTTTGTTATGTTACTGAATATCCCTGGCCGGTTAGTCCGGTTACTACCGGTCACCCCATTGCCTTATCCAATCCGAATTCAGATAATAACGTGGGCTTTAACTGGAATGCCACTCCTCAGTTAGCAGGAACGCCGGGTAAGCAAAATTCGTCGGGAGTTGGTGTTGACCCAATATTAGTGATCAATAATAAGGACTTCAGCCTTTATCAGAATTATCCAAATCCATTTGATCTGGAAACAAAAATTGCATTTTCCTTATCTGAAGGTGATGAAATAAGTATTGAAGTATACAATCTTAACGGTATTCTGATTTCCAACATTAATAGTAACTATTACAGTGCCGGATATCATGAAATAATCTGGAATTCAGGAAATCTGAGTTCAGGAATATATATACTTAAGGTCTCCGACAGCAATTCGATCCAGCAGAAGAGAATGTTCATTAATAAATAATTTAATTGTTGCTTTGTTACCGGGCATGATATAAAAAATATACTATGAAAACGATTCTTAGCATTTTAGCCGCATTCCTTTTCATTAGCAGTTCTTTTTCACAGGATTACTTTAACCAAAAGGAAAATCAACATAAAGATCATTTACTCATCGTGCACCCAAGTCTGTCGAACATGTCGCGCTATGATTTCCTTATAAAAAACGGAATCATAGACCCAAAAGGCATGTCGATTGTCGGCTTATATTTTGAGGATGAGGCAGATAATTATCAGTCGGTAATAGATAGTTTTCCTGATTACGGGTTTTATGCAATTCCTTCAGGACTGGAACCAACAAAAATCTATTCGAAAAATTCTCTTAGTGACGAGTTTTATAAAGTTTTTAAATACAGTTCAGGCATTATCTTTAACGGCGGCCCTGACATTCCCCCTTCAACCTATGGAGAGGAAATGATGACACTATCTTCGGTACCTGATCCCTGGCGACATTATTACGAACTTTCCCTTCTATTTCATTTGGTTGGAGGTTCACAAGATCCTGAATTCAAAGCATTTCTGAAAGAAGATCCCGATTATCTTATTTTAGGGATTTGTCTGGGATTGCAAACAATGAATGTTGCTTCAGGTGGGAGTTTGATTCAGGATATTCCTTTAGAAATTTATGGAAAAAATACTGTTGAAGAAATACTTGCTATGCCCGAAAATTCAAGACATCGGAATTATTATACAAATTATAGTTTACATCCTCAGATACATTCCTATTTTCCACATCAAATAAAAATACTTCCCGATAACCATTTAAATTCAATAAATGAAAAAAGCCAATTCCTTCCCTATGTGTTAAGCTCTCATCATCAGAGTATTGAGGAATTAGGATCAGGATATAAGGCCACAGCATATTCCATGGATGGGAAAGTGATTGAGGGGATACAGCACCTCGAGTTCCCCAATGTAATAGGCATTCAATTTCATCCCGAGATTGAATATTTATATCAGGAAGGAGCATTTATCAAATTAAAACCCGAGGAAGAAACCTTTTCTTTATACCAAAAAATTAAGGAATTGGACAGTTATAACTTTCATAGCCAGCTTTGGGCCGTAATTATGAATCTTTTGTAGTGTGAACAGAGATATTGATTAAATTCCTTTTTTTTTAAGAAGTAACCTAAATCAATCCGTTAAATATCAGGTCATTATAAATTATTTTAAGTTCCTGATGAACCTTTCATTAAACCAACTGTTCTATTATTGTATTTTTTAGTTTATAGTTTGTAGATAGTGTTTAATGATGACAATCGTTAAAAAGAAAGCCGCTCAATTCTTTGAGCGGCTTTTACTTTTTATCTTGTTTTGAATTACTTCTTTACTAAAACACGATAATCCCATGCCTGAAGATCAAATTCACTTTCTTCATCAGAGCTATTTTCAAAATAATTCACAAAAATTGCATCTCCCAACGCTTCTTTCAGATTTAATTTGATGTTCTCTTCCGAGAAATTAAATATTCCCACTACTTCCTCTTCATTACGGTTTTGTTTAAAAACCAGAATCTTTTCTGGATATTCTGTTTCCAGAACAGTAAAGCTACCTCCGGGAACACCGACCCATAGAGCCTGATTAACCGTTTTTAAATGTATAAGCTTTTTATAAAAATCATACATTTCACATTCTTTCCATTCGATAGGATCTTTCACAAAAAACTCAAGTCTTTTATTCATACATGCCTCCTGACCGTTGTAAATAAGAGGCATTCCCGGTAACAGGAAGCTAAGAACAGCAAAAGATTTTACTCCAGGGCCGAGTCGCTCATAAACTGTACCTGCCCAGGTATTTTCATCGTGATTGGAAGTAAACTCCATAAGAATGGAATTAGGCGGGTATGCGGTATCGACATAAGCAAAATGATTCTTCATGTCTATTACATTCTGATTTCCTTTAGCCACTTCATTCATGATATGATGAAAACGCCAGTCATAACTCATATCCATGCTTTTCTTATGAAGGAAAGGCTGATCGGCTTCGGCCAGAAGGAATACCTCCTTAATTTCTCTTAGCTGTGGACTAACTGAATCGAAAAAGCTTACCGGAATCTGATGCGCAACATCAAAACGGAAGCCATCTATATCAATGTCTTTGATCCAAAATTTAAGCGCTTCGGCCATGTAATCGCGGATTCCCTTTTGATCGTAATCGAATTGAATTACATCGGTCCAATCGTAAGGAGTAAAGAACGATCCATCTTCCTTTTTATCGTACCATTCCGGGTGCTCGCTGGCTAGCGGATTATCCCATGAGGAATGATTTGGAACCCAGTCGATTATAATTTTCATTCCTTTTTCATGGACAGCAGAAACAAGATTTTTAAAGTCATCCATGGTACCGAACTCAGGATTCACATCCATATAATCCTTCACGGAATAATAGCTTCCCAATCCACCTTTGCGATTAAGTTCTCCTATGGGATGAACAGGCATAAGCCATAAAATATCCACTCCCAAATCATTCAAGCGATCCAAATCATTGGTAACAGCATTAAAGGAACTTTCGGCAGAATACTGGCGAACATTCACTTCATAGATTACAGCATTCTTTGTCCATTCAGGATGCTGAACGCCCCCCATAAAACCTGCCTCGGCTTCCGGGTTTGAGTTTTTATTATTTATACAAGCAGAATTTATCATTAAACTAATAGCAAGAATCAGAGTTAAGCTAAGTTTGATATTAGCTGTAAAATTACTTTTTCTCATATTTATTTTTTTGGTTTCGGGTTAATAATTAGTCATTTTTTTAAGTAAGGTGAAGAAAAAACACTCACACTGTCTTTTTTAAATATTCAGACTAAACAAATATAATTTTTGAATTATAATTTGAAGCAGGAAAGAAATTCTTTTTGCAGGTAAATCTCCGCATACGTTTGCTATAATATAAGAAATAACAGAACTAAGAGATTGCTTGAAGGACTATTCTGCTTTAGCAATTGGCAATTATCGGATTTTTGTAAGTGGGGTGTGGGATGAATCCTGCCCTATTTTATTCAGAGTCAGAAATTCAAAATGCCTGTTAGTCATTAGAATCTTACTCCGTTTCAATAAAATTGATATCCAGATCTAATATAGTTGAAAAGTACTCGCCTCTTTCGAGAATGTCGTCATCACCAACTTCATAATACCAGTTCACAATCAATTTATGATTTTCATCTTCACCCTCTTTTAGCAGTTTTAAAATTTGAAGAATATACTTTGATGTTCCTGAATTAAGGTATTCCAGAGCGATTCCTATGGTAGTTTCGGTACGACTCATCCGTAAATACTTCTCAATCCACTCCACTACCCTGGAAAAAAACAGACTGGCATCTTCGGGGATGGAACGACCTTCAATTCGGAATTTACCACTAACATCCAGCGATATCAGGGGTGTTTTACGGCTACCTTCTATGTATAGAGACTCAAGCAAGATA
>JAIOZM010000048.1 GCA_021740585.1 Bacteroidales bacterium
TTGTCCGCTGGTGGCCCGCGATGCCGGATTGGGAGAGATAGGAAGAATTGGCATATTGATGACACCGGAATATGGTCCAAGGGTAAGAATAGGCGTGGTTACCACCAATCTTGACTTAGAGCCGGATGAATATAAAAGAGATTATTCCATGCTGGAATTTTGTAAATGGTGTAAAAAATGCGCGGAAAGTTGTCCCGGGAATTCCATTAGTAATAACAATCCTGAATTAATACAAGGGGTGAAACGCTGGCAAATCAATCAGGAATCCTGTTTCACTTATTGGTGTAAAGCCGGAACCGACTGCGGTCGTTGCATGGCAGTTTGTCCCTATTCTCATCCGAATTATTCTTTGCATAAAATTATACGATTTGGCATAAAGAGATCAAAAGTTTTCAGATATTTGGCGGTTTATCTGGATGACTATTTTTATGGAAGAAAACCAAAGATCAAAAAATTGCCATTTAAATAGTTTCGTTTTAATATTTTAAAATTCATTTTATGTCACCTACTTTGCTCTTATCTTTAATCCTAGGATATTTCACAATTTTAATAGCCATTTCATGGTTTACGTCGAAAAAGGCCGATAATAACTCGTTTTTTCTTGGGAACCGTAGATCTCCCTGGTATGTTGTGGCATTTGGAATGATAGGAGCAACACTTTCGGGGGTTACCTTTATTTCGGTTCCCGGATGGGTAGGTAACTCACAGTTCTCCTATATGCAAATGGTTCTGGGATATTTAGTAGGGTATTTTATTATTGCAAATGTCCTTATGCCCATGTATTACCGGTTAAATCTCACTTCCATTTATACTTATCTTGAGGGGCGGTTTGGAAAAGTTTCTTATAAAACAGGGGCTTCCTTTTTTCTTATATCCAGGGTTATCGGAGCATCATTTCGATTGTTTTTGGTAGCCTCCGTGCTTCAGCTGGTTGTTTTTGATGCATGGAACGTCCCTTTCTTTGTTACCGTTGTAGTTACTATTGCGCTCATTTGGTTATATACATTCAGAGGAGGTATTAAAACCATAATCTGGACCGATACTATGCAAACCTTTAGTATGTTATTGGCGGTAATTGTTTCTGTTGTGCTTATTTCCCGGGAGCTTAATCTTGATTTTAAATCTATGATCGGAGCCATCAGGGATAGTGAATATTCCAGAATATGGTTTTTCGACGACTGGAAAAGTGAGTATCACTTTGTGAAGCAATTTTTGGCAGGGATTTTTATCGCAATAGTAATGACAGGTCTCGATCAGGATATGATGCAGAAAAATCTGAGCTGCAGAAATATAAAAGATGCCAAAAAAAATATGTACTGGATGAGCTTAGCCCTGGTACCTGTAAACCTTATTTTTATGTCGCTTGGCGCTCTGCTTTTTATATACGCTTCCAAAATGCAGATAAGTATCCCGGAGAGTACAGATATGCTTTTCCCCTTACTCGCCACCGGTGGAACTCTTGGATTTACCGTAGGCATTTTATTTATTATTGGACTGGTGGCAGCTGCCTATTCAAGTGCCGACTCGGCTTTAACTTCTCTTACCACTTCCTTTACCATCGATATACTCGAGGGAAATAAAATGGATGAAGTAAAACTTAAAAGCACGCGCTTGAAGGTTCATTTATTTATCTCATTTATTTTGCTTTTGGTTATATTTTTATTCAGAGCTATAAATGACGAAAACGTTATATCTGCTATATTCAGAGTGGCCGGTTATACCTATGGGCCTCTTTTGGGATTGTATGCCTTTGGATTTTTTCACACAGTAAAAGTAAAAGACAGGTATGTTCCAATAATTGCTGTTTTATCCCCGGTTCTTACGTATTTTATCAATCTGTTTTCAACAGAATTATTCTGGGGATATCAGTTTGGATTTGAATTATTGTTGGTAAATGGATTGTTGACTTATTTGGGGCTTTGGTTGATTCGGAAGAGGACTATTTCAACACCGCCCAATACCCAATAATTATTGGAAATAAACTACTGATTGCATACTGACTTCTTCATGATTGGTTCTTAATTGAAGTGGAAATGATTCCTAAATATAAAAAAAGCGCAAATGAATATCACTTGCGCTTTAGTATTTTGTATGTCAATTGCTAACTATCAACAGAAAAAATTTCCTGAATAATATGATCATATTTTTCAGCAATCACTTTACGTTTTAATTTCAGAGTTTGTGACATTTCTCCGGTGGCAGGACCCCATTCTTCACAAACCAATCTAACCCGTTTAACCGCTTCAGTCTGACCAAGAGTCTTGTTAATTTCATTAACCTCCTGTTGAACTCTTTTTATAACTTCAGGAAGATTTACAAGTTCCTGGTTATCTCTGTACTTCACATTATGGCGTGAAGCCCAGTCATGAAGGAACTCAAAATTCGGAGAAATCAATGCCGAAGCAAATTTCTGATTTAGCCCGATTACCATAGCATTTGCAACAAAAAATGATTCCTTCAGTCTGTTTTCAATTACCTGAGGGGCAATATATTTACCACTCGATAATTTAAACATTTCTTTCTTCCGGTCGGTAATTTTCAGGTAAATGCCATCCGCAAATTCGCCGATGTCTCCGGTATGCAACCAGCCATCTTTATCTATCATTTCAGCGGTAAGATCAGGAGCTTCATAGTATCCAAGCATTACATTCGGTCCTTTGCAGAGAATTTCACCATCTTCAGCAATTTTGACCTCCACACCTCTCATTTGGGGTCCGACAGAGCCAAACATAACTTGTTTGGTAACCAGATTATTTACGGTAATTACAGGTGAGGTTTCGGTTAATCCATATCCCTCAAGAACTTTCATTCCGGCAGCCCAGAAAATGGTGGCTAAACGGGGTTGCAATGATGCACTTCCCGATACAATAATCTTAACATTTCCACCAAGAGCTTCTCTCCACTTGGTAAAAATCAGCTTGTCAGCTATTTTCAATTTAAACAAATACCATGCACTGTTTCCTACCGGCTTATATTTATATCCGAGGTCAACTGCCCAGAAAAAGATTCTCTTCTTTATTCCGGTAAGATCTTTGCCCTTCCCGATAATTTTATCGAATATCCTTTCAAGCAAACGAGGAACAGAACTAAACAAATCGGGTTTTATATCTTTAATGTCCTGAACAATGGTAGCCATACTTTCAGCATAATAAATGCCTATTCCTTTATATTGATAATGATATCCAACCATTCTTTCGTACACATGACTTAAAGGCAGGAAGGACAAAGCTGTATGTCCGTAACCCAATTCATGTACTTCGGCAGTTACTTTAAAATTGGAAACCAAATTATCATGACTTAACATAACTCCTTTCGGGTATCCTGTAGTACCTGATGTATATATAAGTGTAAGTAAGTCAGATGGAAGTATAGATTTTTTAATCTCAATCAAATTATCCTTCAGTTTAGCTTCATTGGCTTTCCCCAGCTCAATTATTTCTTTCCAGTTTTTAGCATCTTCAACAGCATCATAGCTGTAAATGCCCTTTATGGAAGGAACTTTTTTAGCAATCGGTGTAATCATTTTAAACAAAGCCTTATCGGAGACGATAACATATTTGGGTTTGCAGTTATTTAAAATGAAGTCATAGTCTTCAGCAGAAATAGTAGGGTATACCGGTACGTGAACTAAGCCTGCCTGACTCAATCCCATATCAACTATGTTCCATTCAGGGCGATTGTTTGCAATAGTACAAACCATATCTCCTTTTTTCAATCCCAGGGATAGAAAGCCATAGCTGATCCAGTTTGAGTTTTCGACATAGTCTTTTGTGGAATACTTAATCCATTCGCCGTTTTGTTTTCCGGCAAGTACATCGGGTTTTTCAGAATATAATTCCTGAAATCTTTCGAGTAAATCAAAAGTTCTTGTTACTTCCATAGTTTTTAATATCTGAGTTTTGTTAGTGCTCAAATATATGTAAAAGGAGGTTATTTTTCGAATATTTTTTTGTTTTGAAATGCAAATTCTTATAAAGGGCTTCGCAAACGATTTAAAATCAGCACTATAATAGAAAAGTGATTGTGAATTTCTTTCGAATATTTATTTGAAATAATTTTTTTACTTGTCATGGGAAGGGAAAAAATATACAAGCCTTATGTTGAACAAGTAGTTAGGTTCAATGTTACTCAATAGCAATCTTATCAAAATTGATAAATTTTTCATAACACCAATGATCCTTAATAATAAAAGAAATTTTAAAATCATGAATAAATTAAATGCCTTCTTAATTCTTATTGCCGGCCTTTTAACAGGTGCAATTGCTGAAGCTCAGAAGAGTCCGGAAGCTTATGAATTATATGATTCTCAGGGAAAACAGGTTAATTGGACAAAAGCCATTAAGAAATTGTCTTCTGCCGATATTGTATTATTCGGAGAATTACATAACGATCCCATCGCTCACTGGATGCAGCTTCAGCTTTTGAATGATCTTCTGGCTCTGGATTCCACTAATTTAATTCTTGGAGCGGAGATGTTTGAGACCGACCAGCAATTAATAATTGATGAATATTTAGACGATTATTTTGATGACAAAAGATTTGAAGAAGGCACTAATTTATGGAAGAATTATAGTACAGATTATAAGCCCATTCTTACAACAGCCAAGGAGAGGAATGTGTCTTTTGTGGCGACTAACATTCCCAGACGTTATGCAAATATGGTCTCAAAGGGAGGTTTTGAATCACTCGAAACATTAAGTGAGGAAGCAAAATTGCTTATTTCACCACTGCCTGTTCTTTACGATTCTATGGTTCCGGCCTATAAAAAGATTCTTGAAATGGATGTGGGACCGGTTAAGAATAAAGAAAATTTCCCAAAGGCTCAGGCGGTTAAGGATGCCACTATGGCCTTTAGCATTTTGAAATATTGGGAAGAAGGAAAACTATTTTTGCATTTCAATGGAGCCTACCATTCCGATTTTCACGATGGAATAGTATGGTATCTCCTTCAATCAAATTCCGGCTTGAAAATAATGACACTGTCCACCGTATTACAGGAAGACACCTCAAAACTCGATGAGGAGAATCTGAATCGGGCCGATTTTATTATTGTTGTTCCGGCCGATATGACGCGAACGTATTAAAGCTTTGAGATAATTTCCTTTCCTTTTTCCAGCGCTGAATTAAGTCCTTCAGGATTTTTTCCACCTGCCGTAGCAAAAAATGGCTGTCCGCCGCCGCCGCCTTGAATTTCTTTTGCGATTTCGCGGATTAATTTTGATGCGTCCAATGCTTTTGATGCCACCAGATTATCTGAAATCATTACTGAAATATTGGCTTTGGTGTCGACTTGTGCGCCAAGGATAAGCACCAGATTTTCAACATCATTTTTTATCTGGAATGACAAATCACGAAGATCATTTGCATTGCTGACCGCAACTATTTCAGCTATAAAGTTTATTCCATTCAGCTCGGTAATTTTTTCCCGGATACGTTTAGCCTGGGAAGCTTTTTTCTGATTCATCACGGCTTCAAATTCCTTATTCAGGTTTTGGAAATCAGAATTAAGGGATTTAACGCTCTCACTCAGATTTTTACTACCGGGAAACAGCTCTGATAAATTTTCAATCTGATCGGAAATGCCAAAAATATATTCCTGTGCTTTTTCACCCGTTATGGCTTCAATTCTTCTCACTCCGGCAGCAATCGCGCTTTCTTTAATGATTTTAAAGAATCCTATATGTCCTGTAGCCTCCACATGGGTACCTCCGCAAAGTTCCAGAGATTCTCCAAATTTGATAAGGCGCACCTTATCGCCATATTTTTCGCCGAATAATGCCATCGCACCTTTTTTCTTAGCCTCTTCCATCGTTACTTCTTTCCATTCTTCACGCTTAAGATTCTTTCGGATCTCATTATTAACCAGTAGTTCGACCTTACGAATTTCCTCCCGGCTTAATTTCTGAAAATGAGAAAAATCAAAACGTAAATAATCGGGATTTACCAGCGATCCTTTTTGCTCTACATGCAGGCCTAATACCTCTCTGAGTGCATGGTGCATAAGGTGAGTGGCGGAGTGATTGTTTATAATATTTATTCTTCTGGATTGGTTAACCACCGCATGAAACTCAGCTTTAGGATCCTCAGGGATTTCTTTGCTTTGATGGATGATTAGATTGTTTTCCTTCAGAGTATCCAATATGGATATTTTCTTTATACCGTCGTCAATAAATCCTGAATCGCCCACTTGTCCTCCACTTTCAGCATAGAATGGAGTTTTATCGAAGACCAGTTGATAAAATATTTTATCTTTCAGGCTAAGCTTCCGGTATCTTAGGATGTGTATCTTTTCTTCGAGATTTTCATAACCCGTAAATAGGGTTTGTCCGCCCTCTCTTACAACAATCCAATCGGAAGTTTCCTTTTCAGCATCCTGACGTGATCTGGATTTTTGTTTGTTCATTTCTACCTCATATTCAGTAACATTCAGACTGAATTTTTTCTCTCGTAAAATTAGCTCGGTAAGATCAAGGGGAAAACCATACGTATCATAAAGTTCGAAGGCTATTTTTCCTGAAACCTCAGTTTTGTTATTTTCCTTTAATTCGGCTACAATCCTCTCCAATAATGTGATTCCTTTGTCGAGTGTTCTTAAAAACGATTGTTCTTCCTCAAAAATTACTTTTTCAATAATATGTTTTTGGTCTTTTAGTTCAGGGAAATTTATTCCTAGAATATTTACCAGTTCATCAACAAGTTTATAGATTAAAGGCTCCTGTTGATTTAAAAAAGTATAGGCATAGCGGACCGCCCGGCGAAGAATTCTTCTGATTACATAACCTGCTTTAGCATTGGAAGGAAGCTGACCGTCAGCAATGGAAAAGCAGATAGCTCTCAGATGGTCAGAAATCACCCTCATGGCTACGTCGCTTTCTTCAGAATGACCGTATTCAATACCCGATATATCAGAAATTTTTAGAATAAGTCTCTGAAACAGGTCGGTATCGTAGTTCGATTGTTTGTTCTGAACAACCATGCAGAGTCTTTCGAAACCCATGCCGGTATCGACATGTTTTGCCGGCAGATTAATCAGATTCCCGTTGGCAAGGCGATTGTATTGAATAAAAACCAGGTTCCAGATTTCAATTACATGTGGATGATCCTTGTTTACCAGTTCTGCACCACTAATCTTAGCTTTTTCTGCTTCAGACCTGATATCAACATGAATCTCGGAACAAGGTCCACAAGGCCCCGATTCTCCCATTTCCCAGAAATTGTCCTTTTTAGAGCCTTCAAGAATTCTGCTTTCGGGAAGATATTTTTTCCAAAGGCTAAAGGATTCATTATCCTTTTCAGTTTTATCAATAAGGTCACCCTTAAACACAGTGGCATAGAGGCTATTCTTATCTATTTTTAGCACTTCGGTGAGAAATTCCCAGGCAAAATCAATGGCTTCTTCCTTAAAATAATCCCCAAACGACCAGTTGCCAAGCATTTCGAACATGGTATGATGGTAAGTATCGTGCCCTACTTCTTCCAAATCGTTATGTTTCCCTGAAACGCGCAAACACTTCTGAGAGTTGGTGACCCTCGTGTTTTGAGGATCCAGGTTTCCCAGAAAAATATCTTTGAACTGATTCATCCCGGCATTGGTAAACATAAGGCTGGGGTCATTTTTTATTACCATTGGGGCTGAATTGACCACCAAATGTTGTTTTGAGTGAAAGTAATCGAAGAACTTTTGTCGAATTTCCTGAGATGTCATTTTATATTAAGAATGAAATAAATGAGTATTTTTTGAAACAAAAACCTTTCTAAGGGTGTAAAAGTGAATTAGTTTGTAAATTACCAGCTTGTAAAATTAAAATTTTTAATATACATTTGGCAATTCGTGGTCGAAATTTTATTGCAAGTCCTGTATTTTAAGTATGAAGAGAGTAATTTTTATTTTTAATCAAGAGACCCTACAATTTGAAAAGGTTCAGAAATCTTTGAGAAGAAAACTCAGAGATGGCTTGATTTTTACTTTTATACTTGGAAGTATATTTATAAGTACACGAATCATTCTGGATGATAAGGTAATCTCCCCAAAAGTTAACAGTTTCACAGTAAAGAATGAAAATCTGCGGGTGGCCTATGTAACCCTTAATGAGGAAATTATTAATTCTGAAAAGAAATTGGCAGGAATTCAGCTTCGGGATGACAAACTTTACAGATCAGTTCTGGAACTGGAGCCAATCCCTAGTTCGGTTAGGGAAGCTGGTTTTGGGGGATCTGAAGACTATAGCGAGAATCTGAATTTAAGGGATGCTGAATTTGTAACAAAAACTGCTCTTAAACTTGATAAATTATCAAATAAGGCTAAAATTCAATCGGTTTCGTTAAATGATTTGTATACTGAAGCCATGAATCAACAATTGTTTATATCACATAAACCTTCAATACAACCTATATCACCAGCCGATAAATTCTGGTTAACATCCACTTATGGTGTTCGTTACGATCCTTTTACAAAAGGAAGAAGAATGCATCAGGGTATTGATCTGGCCGGACAGGTAGGTCTGAAAATTTATGCCTCAGGTGATGGTATTGTTCAAAGTGCAGGCTATAATTTCAGCGGTTATGGTAAAGAAGTCACTCTGGATCATGGTTTTGGATATGAATCAATTTATGCCCACCTGAATAAAATACTTGTATCTGAAGGCGACACTGTACGGCGTGGGCAACTTATTGGCGAACTTGGAAGTACAGGAAGGTCAACAGGTCCTCATCTTCATTATGAAATCAGGTTTTTCGGAAAAACGGTTAATCCAATGTATTATTTCTACGAAAACATTTCTGCTAAGGAATACAACCTGATGATTGCAAATGTTAGAAATTAATTTTCATTCAATCCCCTTTTTTTTACTATTTTTAGCCGAATTTTAAATTTATGGCTAAGAAAAAATTTGTTTTTGATCCACACAACCTAAATTATAAACAGGTTAATAAGGGTCTTAAATATAAAATCAGTAAAAGCATTATATGGATAGGTTCCAGTTTGTTTATTGGACTATCTATCGTTATTCTATTCTCTTTGCTTTTTGACACTCCCAGAGAACGAGATTTGCGTCAGGAGAATAAATCATTGTCTGAAGATCTTGAAATTTTGAATCAGCGTTATGTCAGAATAGATACTGTATTGAAGGAACTGAGCTATATTGACGAAAATATCTATCGCACCATTTTTGAAACCGATCCCGTTGGAAATCTTGACTCCATGCGATCTGATCAGCGACAAATTCTTTTACTTTTCCAACAAAAAAATGAGAAAATAGTAAATTCTTATGCAGATGATGCACGTAAATTAATGGAGGATGTCAGGAATATATCCTATTCCTACCTTGAATTAAAAAACTATTTGTTAGAGAATGAGTCGATTGCATCTAATATCCCGGCCATTCAGCCCATATTGAATCAGGATCTAACCCGCATGGCATCCGGATTCGGGGATAGAATGCATCCTTTCTATAAAATTGTGAAGTTTCATTCGGGAATGGATTTTACAGCACCTACAGGGACTCAGGTTTTTGCCACAGCAGATGGTATTGTTGAGTCGATTGATAAAACAGGTCGTGGAAGTGGAAATACAATTATTATTGATCATGGAAATGGATACAAAACCTATTACTCTCATCTTAGCGAATTTAGTGTAAGACAAGGAACTAAGATTAAGAGGGGAATGGTAGTTGGTTTGGTCGGGAATACCGGACTATCGGTAGGGCCACATCTGCATTATGAGGTTCATCTGGATGGGGAACCTGTCAATCCTGTAAACTATTTTTTCAATGAATTAACACCCGAACAATACGATCGAATGATAGAAATGTCGATAAAGTCCGGACAATCATTTGATTAAGAAAAATATATTTTGTAATTTTCCCCAAAATGAGAACAAAATTACACTTTGACTCGGAAAAATTGAAGTTCGAAACCCTGGTCTATTCTCCAAAAGAAAAGATGTTCAGGATAATGAGTTTTTTGCTGGTTTCCTTACTTTTCGCCGGATTTTTCTACTATCTCCTCGATTATAAAATTGGGTCTATGGATGCCCGTCGTATGACATCTAAGCAAGAAGATCTTCTTTTCCGCTTGAAGTTGATGAATACAGATATTCAATATATGGAGAAAAAACTCGAAGATCTCCAGTACAATGACGATCAAATTTATCGCACGTATTTTGAGGTTGACCCATTGTCAGAAAATTTAAGAGAGGCTGGGTTTGGAGGGGTTGACAGGTATGCTGTGTATAAAAATTCAACTTTTGCGCCATTACTTTCTGAGGTGGATCAAAGTCTGGATATGGTTAGCAAGAAGCTCGTGGTTCAATCCAGGTCTTATGATGAATTATTGGAGATGGCCAGAACTAAAGAAAAGAGACTCCTGGCGCGACCAGCTATTCAGCCGGTTAGTATAAAATTACTTAAGCGCTTTGGTTCAGCCTATGGTATGCGCTTTCATCCGATTCTAAAAGTATATAAAATGCATGAGGGAATCGATCTGACGGCTCCCAGAGGTACCCCAATCTTTGCAACTGCTGATGGTATTGTTCTTCAGGCAGCAGCCACCGATGGAGGCTATGGTAATAAGATTCTTATCGATCACGGATTTGGCTACAAAACATTATATGGTCATTGTTATAAAATGTATGTGAAAAAGGGCCAGAGAGTCAAACGGGGTGATGTAATAGGAACCGTTGGTTCAACCGGATTATCTCTTTCACCTCACTTGCATTATGAAGTTCATGTTAACGGACGGAAGGTGAATCCGTTAAACTATTATGCCAACGATTTGTCTGCCGAAGAATACGATCACATGATAAAATTATTATCGAATGCCGACCCGAATTTTGATATAAACTAATCACTTTTTACAATTACGTATATTTCCAAGTCTTTCCAATTTATGCAAAAAGTTTTTCTCCCGGTAAGTCTCAGCATTTACTTCTTGTTCTTGGGTTTTTCGTTACAAGCAAAAGAAAATGGTATTCCACCTATTCCTGATAGCACTATTCAAATCAGTAGATTTCATGCTGAAATGATGAGTCGGGATAAGGTCGCGCATAATCCCTTGCAACAAATTTTGGATAGCACAATTATTATTGCTGATCAAATTCATCTGGCTCATGTTACACAGCGAAGTATTAGAATTGTTGCTGTAGGGGATGTTATGCCCGGTACAAATTACCCCTCCGAATCATACCTTCCCCGTTCCTGTTCAGCTCTTTTTCAACCTGTAAAGGAAATTATTTCTAAGGCTGATGTGGCAATCGCGAATCTGGAAGGAGTTTTTTCTTCTAATGGGGGCACCCCCAAGAACTGTAAAGACCCAAAAACATGCTACGTCTTCAGGATGCCTGATGAATATGCCAGCTGTATTATGGATGCCGGCTTCGATATCCTTGGTGTAGCTAATAATCATGTAAACGATTTTGGCTTACAGGGTCGCAAAAATACTGCTGCTTTACTTGATAAGCTCGACATTCCCTTCGCGGGTTTTGCCGACAGAACAACAGTTATTTATGAGTCAAATGGACTTAAAATTGGGTTTTGTGCTTTTGCTCCCCATACAGGAACAGTGAATATGAAAGATTATGAAGGAGCAGCCCGTTTGGTTTCTGAATTAAAATCGAAAACAGATATTGTCATTGTTTCCTTCCATGGAGGTGCTGAAGGTAAGGATCATCAGAATCTGGTGAAAGGAGATGAAACTTTTCTCGGCCACAACAGGGGGAATACCTATCTTTTTGCTCATAAAGTAGTAGATGCAGGTGCTGATTTGGTTGTTGGTTCTGGTCCACACGTGGTGAGGGCAATAGAAATGTATAAAGGAAAACTAATTGCCTACAGTTTGGGTAATTTTTGTACCTACCAGCGTTTTAATCTTTCAGGACCAAACGCAAATGCCCCTCTGCTTGAAGTTGAATTGGATGAAAATGGAAAGTTGTTGTCTTCCCGAATTTATTCTTTTTTGCAATTGGGTGAAGGAGGGCCTGTGGAAGATCCTGAAAACAGAGCAGCTAAACGAATTATGGAATTAAGCAGGCAAGACTTCCCGGATCAAAATTTGAGAATTAATTCCGGGGGCCAAATTGAATGGTAGAAAATAACTCTCCTGTGAAATGAGAAAAATAGTAATTTGATAGGATATATCTGTGTTTTTTTATACTTTGGATTTTCATTTTTGAAGAAATTAATTGATGCCGTACAAGGAACCTAAAATCGAAAAAATATTTTATTCTATTGGTGAAGTAGCTGATATGTTTGAGGTTAATGCCTCACTGGTAAGGTTTTGGGAGAAGGAATTTAGTATCATTAAGCCTAAAAAAAATAAAAAAGGCAATCGATTATTTACCCGTGAAGATGTAGATAACTTTCATATCATATACCATCTTGTGAAAGAAAAGGGGATGACACTGAAAGGCGCGCAGAAAAAAATGAGTGAAAATCGGGAAGACACACAAAATAACTTTGAGGTTATCCAATCCTTAAACAACATAAAGAAAATGTTGTTAGAGATTAAATCGGAACTCGAATAACAAATCGTTTTACATATGAAGCTTCAAGAGATAGTTTCCTTTTTTGAGGAGATCGCTCCATTTTCCTATCAGGAATCCTACGACAATAGCGGAATCCAAATTGGGAGTCCGGATACTGAAATTACAGGAATCCTTATCAGTATAGATTTGACAAACGAAGTGCTGGATGAGGCTATTGAAAATAATATTAACCTTATTCTGACTCACCATCCACTTATTTTTAACGGAATAAAGAAGCTTACCGGCGGTAATATGGTTGAAAAACTGATTGTTAAAGCCATAAAAAATGATATTAACCTCCTGTCTGTCCATACAAATATCGATTCAGTTATTAATGGAGTAAGCGGTAAAATCAGTGATAAGCTTGGATTGATAAGCAGAAAAGTACTTGATCCGGTGAAGGGGAAATTGCTAAAGCTTGTATATTTTGTTCCGGTTGATCATGCTGAAAAAGTTCGTAAAAGTATTTTTGAAGCGGGTGCCGGAGTTATTGGGAATTATGAAAACTGTAGTTTCAGCTCGGAGGGAAGGGGAAGTTTTAAAGCCGGGGAGAATACAAATCCATTTGCAGGAACGAAAAATAAATTACATTATGAGAAGGAGCTAAGGGTGGAGACTATTTTACCTGTAAACATTCAGGGAAAAGTTATTTCAGCTCTAATAAATTCTCACCCTTATGAAGAAGTGGCTTTCGACCTCTATCCGCTTGACAATGCATGGCAAAGTGTTGGACTGGGTATGATTGGTGAGTTTGAGGAAGAGATGGAGGAGCATGATTTTTTAAATGCTGTTAAAACCATATTTAACACGGGCTGTGTTCGTTATACTGATTTGAGGCAAAAAAAGATAAAGAAAGTGGCTATTTGTGGTGGGAGCGGGAGTTTTTTACTTTCTAAGGCAATTGCTGCCGGTGCCGACGCCTTTATCAGTGCCGATTTTAAATACCATCAGTTTTTTGATGCCGAGGGTAAGCTCATTATTGTCGATATCGGACATTATGAAAGTGAGCAATTTACTAAAGAACTTTTTTATGAATTACTTACAAAAAAATTTCCTACATTTGCACTTCTTTTATCAGAAGTAAATACAAATCCAATTAATTACCTATAGTGCTATGGCTGAGCAAAAAACAAAAATTGAAGAAACTGCCGAGATTTCTGTCGAAGACAAATTAAATGCCTTATTTCAACTTCAGACAGCGGATACCTCTATCGATAAGATTAAAATTCTTAGAGGAGAGCTACCTTTGGAAGTTCAGGATCTGGAAGATGAAATTGTAGGACTCGAGACAAGGGTTCACAATTTTGAGGAAGAAGTACAAAAACTTGAATTGGAAATCGCCAATAAGAATCAGGAAATACTTAACGCTGAAACTCTTATTAAAAAATATCAGGAGCAACAGGACAATGTTAGAAATAACAGGGAATACGATAGTCTTTCGAAAGAAATAGAATTTCAGACTTTGGAAATTGAGCTTTGTAAAAAGAAAATTTCTGAGTTTTCCAGCCAGAATAAATCTAAAATGGAGCAGATTAATGATGCCCGAGCCATTTTTGAAGAAAGAAAAAGTGATCTGGAAGCGAAGAAATCAGAGCTGGACGAGATTGTTTCTGATACTCAGAAAGACGAAGATAACCTTGAGAAGAAATCACTTGAAATTCAGGCTATTATTGAGCCAAGATTATTAACAGCCTATAAAAGAATTCGTGCAAATGCCAGAAATGGCCTGGCTGTGGTTGCTGTTGAGCGTGATGCTTGCGGAGGCTGCTTTAATAAAATTCCACCACAAAGACAATTGGATATTAAATCCAGAAAGAAGATAATTGTTTGCGAATATTGCGGCAGGATTTTGGTGGATGATGAGATATTAGGAGAAGAATAATTATTCTTCTAAATGCCCCACAGTATCATCATTAAAGATTTTCATGATGGCATAATCTTCAGGGCTCATTCCTAATGTATCATAAAATTCCTTATCGCGGTTAGAGGGTGTTATAACAAAATACTCTTTACCCGCTTTGTTTTTTGGTTTATATACCCACACAGGATGATAATTGTATTCATCTATTTTGCAAATGGAATTTTCCTTTTTTAAGGTCATATCAAAGAGCATGCCCCCATCGGTATATCTTTTTCTCTGATTAGAAATAAAATTACCCAGACTGTACACTACCAGTTTATCTTCTTCTCCAATTTTAATAGTGTTTATGGTTTGAATCACATGCGGGTGAGAACCAATAATGGCATTTGCACCATTATTTAGGATGAATTTCGCAAGTTCTTGCTGTTCAGTATTCGGATTTCTTTGGTATTCCGTTCCCCAGTGGATGGTGACTATGGTAAAATCAGGTTTAGCAAGACCTGCTTTTTCTAAGTCTTTTTTAATTATTTCCCGGTCTATGTAGTTTACAATGTTTGGTTCCTCTAGTTTTATTCCGTTTGTTGAATAGGTATAATTAAGAATCGCAATCCGAATCCCGTTTTTCTCAATTATAAGGGGGTATGATTTTGCACGACATAAGGAATCATTAAAAGTTCCGGTGTGAATAATATTTTCTTTATCCAATATCTGAATGGTTCTCTCAAGTCCTTGTTTCCTCCTGTCGAGGGCATGATTATTAGCTGTGATAAAAACGTCAAATCCTGCATTTCTAGCACTTATAGCCAGCTCATCGGGTGATGAGAATTGGGGATATCCCTTAAAAGGTTCTCCTGCAAGGGTAACTTCCAGATTTGCTATAGCAATATCTGTATTCTCAAGAAGAGGCTTAATAAGACTAAAACAGGTGTCATAATTATAGGTTTGACCTTCATTAGCAGACGCAATCTGAGAATCATGACCCATTATATCACCAGCAAAAATAAGTTTAAGCTCAGTTCCCTGACCTGCCAGATTAAAAGTACTGAACAGGATAAAAGGGGTAATATAAAGTAAAAATCTATGCATCCATTTATTACCAGCTACCACTTGCGCCGCCACCGCCAAAACTACCTCCGCCACCACCTGAAAAACCGCCAAATCCTCCTGACCCGGAATTAAAATTTCCAAAACTACCAGAATGACTATTTCTGGAACCGCTTAGCATTGAAAGCGCTATCCAAAAGGGAATATTTTTGCCAATACTATGTTGTCTTCTTCTGCGCGATTGTCCGAAAAAGAGAAAGAACATCAAAATAATAAATAATATACCAAAAATAGTACTCACAGGGTCATCTCCGCCTTCTGAGGAATACTGCTCAGCAGTGAATTCCCCGGATAGCAATCCGAATATTACATCAGTTGCCTTATCCACGCCGAGTACGTAATTGTTATTTCTGAAATTTGGCTTGATTTCATTTTCTATAATTCGTCTGGCTATGGCATCAGGAATAAATTCCTCGAGACCATAACCGGTCTGAATGGTAATTTCACGATCGTTTGGATAAATCAAAAGTATCATTCCATTGTGGGTATCTTTCTGCCCAACCTTCCATTGTTCACCCATTTCCGCACCCATCTGGGCAATTGGCATATTCCCATGTTCGTTCAGACTTACAACAAATATTTGTGTGGAAGTTGAATCTTCAAAGGCACCTAATTTCCGGTTAAGATAATCCTCTTCCGCCGAATTAAACAAATCGGCATAATCGTTTACCCAGGCATATGGTTTGTCGGGAAAGTATTGATTCTGTTGGGCTAAAAGCGGAAAGCTCAGCAAGACAGAAAATGCAAGTATAAAAAATATATTTCTATTCATTTAATTAGTTCCAAACGATATTTCATCACTCAGTTCATTCTTGTCATCCTTTAAATAAGGAAAATATTTTTTTAATTGCTCACCTGTCAAAATAATACCTTCCGTAAGACCTTCAGTAAATTTTTCTTTTCTAAAATATTCAGCCATCCTCTCCTTTATAGTATCCCAGAATGATGGAGAAACTTTTGCATTTATTCCTGCATCTCCTAAAATAGCAAATTTCTTTGAATCAACAGCCAGGTAAAACAGAATGCCATTTCTTTCTTTTGTATTATGTATACGAAGTTTCTCAAAAATATACGAGGCACGGTCCAAAACATCCCCTTTAACTTCATTTTCAATGTGAACTCTGATTTCCCCCGAAGTATTTAATTCCGCTTCGTGGATAGCTGTTCGTATATCAGCTTTCTCCAACGGATTGAAAAATTTATCTGCACTCATATTTTTTTATTTTGAATTGATCTTATAACGAAAAAACAATGAATGAATTGTTTAAAATTCTACCTTCGGTGCTTCTTCTGATCCTTCTTCAGCCTCAAAGTACCCTTTTTTATCGAATCCAAATATTTTAGCTGTGATTACTCTTGGGAATTTGCGAACCGAAACGTTATAAGTACCCACCGAATCATTAAATTTCTTTCTTTCAAAAGCGATTCTGTTTTCGGTTCCTTCGAGCTGAGTCTGGAGTTCAAGAAAATTCTGATTTGCTTTCAAATCCGGATACTTTTCAACCACAACCATTAACCGGGAAAGTGCACCCGACAATTGATCCTGAGCTGCCTGAAAATTCTGGATGGCTGCAGGGTCTAAATTTGAAGGGTCAACTGTAATACCTGTTGCTTTTGATCTGGCTTCAATAACTTGAGTTAATGTTTCCTGCTCAAAGTCTGCATATCCTTTCACCGTACTTACAAGATTTGGGATTAGATCAGCCCTTCGTTGATAGGAATTTTCTACCTGAGCCCATTGTTGTGCAATAGCCTCATCCTGGCTAACCAGTTTATTGTATCCGCAGCCTGACAAAAAAGGAATGGTGAGCGCCAAAATGGCAATAGTAAAAATACGATTTCTTTTCATTTGATTATTAATTATTTGATTTACAGCAATTAAGGTTTTGTTCTTAAATATGTATTGTTATGTGTTCAAATCTTACGCCAAGAATACATTTATCGAATTGTTATCGTCATGTTTTATCAGAATATTCATTTGTATCTCGAATTATTTACCTGCATTTTGTCTACTTCATCTTTTTTTATGGATTCTAATTTTAGCTATTTAAGTAATCAATCTTTTTGCCCGGATGATTTAAACCCTCACCAATCTAAAACCTCATCCTTGGCTGTAGATAAGTTTGTAGAAATCCAGTCGGCCTCAGACATTTCTTCTGCTGAAAAAGATGTAGTTAAACCTAATACGCGCGCGCCTGCTGATTTTGCTGCCGACACCCCACTTATTGCATCTTCAACCACCAGACAATTAGAAGCTGAAGTGTCTACCATTTGGGCCGCTTTTAGGAAAATATCAGGAGCCGGTTTCTTATTTTTTACGTCAAGGCCACTTACTATGGCATGAAATATTTCTTCCCGTATTCCAATTTCCTTCAAATTGATTTCAATTTTTATTCTATCTGCACTGGAAGCTACCGCAATTTTTAGTTTTTTTTCCAGACATTTGGCTATGAATTCTTCTACACCTTCCAGCGGTTTAAGTTTAGATTTAACAAGGCTTGCATAAATCTCATAGGTTCTGGCTTTGTCTTTCTCAAGCTGAAAAGGAATGTTATGAATTTCTGCTACACCGCCAAGATATCTGTTTTCACCCATACCGGTGAATGGCAGAAAATCTTTGGCTGCAACTAAAAATCCCTTCTCCTTAAACATTTCTATTCCTGCCTGACAGATATATTTCTCAGAATCCAGTAATACTCCATCCATATCGAAAAGAACGGCTTTAATTTTATTTTCCTGTAGCATTATAATTAATCTTTTGAAAAAAGTTTGAAGTGTTCAATAAAATATGGAACAGTCCCAATCTCTTTTTTTAATGAGTTTAACGGACAATGAAAAAAGTGCAAATCCAATCTTAAGATTACAGAGAGAGACCCGGCTTTTTTTCTAAGTTTTTTATTTAGTGTAAAAGTTAAAATGACAAACTTAAATATTAAAATGATTTTTTTTATCATCCAGCTAGCTTCAATAAATAAACATAGCCAGGATTAATTGATATAATAAATCTGTTTTAAAAAATATTTACTCTTCATCATATAGTTTAACTTTGCTTTCAATACAGAAATAAAAAATATGAGTTTTAAATTACAACTAATAGAAGGAATTCCAAGGCAAATTCCAAAGAAAAAAGAATTTGATTCCAGTATAAATCATGCTCCGGGTAGAAAAGATATTCTGACAACTAATGAAAAAAAACTGGCCCTAAAAAATGCCTTGCGCTATTTTCCTGCTGATCAGCATTATGAACTAGCTGCTGAGTTTCTGAAGGAATTATATGATTACGGCAGAATTTATATGTACAGGTATCGTCCGGATTATAAAATATACGCCAGGAGCATAAATGAATTTCCGGCAAAATCGAAACAGGCAGCAGCCATAATGCTTATGCTTTCCAATAATCTTGATGATGCTGTTGCTCAGCACCCTCACGAACTAATTACGTATGGTGGAAACGGAGCCGTTTTTCAGAATTGGGCTCAGTATAGAATCTGCATGAAGTATCTGTCGGAAATGACCGATGAGCAAACACTGGTCTTATATTCAGGACACCCTATGGGATTGTTCCCTTCTCATAAAGAAGCTCCCCGTGTGGTAGTAAGCAATGGAATGGTGATACCAAATTACTCTAAGCCAGATGATTACGAGCGAATGAATGCTTTGGGTGTGAGTCAGTATGGACAAATGACAGCTGGATCGTTCATGTATATCGGTCCTCAGGGAATTGTACATGGTACAACAATCACAGTTCTCAATGCAGGTAGAAAACAAAGCGGAATGGTTCATAGTGACTTAAAAGGAAAAGTATATGTAACTTCCGGTCTGGGAGGTATGTCGGGTGCTCAACCCAAAGCAACCGTTATTGCAAAGGGTGTTTGTGTTATTGCTGAAATTAATCCTAAGGTTTTACAGCTCAGGAAGGAGCAAGGATGGGTTGATGAAGTCTTTGAAGATATAAATTCTTTAATTGACCGATTGGAAGAGGCAAGGGCAGGAAAGGAAGCGGTAAGTCTTGCCTTTCATGGAAATATTGTTGATTTGTGGGAGAGCCTGGCCGTGCGAAAGGTAAAAGTTGATCTTGGATCAGACCAGACTTCGTTGCATAATCCGTATGCAGGAGGCTATTACCCGGTTGATTTGAGTTTTGAAGAGTCAAACCGGATGATGGTTGAAAACCCCGTTCTTTTCAAGAAGAAAGTGCAGGAATCGTTGGTGCGACAGGTGATTGCAATTGATAAGCTAAGCGCAGGAGGCATGTACTTCTGGGATTATGGCAATGCATTTTTACTTGAGGCCGGCAGAGCAGGAGCAGATATCTTTGAAAAGAAGGGTAAGTTTAAATATCCTTCATATGTTCAGGATATTATGGGTCCGATGTTCTTTGATTATGGATTTGGACCTTTTCGTTGGGTGTGTACTTCTTCCGATCCCGACGATCTGGCTTTAACAGATAAAATTGCTGCGGAGGTGATGGAAGAAATAGCTCTATCGGCACCTTCAGAAATTCAGGGACAAATGCAGGATAATATTCACTGGATTAAGGAGGCCGGAAAAAACAATCTTGTAGTAGGTTCCCAGGCACGCATTCTATACGCTGATTGTGAGGGCCGTACCAAAATTGCAGAGGCTTTTAACAGGGCGATTGCTGAAGGCAGGATAAAAGATCCAATTGTATTGGGAAGAGATCATCACGACGTGTCGGGAACCGATTCGCCTTACCGCGAAACTTCAAATATTTATGATGGCTCTTCTTTTACTGCCGATATGGCTATTCAGAATGTAATTGGCGATTCTTTCAGGGGTGCTACCTGGGTTTCGATACATAATGGAGGTGGCGTTGGTTGGGGAGAAGTAATAAACGGAGGTTTTGGTATGGTTTTGGATGGTAGTGAAGAAGCAAGCAGGCGTATAAGAATGATGTTGCATTGGGATGTAAATAATGGCATTTCCCGCAGAAGTTGGGCCAGAAACGATGCCGCTGTTTTTGCCATAAAAAGAGAGATGGAGCGCACAGCCGGACTAAAAGTAACCTTACCGGAATATGCCGATGAGAAATTAATTGATAAATTATTTGAAGATGAGAGCCAGAATAGTATTAATAATTAGCGTCAGTTTTCTGCTGCTGAATTCGTGTGAACTGACAGATCTGTTGCTGGATGAAGATCCAAGGGATGCCATAACAGGCAGCTGGAAAGTTGAGGAGGATAGTGAGCTATTCAAAAAGAATGTTGCTGTTCGATATTATGATGTTTATATTACCAAAGATGTGAGTGATTCTTCCTTGGTTTGGGTGGATGGATTTTATGAACTAAGCGGAAAAGTAAAAATGAAGCTGAACGGAAATAATATCGAAATTCCGAATCAGGTGGTAGATGGCTATTCCGTTGAAGATGGTTCCGGAAGCATCGCCTCCGATTCTAAAAGTATTATTCTCTACTATTATGTAGATATTGGTACCGGCGACAAAGATGTTGTGAGAGCAGATTATAGCAGGGAGTAGGCAGTGGGGAGTGGTGGTTGCGATATGGTCGCAAGGCCCTCCGCTTCGCTTCAGACCAGGCTCCCGGGGAGCAGTCCCGGGCCCCCGGCGGGTAGCCGAAATCCTACAAAAACATCATCTCATAAGGCCTGCTCAATTCAGTATCGAGCTCCCTAAGTCCTATATTACGACTCTTTCTGATGTATTCTTTCCTGTCGAAATAAACCATTATTGTAGGAATGGCAAAAACCCTGAATTGTCCTGAGATCAGAGGAGAATCTTCAATATTAATATAGTAAAGGTTTACTTTGGGAAAGTTCGCTTTAATTAATTCTGCCACTTTTGGTTTCAGAACTTTGCAAACATTGCATTGCGGTGCTGAAAAGTAAAACAGGGCTGCTTCATCGTTTTCGATGATGGCATTCATTTCATCCAGTGAACCTATGTTTGTATAATCCATCTCAGTAATTTCCGTTTGAAAGCATTATCAGAGCACAACTTACCTCACATTCAATATTATTATTCTCAGCCATTTCGATGAGTTCATAGTTGTAGGTTCCCGGATTAAAAATAATGCGTTTTGGATTCAGACTTAAGAAATAGTCGTAATATTCTATTTGTCGTGCCGGACCAATATATAATGAAATGGTATGCAGATTTTCTATTTTTGGTTTTCCGGTTAATATCTCGATTCCTGCAATTTCGCCTGTTTTGAGCCCCAGGGGTATTGCTTCAAAGCCATGTTTAATAAGACTTTTTACCATTTTGTTGGAAAAACGGAGGGGATTTGTGCTGGCGCCTATTACAAGTGTTTTTTTCATCGGTTGAATTGATTTTCAAAAATATGAATATAGCTGGTATGAAACAAATTCATTAAGCTATTCTGGAAGGCAATGTAAATCTATTTTGTCGAATTTATTCAAAACCTGACGTATTTCTGATGCGATTTTTTGTACTCCGCCTTCCAGATTGGATTCAATATTCAAAGGCATAACCGGATCGTGAAGCGACATTCTGATTAGGAACCAACCTTCTTCTTTAGTGCAATTGACTCGCAGACCTTCATAGTTAGGTTTCTCGATTATCCATCCTGATTTACTTTCAGCAATTTTTGTTAATTCAGTAATTATTTTATCCCCATATTTCAGGAAGTCTTCAAACTTCAATTCCAGCCTAAACTCCTCACTTTCTTTTGAAACCGGCAGCTTTTCAATTAGTTTCCTTAAAGTTATGTTTTCTTTTTTAAGCTGGGCCATCTTTATCAGGAGTTTGGCAACCAAATAGGCCCCATCATCCAAAAAATAATTTTCTTTCAGGGCAGCATGACCTGAGGTTTCAATGGCTAGCCAGGAATCCTTTCCCTCCTTGTTTAATCGAATGGATTCATTAATAACATTCTTATAGCCTCTTTTAAATCGGTGATGAATTCCACCCAGTTCTTTTTCAATAAACCATTTTAATCCTTCCGATGTAATCGAATCGGTTACAATGATGGAACCGGGATGTTCTTCCAGGATAACCGTTGAAATTAGGGCGATTAACTCATTTCGGTTTATTGGGTTTCCATATTCATCGACTACGGCTGATCTATCAACATCGGTATCGAAAATTATTCCCAAATCAGCTTTTTCACGTTTAACCGCATCGCAAATAGACGCCATAGCTGCTGGGTCCTCCGGGTTAGGTACATGATTAGGGAAGGTGCCATCCGGATCCAGAAACTGGCTCCCGCTTATATCAGCACCAAGAGGAATCAGCACTTTGTCAGCGAAAAATCCTCCCGATCCGTTACCTGCATCAACAATAATTTTTAGTCCCCTAAGGGGTTCATTATAATCATCAGTGTCCTTCACTCCTTTTCGAATGGTCTTAACAAGGAAAGCTGAATAATCGGAGATAAAGTCAATCTCAGTATGACTTCCTTGCTTCTTTGAATTGTGAAAGGCATGTTTTGTGGCAATTTCAAGCAGATCGCTAACTTCAGTTTTATCAAATCCTCCGGTTTTGGTGAAAAATTTCATTCCGTTTCGGTTGAAAGGCAGATGACTTGCAGTAAGCATCACGGCACCTGCAAGATTAAGATTATCATTTAAGGTGCACATAAACATGGCAGGGGTGGATGCAATTCCGAAATCAAAGACATCGACTCCCATTTCTGTAAGTCCAAGAATGAATGCATTTTTCAAGGAAGGTCCCGATATGCGGGAATCTGTTCCAATGGCGACTGTCAATTTTTTTCCAATATTCTTTCTTTCAAGCCAGATTACAAACGATTTAGCCAGAATTGTTGCTACCTCAGGACTTAAGTTTATATTTTCACCTTTAATACCTTCGAGAGCAACACCCCTGATGTCTGATCCATTTTGTAGTTTTTTCCAGTCTTGCAGTTTCATTTCAGAATTTTTAGTTTTGATATCAATTCAAGGTTTAAAGGTAATTATTTGATTGCAGCTTTTCAATATCAATTGCTTTCCAGAATTTGCATATAGGTATAGTATCAGGTTTAATTTTTTTTTACCGAGCTTATCTTACCTGAATTGTATTTAATTAACTTTGCGCCCTTTAGATTCCTAAAAAGAATGGAAATGACAAATGTATTTGGACAAAGCTTCTTATCTGTTTCTGAAGGCTTATTGGTTATTATTATCATTGCCGGTATTTCGGGCTATCTGACCTATAGGAAGGTAATCGATCAAAATCTGGTTGATGGCTTGTCAAAATTAGTGGTAAAAATATTTCTTCCTTTTCTTATTTTTTATACAATAACGACAGAATTTGATCCTTCAAAACAAACTTATTGGTGGATGATTCCTCTTGCGGCTATGGCCATTCCATCTATAGGTTTGCTCCTGTCAAGTGGTCTGTTTTGGGGATCCATTAAGGAGAAAAAACATTTATTTCCTCTTGCCAGCATGCAGAATGCGGCATACCTGATTCTTCCCATTGGGGAAGTTGTTTACAAAGATCAGTTTAGTGAATTTTCTCTTATTTGTTTTTTAGTGGTTCTTGGTCTTAGCCCTTTTATGTGGACCGTAGGGAAGTTTATCCTTACCACAGATAAAAGTTCAGGTCCAGCTTTTAATAAGATGCTTACACCTCCTTTTATTGCAAATGTTTTATCCATTGGGCTTGTATTGTCTGGTTGGCATCGTTTCATACCTTCATTTGTTACGGAAACCACTGCTCTCATGGGAAAAGCAACCGTTCCACTGGCAACATTTATTCTGGGAGCCACCATAGCAGTTTCATTAGGCTCAATTCCTCCCTTTCTCGATTCGCTTAGAGTATTATCGGTTAAGTTTATTTTTCTTCCAATAATCACAATTATTTTATTGAAAGTTACCCATACCGCAGATACCTTTCCTTTACTGGCAGATGTTTTAGTAATTCAAAGTGCATCTGCACCTGCCACAGCTCATATTTTGCAGATTCGCACCTACGGAGGTGATCTTAAAAGTACAGGTGGAATAATATTTCTGAGTTATATTGTTTGTTTGATTGCTATTCCGGGTTGGTTGGCTGTTTGGAAGATATTGTAAATATATAGGTTTTAGGAATGAAGAATACCACGGAGGCACGGATTACACGGAGGGGCACGGAATAATTAAGTAAAGAAAAACTAAATATTCTCTGTATTGTTCAATTGACTCTGTGCTTCCCTGATTAGCATTTTCAAAATTTAATAAATTATATTTTCTCTGTGTTTCTCCTTTTACTCCGTGTCTCTATTGTATTCATTTCCTCCCAATAGTTCGTGCAAAAATCATTGCCGTAGTTCGATACAGTATATGCCCAAATTTTATATAGGGCAGATAAATGATCAAAAACCATACAGTACATAAGTGGAGAAAATAAATATGATATGCTAAATCCCAATTCAGGAACCTTCCCATTTCAACCCCTATTCCTGATATGGTGAGAATTAGCATTGAGATCAGGAAAAGCCAGTCGGAATAATTGCTGTTACCAAATTTCTCCTTATCCTTTACACGGCTGATTATCATCAATATAAGTCCGCTTAAAAGCATTAAGGAGGCCAGATTCCCTGCAATTTTAAAAGGATTTAAGAAACTAAGCGGATAAATTTCAGCAACTACAGCATAAATCGCATAGCAGGTCATCAAAAACAGTAGTATAAATCCGTAAAAAACCAATAAATGTGCCACTTTTCGAGGCTTCTGTGCTTCACATTCGCCAAAGTTGCGATGGGTGATAAGCTCAGAAATAACCGCGAAAAAACCAGCTGTGAATCCCTTTTGTTTTGGTTCATCAGGGAATTTATTTTTCATATCCTTCCAGAATGTTACCAGTCCGCCGATAGTCATTCCAAAAATTATAAGCGTAATCGTGGCAAAGGTTGAATTGAGCCAGGAATGTGGAAAAAATGCAGAATAATTCACCGGGCCATCAGGGATATGCAAGGTTCCTGCAATAGAGAGGATGGTTATTATAAAGACTACAGGAATTAGTATAGCTATTGGAAGACCTTTTGGACTACTTAGTAATTTCCCCAGGAATCGGGGTCTTGAATAATGAATATAACTTAGCTGCCTTACCGCCGACAATACGTCGGCCGGTTTTATATCTCTCGGGCAATAAGAACTGCAATCGCCACACTGATGGCACAACCATACATCAGGATTCCCGATAAGCTGATCCTTCATTCCCCAGCCGGCCCAAATCATTTCCTTTCTCGGAAAAGGCCGGTCATCAGGAGCCAGAGAGCAAACCACCGAACACGTTCCGCATTGAATGCATTCGTTCAGCGGGGCATTGCTGAGTTCCCGGAGTTGGGTTTTGAATTGTATGTCGGGGGTGGCGTTTAGCATAGTGTGGTTGTGTGGTCCCCGATAGCTATCGGGGGTGGTGGTTGGGATTTCCGTTTTTATTTAGTTTTATCTTTTATGTTAATATTTTTTTATTCTATTTTTATTCTTGATGTTTCTGACTTCAACCTTTTGCTGAGTGCTCCTTCTATTACACTACCATACTATCATTCTACGGCCCTTTCATTAAGATCCCGAGAGAATACTCGGGACTCGTTCAACCAACAACTTTCGGTTCGTAAACTCCCAAAAGTTGAGTTTCACTGAGCATCACCACACCAACCTAAAGTCCTTTAAACGGATTAGGTCCAATTAACTCTATCTCTTCTACATAGTTATCAATTATCTCTGCAATTTTATTGTAATCAGTAATCTCAACAAATTCCGTTCGTATTCGTTCCGGTTCCAGCATCATAGTTTCCAATCCTTCCTGGATATTCTCACCTCGGGTTTCGGTAAGTTCACTGCCATGTATAAAGTGACACTGATAATCGTCGCCGGGTTTACAGCCAATCTGAAGTATTCCATCATAACCTTTCGACAGAGCATCCATTACCCAAACTTTATTTACAGATCCCAGACAACGAACGGGAATAATTCTAACAAAAGCACTGTGCTTCAATCTTTTTCCGGCAGCCATATCGAAAGCCGGATAGGCATCATTTTCACATACAAAAGCAAGGATTCGTGGTTTTTCTTCGAACTCGTCGGGTATGGGAATTGACTTAATCATGGCCGAAACCGAATTGATGGAGTAATCAGCAAAACTGATAACTCTTTCAGGACAGGAACCCACACAAATTCCGCAACGGCGACAACGGTTCGGATTCAAAATTGGGGTTCCTTTCTCATTCTCATCATAGGAACCGAAAGGGCATTCTTCGGTACATCTTTTACAATCGGTGCATCTGTCCATATACATTTCGGGGTAAGATTTATCTCCCGATCTCGGGTGAACAGCCTCGCCCCGTTTAGCCGATTCAATGTTCTGGATGGCCTTAAGCATGGCACCTCCGGCATCTTCCATTGAAGAGGGTATATCCATCGGAGCCCGGAGTCCGCCGGCAGCATAAATTCCTGTTCGTCTGGTTTCGTAAGGAAAACAAATAAAGTGAGAATCTGAAAATTCATATTTTAGCTCAGGGAGACCTTTACCAAGTCTGTATGCCAGATTTAAATCTACCGTTCCTGCCGGAGTCATTCCCGTAGCCAGAACTATCATATCTACTTCAATACCAATATTCTGGCCCATTGGAGTGTCTTTCACTTTTACAAGAAGCCGGTTGTTTTTTTCTTCTATACTTTCGATTTCTCCTTTGGTAAGAAACAATTGATTATCTTTTTGGGCTTCCCTGTAAAAATTCTCGTACATCCCAAGGGTGCGCATATCTTTATAAATAATAAATACAGAAGAATCGGGACTCAATTCCCTGATGTAACGGGCTTGTTTCAGGGAAGTGCCACAGCATACATTGGAACAATAGGGCAGGTGGTCTTTATCTCTGGAGCCGGCACATTGAATAAATAAAATATTTTCAGGCAAGTTGATTTCCCCGGAGTTTTTTACAAGTTCTTCAAATTCAGGAGATGACAATACTTTTGGAAATCTTCCATAGCCCAGATGAGATAATTTGTTCGGATCGTAAGGTTTCCATCCCATGGCTGCCACGATAGCTCCAATATGTAACTTTTCTTCCTGTCCGTTTTGAAGAATAACCCTGAAATCGCCGGGTTGGCCCGAAATGCTTTTAATCGTGGTGGAGAGGTGAGTCTGAATATTTTCAAATTTCTTTAACTCATCAATTTTATTGTGAACCACTGGTTCTGCAAGCCTTGTGTACGGGTATTCCCAAGGAATTTGTTTGTATAATTTTGCAGAATACCCACCCAAAGCCGCTTCTTTTTCAATGAGATGAACTTTGTATCCGGCTTTAGCTCCTTCAATAGCAGCTGTAATGCCAGTAATTCCACCACCAACAACCAAAACCTCAGAACTAATGTTTTCAGCAATAAAGGGCTTGGGAAGGTTTATGCTTTTTACTTTCGCAAGACCCATCCGAATATAGTCTTCGGCTGCCATAAGCGTGTCTTCGTGCATTTCTTCCAGTGTCCAGGCTACCTGTTCACGAATGTTCACTCTTTCGGTAAGAATCTCTTCTTTAAAATTGAAGGAGTTGGTTTTTATTCTTGGAGAGCATGCGGCAATAATTACAGAATCAAGTTTGTCTGATTCAATATCTTCATTTATCAGATTCAGACCATCATTAGAGCACAGAGAAGCATGTCTTTTGCAGGCAATAATTTTCTCATCTCCTGAACCCAGCTCCATGAGTTTGTCAACATCAACGGCTTTTCCGATGTTGCAACCTGAGCAGATATATAAACCAATTCTATGTGCCAATTTCTGTTCTTTTTAAATTTGTATAGCTTTCAAGGCTGCTGCCGTGGCATCCTTTACCGAGGCAGAAACATCCATGGGTTTTTTGCTGCAGGCAATGGGATGTATGCCTTCAATCTGAGTATCCAAAATAAATCCGGATTCATTCTTATTTAAAGTGAATTGGGGAGATGCCGGTACGATGCCTGTGGCCAGAACAACCAGATCAGCCTTGTATTTCGACTTTTTACCCAAAAGGATATCTTCTGCTTCCACCAATAAATCGCCGTTTTCTTCTTCAAAAATGGCCGCAACTTTGCCTTTTATGAGCTCAATGTTTTTATTGTTTTTTACCTTATTCAGGAAATCTTCGTTTCTTCCCGACACGCGAAGATCTACATAGAAAATTTTTATTTTTGAGTCAGGATACAGCGTCTGCATATTCAGTGCATGTTTTAAAGATGCTGAACAGCAAACCGCCGAACAATAGGACAGGTGCTTTTCATCTCTGGAGCCGGCACATTGGACAAATGCAATCTCTTTTGGGGTTTTATTATCAGAAATTCGTTCTACTTTACCTTTTCCGGGACCTCCCGGAGCCAGCATTCGTTCAAATTCAACATTGGTAACTACATTTTGAAAATCGTCGTAATGAAGATTCTCAATCAGGGATGCATCGTAATTTCTCCATCCTGTGGCAAT
This sequence comes from Bacteroidales bacterium, assembly GCA_021740585.1. Lineage (GTDB taxonomy): Bacteria > Bacteroidota > Bacteroidia > Bacteroidales > JAGLSB01. Next base: position 28,864 of record JAIOZM010000048.1, read on the forward strand.
AATTATTGAATCTGCATCTATGGTGAATTGATTTTCCTTTAAAGAAAAATCTATGGCATTATAGTCGCATACCTCCGCACAAGCATTACATTCTTCCTTTCGGCAATAATTTTCATCAATGCTAAACTTTGCCGGGAAGGCCATATCGTGTGGAAGATATATAGCTTTGGTTTTGTTGAGGTTCTGGTTGAAATCATCGGGGCGTTCAACCGGACAAACATCCAGACATTTGCCACAAGCCGTACAATTGTCTTTAACAAATTGAGCAGATGTTTTCAGACTGAGGCAGAAGTTACCCTTTTCGCCTGCAACATTCGTTATTGTGGTATTGGTATAATACTTAATTCTGTGATTGTTTTTTATTCTCCGAAAATTTATCTCCAGTCCGCAAGCCGGTGGACAAAGTTTAGGGAAATAGTTATTCATCTTTATCACATTCCCACCAAAATAAGCCTCTTTTTCTATCAGAATAACTTCATGTCCCACCTCGGCAATCTCTACCGCAGCAGTTATTCCAGCCATTCCGGCACCAATTATTACTATTGGTTTGCGTTTTTCCATTCTAAATATTGTATTGTCGGAAATCAATGCACCTCTCTTTTTATCATCTTCCAATCTCCAGTCTCAGGATCCCATTTACAGTTGGTAAATACTTCCCAGTCCTCATTTATCGCAGGGAAATCGGTACGGAAATAATATCCAGGCCAACGGGTTTCCTCCCTGAATAAGATGGTTCTGATGTGGGATTCGGCCTGCCACATTCTATGGACATTTTCCCAGCAACGCATTAATTCATTTAAATCGGAGGCCGCAAGTTTTTCAGAATCTTCTTTCATGAATTTAAGATATTCCAGTCCTTTTTCAAGCAAAGCCTTTGATGTTTTAAATCCAACGGCTGCTCCACCGGCATACTCATCCATAATTTTCTGTAAGCGGAACATAAACATTTTGGGTTTTATAAAATTCGGATTAACATCCACATCGTTGGCATAATCTTTATGCTGCTCAAAAGTTTGAAGAGGACGAAGAATATTTGCTTTTAGTTCTTCAATTTTTTCGGCGGATATTTCCGGCAGATCAGGATTGTCAACAATAAAAGCGATAGCAGATTTCCCTGAAATTCTTCCTTCAGTGAAAGATCCGGAAGAAAATTTATGAGATGAAGCACCCGAGGCGTCACCCGCTGCGAAAAGTCCCTTAACTGTAGTCATATTGCCATAACCCCAATGATAACCTTCGGGAGCGAGGTCGGCAGGTCCGCTTACCCAGGCTCCTGAGGCACCTGAATGTGAGCTGATAAAGTAAGGTTCGCAGGCTGATATTTCGGAAGGAGTTTCTTCGGGCATAATGTTGTGGGAAGCCCAGTTTAAAGCCTGACTAATGGTCATATCGAGGAAGTCTTCCCAGGCTTCTGTTTCAAGTTCTTTTAATTTTCGCTTTGCTTCTTTTTCATCCGGAATATTGGCAGCCAATTCGCGAATGGCGTCATCGGTTTTCATATAGATAGGGCCATTTCCTTCTTCCACCTCTTTTAACATCAGGTAATTACGAAGATTAGCAGGCGTTGGTTTTGCTTGTCCGTACGGACCCCATTTTTGAAGTTCGTCGGCACGGGTTACCATATAATCTTCGCCCTTTGCATTGACAGCTTTTGCTTTAAAAAGTAAAAACCATGCCCCAACCGGACCGTAGGAATCCTTAAACCGGATTGGGACAAATCGTACTTCCTGACAGGTCATTTCAGCTCCCGATTTCATGGTGAAGTAGGCACTGGCACCCGAATTAAAAGGGGGATACCATGAACGACCCATTCCTTCGCCGACAGAGCCTGGCCGGAAAACATGAACAGCCCCACCCATTACGTCGAGTACAGCCTTGGCCTTAAAGATATAAAACTTGTTTTCCCTTACACTAAATCCGGCAGCTCCAATACAACGTTCGCCTTCCATTATAGGCTCTGTAATGAAAATTCTTTCGTAGTATTTTCCATTCTCACCCAGTTCTTTAAGAGCACTTTTAGCTGCTTCGGAAACAATATTTTTATAGGATTCCCCGTGGATCATGATTTGCCATCGGCCTTCATTTACATAGTTCCCTTCTTCATCTTTCCAAATTGGCAAACCCCACTTTTCAAAGAGATGTACGCTGGAATCGACATGGCGGGCGATATTTGCCACCAAATCAGCTCTGGCAATCCCCATCAGATCGTTTTTTACGTAGCTTACATAATCCTCAACCGTATTTTTTCCTTTGGCTAAACCAAGATAAAGATTAATAGCAGAAAGTCCCATAGCCACTGCACCACTTCTTTCCATGGCTGCCTTATCAACGACCGTAACTTTTAAGTTATGTTTTTTTGCCCAGTGAGATGCTTCGTAAGCAGCTCCACAAGAGGCCATACCGCCTCCCAGGATTAATAAATCAGATTCTACAATTACGGTTTCAAAATTTTCGGTATTCATGGCAGGGAGTTTATTTTTTTTTGAAATTTATGTACTGGTTTAGTTTTTAAAATTGAAGAGGAAACCTCAGCCTTCGTACAAATTGGTACCCAGTGAACCCGGTTCCGTTCTTAGAAGCTGACTTTTTAGATCGTCGGTTTCAGTTTCAAATCCGGCGTCTGGCACTATGCTACCTTCAGGACTTGTGCGAATTGGGAATTTGAATCTTTTAATCATCTTATTTCGAAACTTCACCGACCACATAATGGAATCGCTGCTTCTCATAGGTTGAACCACACCGCCTAGAGGCATAAAATCTGCATAACCCCGCACTTCAATAGCTTGGGTTGGACAAATTTTAACGCAGCTGTAGCATTCCCAACACATATCAACGGCACGATTGTATGCTTTGTTTTTCTCTTTGTCGAGTACCATTAAATCGTTAGGGCAGATATATTGACAGGCGGTTTTATCCTGACCTTTGCATCCATCGCATTTACTGTTGATTACAAAACTGGGCATAGCATAAATTTTTTTAAGGTGTAACACAAACATAATAAATTTATCCATTTTGTGGATAAGGCTATAAAGGGGCCTTTTCTATAACGATTTTTTATTTTTACCTATGAAGCTGATAATGTGAATGGTATAACAAGCAGATGTCATAATTAATATTTTTTAATAGAGCTAATTTATATTAATTTTAAGTGAGAACTTGGTTATCAGCACTTTTAGTAATTGTTTAAAAAATAGCAGTAATAAATGTATGTTTCTTTTATTAGTATAGATGGAAATGGTTTGCGAATACCAGATTATTAAATTAAGTTTATCGTATAATTATATTGCTGCTGGCATTATTTAAACTGGAAATAATAAGCGAAAATGGAAACCACAGATAAGGAAATAATTATTAGTATAATAGAAAATGCTTTTGCTGAGAATCCAAGGCTTAAAACAATGGCTAAGAAAAACCGTGAGAAGGCCAGTATCAGGGGGATGACAAAATATGCTTATAAACTTGTTAAAAAATTTGATGGCGTTTATTTGTCGAAAGATAAAACCACAGTATTGTTTTATTACCGGAAGAGTCAGTATCGTATGACATTCATGGATTATATCCGTTATTCATGGATGTACGTAACTTGTTTAAAGTATTCTCAATTCATTCCAACCATGAAGCGGGAAAGTAAAATTGTTAGTCTGCGACCCGATATTCCTGATTATATTTATGTTTGGATTCTCGCTTCGGTACCAAATAATAAATCGCTCAACGGTCTGGCTGATATAAGAGATCACCTGTTTGGAATGTCTAAAGAACTCGGATTACCCATCATTATTGAAACGGTGGTTGAAAAAGTAATCAGGCTTTACAAATATGTTGGGTTTGAAATTTATCACGAATGGTATGATAAAGATGCAGATCTGAATGTAAGGTTTCTGAAGAAGGGGGATATTGGGGAATACACTAAAAAGTAATTCCAATTTTCATGTTTATTAAACCTTCCCGACTAATTATTGTTTCTATTTTATTTGCGAAGTTGAACCAATATTTTAGTCATGAAAACATATGCAGTTTGCCCCATATCAGATAATACAATTAACGAAAGAGTTGCCAGATTAAATGCCATTTTTGGAGTAATCCTGCTTTTTGGATTTGTTTTCACACAAAACATTTTCTTTGTAATTTTCTTGAGCTTCGATTTTTTACTGCGTTCTACAGAATACTCGAAATATAGTCTTATTGGAGTTTCTTCCAAGAATATAATGAGCTATTTGGATGTAAAGCCAAAATCTATCAATGCCGGGCCCAAAATATTTGCGGCAAGGATTGGATTTGTTTTGACGGCCCTAGTAATTCTGTCGTTTTTACTTTCATTGAATGGTGTGTCGCTTATTTTGGTCGCTATTCTTGGTGTGTTTTCTTTTCTGGAAGGAGCTTTGGGATTCTGTGTAGCTTGTCAGATATATCCGTATTTGTATAAGTATTTGTATGGGGAGGAGTAACCAGCAACGTGCAACCTATTCAATTTCCTTTCGTTTTTTTTTATTAATCGGTTCGTTTTTCTCGGGTTTTTTATATTAAGAGTAACGGG
>JAIOZM010000049.1 GCA_021740585.1 Bacteroidales bacterium
GAAATTCTACAAATCCTGAGTATATCTCTACTCGATAAAACTCCTGTAAGAGAGATACTTACAAATTACGATTACAAAGATGTCAAAGAACAAAAAAATAAACAACTAATAATCAGCGGGTTTTAAGTGCCCGCTAATGGTTCAATATATAAAAACATAATTATTATTAATTTTTTATTAGTTATTTATTTTATTAAAATATCTGATCGCAATTTTGTATTTGACTGTTAATTAAAGAGTTAAAATTTTTAAATGCGCTTTTCGGTTTAAATTTTATTAACATTATCTTTTAATATTCATAAAAGTTGCCACTTACCTAAAAATTTAATCAGAATTGTTTGCTGTAAGCTCCGAAAAATTAATCTGTTATGAATTGATTCAAACTATATTTATAGTCGATCCACAGGGTCAAGTCATATAAAATCAATATGATTCTAATAAAGCAATTTGGTAAGCATAAGAATCACCACAATTCTAAGTTATTAACATGCCTTGAACTTGGCTTGATCCTTTGCCATTACTATTTTTTATATAACTTTATAAAGTTGTTCTATTATAAACACATATTTTACTAAAATGAGAATTAACAGATTTCAAATCCTCTCCCTTTCACTCATTATACAACTTGTAATACCAACTTTTTTCATTTCTGCTCAAAGTAATAATAAAGACTCAGTTAAAAGTCCAAAGCTTGAAAAAGAGATTGAGAAAAACCTTATGTATTCAAAACTGATACAACAGCTTGAAAACAGGTACTTTGTTTTTGAATCAGAATTTGGACAGGGTTCTGATATGACTTTTGTTGTGGTAGATTCTTTGTATGGAGAAGTGCAGAACGGGAACAGAAATAATTTGCAGGGAAGAATTACCCAATACGAAATAAGGAAAAATGATAAAAAGAGAACGGTATCTGTTTCCATTAAAATGAGAGCGGAAATGTATACCGCCGATGTATTCCTTTTTATAGGTACTTATGGTAATGGGTATGCAACTGTTAAAAGCGATTTTCCCGGGAATTTTTCATTCGACGGAAATATAATTGATTTGGATAATGCCACTTACTATAGCGGGCCTTCCCATTTTGTGCATTAAGTTTCTGATGCAAAATCAGGCTTCAGTCTAATTGACACTACAAGTAACTTCAGCGTAAAATAAGTGAAAATGAAGATTAGGTTTTTCTAATGTAGTAGGGTTCAATATGAATTCCAATATGAGACTGGTATCCGTATTTTTCTCTTAATGATTTTTCTATTTCAGTAGCAATTTGATGCGATAATTCAACCGATAGATCTTTATCAACCTTAACATGAACATCAATTCCGTAAGTTTCTCCAATTTTTCTGGTTCTCAGATTATGAAAATCTTTCACCCCTTTGGTATCAGTTATAATTTTGGAAATTTCCTCCTCAATTTGCAAAGGGAGAGACCCTTCAAGCAGTTCTGAAATGCTTGGTTTTGCTATATTCCATGATACTTTCAGTATGAAAAAACTTACAATGATCCCTGCAATAGGATCTAAAATCCGCCACTTTTCACCCAAAAAAATAGCACCTGAAATTCCAAGGGCTGTACCTATGGAGGAAAAGGCATCAGAACGGTGATGCCAGGCATTGGCTATCAGAGCCTGACTATTGAGGCTTTTACCTGCAATCTTTGTATACCAAAACAAGCCTTCTTTCATTACAATAGATACTATGGCTGCATAAAATGCAATCATTCCCGGCTGTTCAAGGACTTCACCCTTTATGGAATGAATTACCTTTTGTAATCCGGTCCAAAAAATTCCAATCCCTACGAAAATAAGTACAAAACTTATCAACATGGTTGCGAATGTTTCAAATTTGCCATGTCCGTATTGATGATCTCTGTCTCGCTCCTTACCCGATAAGCTAACAAAAACAATTACAATGATATCTGTTACCAGATCTGATAATGAATGAATTCCATCAGCGATCATAGCAGAACTTTTCCCGGCGAAACCTGCAAATGTTTTCCCGGCAGCTAGCAAAAGGTTAATAATCGAACCTATTAAGGTTATCTTATTTATTTGTAGAGTCCTGTTTTCCTGAAGGCTCATTTCCGCTTTTATTTTAGACTGTAAACTTCAATAATTATATCAAAAAATTTGTAAAAGCCAATTAACTGAATAAAGCTAAAAAAGAATATGCTTGTCCATAAAATTAAATAAATTATTAATGTAAGCCTAATTTCAGATTTTTATATAAAAGTTATACTCGAGAAAATTAATTCGCAAAGGATGATTCTTTTTGTATATTAGTTTGTTGTTTTTCAAATTGATCAATGTGCAAAAATCCCGGATAAGGTTTTCACTCAATGCTTTTTTATTCTAAACCATTTTTGCCTAAATTTGTTAGTAACTATTAATCAATAAAATAATTAAAATCTAACTTTTATGAATGAAATCGATATCGACAGTCTTAAATCTTTTATTTTAGAATATGGACCAATCCTGATTGGCGCAATTTTAGTCCTTCTGGTTGGTTTATGGGTCATCAGAATTCTAACCCGGGCAATCGGAAAATTCCTGGATAAACGAAATATCGATCCTTCTCTTAAACCTTTTATAAAGTCACTTTTTGGGTCTTTAATGAAGGTTCTTTTGTATATTTCTGTATTGGGTATGGTGGGAATAGAAATGACCTCCTTCATTGCCATATTAGGAGCTGCAGGATTGGCTGTGGGTTTGGCCTTGTCAGGAACCTTGCAGAATTTTGCCGGTGGGGTAGTTATTCTACTTCTAAAACCTTTTAAAGTGGGCGACTTTATTGAAGCTGCAGGCTATAATGGTACCGTGAAGGGAATTCAGATTTTTAATACGGTGCTTAAAACCGGGGATAATAAAATAATTATTATTCCAAATGGAAGTTTAATGAATGCCTCTTTAACAAATTTTTCAGCAGAGGAAACCCGGAGAGTCGATTGGACCTTCGGAATAGGATATGGTGATAATTATGATAAGGCCAAAGAGGTTTTGACTAATTTATTGGTCCCTGACGAAAGAATTCTAAAAGATCCTGCTCCATTTATAGCATTATCAGGACTTGGTGACAGCTCTGTAAATATTGTTGTAAGAGCCTGGGTGAATTCAGCAGATTACTGGAGCGTATTTTTTGATATGAATGAAAAAGTATATAAAACTTTTGAAAAAGAAGGCCTCAATATACCATTTCCTCAAATGGATGTTCATGTAATAAAATAAATATTTATTATGCGGGTTTCCATTCTAAAACATGTGCACTTTGAAAATCCCGGATATTATTTGGACTACTTTGATAGAAAAGGTTTTAAAGTCCTGATTCATAATCTTTATGAAGGGGATATGCCTGATCTGAATGCCGATCTGATATTGGTTCTGGGAGGGCCCATGAATATATATGAAGAAAGTGAATATCCCTTTTTGGAAAGTGAAAAGAAGTATCTGAAAAATGCAATTAGGGAAGGGAAAAAAATAATTGGAGTATGCCTTGGTTCCCAGTTGATTGCAGATGTTTTAGGATCGGAGACCTATAAAAATGCTCATAAAGAAATCGGATGGTTTCCTATTCAAAAATCAACAAGTAATAAATTTAATTTTTTACCGGACATTTTTACTGCTTTTCACTGGCATGGAGATACATTCGATCTGCCTGATGGTGCGGAGGTTTTATTCAATTCAAAAGCAACAAAGAATCAGGCTTTCTTATTTGGGTGCGATGTTCTGGCAATGCAATTTCATTTAGAGATGGATGAAAAAATTATCAGGGATCTTCTACATTATTGCAGGGCAGATATCGATAATTCTTTGTTTGTTATGTCTGAAAAAGATATTATAAGCCAATGCTACGAGCATTCTTCCTTGAATAAAGAAATTCTTTGGAACCTCCTTGATCACTTCCTGAAATAATGGTTTTGTTCAAAAAATATTTCAAAAAAAAAGAAATTATTGGCTTTATTTGTTTTCGCAGATTTTTAAATGACGATAAAGATAAATAACAGCTCTTTAAGCGACCCGAAAACCTTTGAAGCCTTATTCAGGGAGTTTTTCAAGCCGCTAACTCATTATTCCTTGAAAATGGTGAATGATCTCGATAGCGCTAAAGAAATTGTACATACAGTTTTTATTAGTCTTTGGGAAAACAGGGAAAAAATAAGCCTTGATATTCCAATACGATCATATCTATATACCGCTGTCCATAACAGAAGCCTTAATTTTATAAGGAATAATAAAAAGTTCTATAAAGGCGATTTTTCTGATATAGAACTGACCTCCGGGGAAAATGAGGATAAAATTATTGAAGCAGAAACTGATTCCCGAATTACCGACGCCATAAACTCTTTGCCCCCAAGGTGTTCAGAAATATTTAAATTGAGCAGACTGGAAGGCAAAAAATACAAGGAGATTGCTAATGATCTTGGAATATCCATTAAAACAGTTGAGATTCAAATGTCCAAAGCATTAAAAGTATTGCGGGATGAACTTAAAGATTACCTGCATTTTTTATTATTTTGGATTATTTCTAATTTCTTATAAGGGTAAATGTAATTTTATGTGTGATAGTATTGAAGAACTGATAAAATGAAAACGCCACAAAACGATAATGTGCCATATGAATTGATTGCCAGATACTTCTCGGGTGAGGCATCGGTTGATGAAATAATTGATGTGGAGGGTTGGGTAGCGGCTTCTTCAGAAAATAAAGCTGTTCTGGAGCAATTCAGAAAGCTTTGGGAGAAAACCGGACAAAGTAATCTGTTCGTGGACATTAATCTTGATAATGAATGGAATGCTTTCCTTAATTCAGTTAAACCATCTCAGCAGGTAATTCAGAACAAGACAAGGAGTCTCATCCCCATGTTTTATCGAATCGCGGCTCTAATAATTTTGGGATTAATCCTTGGGTTGGCATCTGTATTAATAAACAATACAATTAAGTATGAAAAAATTATTGCAGGAAATGTGATGCAGCTTGTTCCTCTTCCTGATGGCAGCCGGGTTTTTTTAAATAAAGAATCAACAATAAAATATCCAAAGTCTTTTAAAAAGTCACGTTTTGTAACTCTCGAAGGGGAAGCTTTTTTTGAAGTTAATCCTGATAAATCCAAACCGTTTATTGTAAACACCGGAAAGCTCAGAGTAGAAGTTTTAGGCACTTCATTTAATGTTCAGGCTTATAAAGAGGACGAAATTTTAAACGTAATTGTTGAAACCGGCATAGTGGCTGTATATAAAAAGTCAAATTTTGAAGAGAAAGAGGTTTTGCACGAAGGCGATAAAATATCCTATCATAAAGCATCCGGGGAGCATACCTTAAGCAAAAATATTGACGATAATTATAATGCCTGGTTTACCCGTATTTTAAAGTTTGAAAACTCGAGTCTGGAGGAAGTCCTAAATACACTAACGAATATTTATGGTATTGATTTTCAGGTGAACAATAAAAACTTATATAATTGCAGGCTTTCGGTTACATTTGATCACGATGAACTGGAATATATCCTTAAAACCATCTCGCTTACTCTCGATATTAAATTCGAAAATCACCAGTCGTATATTCTGGTGAAGGGAGATGGATGTTGATTTCATTACTATGAACAAAGCAGCCAAAATATTCCTGATATCCCTTGTTTTGTTCACTTCTGCGAACAGGCTTTTTTCTCAGGTCGACTTTCAGGAATTGGTTGAATTCCCTTCGAAAACACAAACTCTGCAAACTTTAATGGATGAAATTACAGACCATTTCGGACGTGAATTATCTTTCAATCCGAATCAGATCGATATGGAAATGGAAGTTGAATTAAAGGATTTATCTGGTAGTTTAAATGATCTGATCCAGATTTTGGAGGAGTATGGTATTGAATTAAATATTCTTGGCGAGCATATTATTTTAAAAAAAATACAAATTCCAAGGCTTGAAGAAAGTTTGCCAAAGATTTATACTCTTAGTGGATTCTTAAGCGATACTACTGCTGGTGAAAATCTAATTGGAGCCACCGTAATTGTGAGAGAAACAGGAAAAGGTAGCATCAGTAATTCCTATGGATTTTATTCTCTTAGTCTGGAGGAGGGAGACTATGAAATCGTTTTCAGTTATATTGGATACAATTCATTATCTCTGAGTATTTCACTTCATGCAAATAAGAAGTTGGATATTCAACTCAGCGAATCCAGCATAAATCTGCAGGAGGCAGTAATTATATATGATGAGGTGGCACGAATCGGGAATCGTCTTCAATCAGGTAAGATGGAGTTAGCGGTTAACAGTATCCGGAAGATGCCCGGTTTTCTGGGGGAATCAGACGTTATAAAAAGCCTGCAATCCATTCCCGGTATAGTGTTTTATAGCGATGGTTCAACCATTTTCCACGTAAGGGGAGGAGCTCGCGATCAGAATTTATTGCTCATCGACGAAGCACCGGTATATAATCCTGCACATTTACTTGGAATATTTTCAGTTTTTACTCCGGATGCCCTGAATTCTGTGGAGATTTATAAAGGGGATATGCCTGCCAATTATGGCGGCAGACTTTCCTCAGTGGTGGATGTGAAAATGAAAGAAGGAAACAGAAATCGTTTATCGTTTAGCGGCAATACAGGTTTGGTTGCTACAACATTAAATCTGGAAGCACCACTCTTTAATAAAAATGGCAGCTTCTTAATTTCAGGGAGAAGGTCACATTTAAAATGGCTGCTGGCCGGCAGCAATCCTGCTCTGAAGGAGCTTTATTTTACCGATTTAAACCTGAAAGCTAATTATAGTCTGAATGAAAATAACAGACTGTATCTGTCACTGTATAGCGGGGTTGATAAATTGGAAAATCAGGAAAGGGAGTTTCAGTCGGGAGGTATTACCTGGATCAGTGGTGCCGGAAATATCAGATGGAATCATGTTTTTGGGAATCGCTTGTTTAGTAATACAAGTTTTATTTTTAGTCAGTACGATTATAATTTGTATACTTCATATCAGCAGAAAAACAGGTGGAACTCACAAATTGGGATGACTGCCCTAAAGACAGATTTTAGCTATTTTCTGAATCCCGATAATACTTTTCGATTTGGGGCGGACTTCAGCAGTCACAGATATTACCCCGGTAATTTCCTGTCGGGCAATAAAATAGACCCTTTAATTCCAGGTGTTCCCGAAAAATTCACCAGTGAATCTGTACTTTACTTCAGTAATGAACATAAACTGACATCAAAAGCTTCTATCCGCTATGGATTGCGATTATCTACATGGACAAACCGGGGGGAGGCCGTTGAATATTCCTATGATGAAAATTTCCAGGTTTCTGATACCAGCTATTACGCTGAGGGTGAAAAATACAACAGCTACTTTTCTTTTGAACCTCGTTTAAGCTTTAGCTACGAATTCAGTCCCCGGTTTTTTAGCAAAATCGCTTATACACGAAACTCACAGAATGAATTTCTGATTACCAATTCAATAAGTCCATTCACAAGTCTTGAAGTTTGGATGCCATCTGGTCCGAATATACGTCCAATGCTGGCTGATCAAATCTCAGGTGGATTAACCTGGAAATCAAAAGGAGCAGAGGCTTACATCGATTTTGAAGTCTACTATAAATGGATGAATAATTATATTTCATACCTTGACCATGCCTATATGCTTTTTAATCCTTATGTTGAAAATCAATTAAGGTACGGTACGGGGAAATCCTATGGAGCTGAATTAATTCTGAAGAAAACACGTGGCAGGTGGGACGGATGGTTCAGTTATACCTTTTCAAGAATAATATTAAATATTCAGGATATAAATAATAATAATGCTTACCCGTCGAATTATGACAAACCCCATTCATTAGCTTTATCTGTTTTTTATCAGGCTAAACCAAGGGTAAAACTATCGTCTAACTTTCTATTTAGCACAGGTTCCCCAATAACTACCCCAACTGGTTATTATTATTATAACGATTATCAGGTTCCTTTTTATGGTGAAAGGAACAATGACCGGTTACCAAACTACCATAGACTGGATATCGCAGCCGACTTCAGGTTGAATAAGCTTAGTGCAAGAAATGAACATTCACTAAGAATATCGGTATTCAATCTGTATGGAAGGAAAAATCCCTTCAGCATTAATTTTAACAAAGTTATAGACGAAGCCGGAAATATCTATGTGCCGGCAAATTATTTTGAAAATCCCGAACAAATAAGCACTATGATGTATGTATATGGAACTATTCCATCTCTTAGTTATCATTTTAAATTTTAATGAGAAATAAATTATTATATATATTAATCGTAATCAGCTTGTATTCATGCGAAGAGCCATTGGATTGGGAGCAGAAATCCGAATTGAATCCCCGCCTTGTGGTTGAGGGAATAGTTACCAATATAACTGGACAAAATTATGTAAAGTTGTCATTTCCTGTGAGCCAATCGGGTTCTACGCCCAGAGCAGTGTCCGGGGCTGTTGTTGCCCTTACAAACGATGGAACAAGTTTTGAATATTTTCAGGAAGATTCTTTAAATCCAGGACTTTATATCCCTGGTGATAATTTTCGCACCGTGGTTAATCAGTTTTATCTGTTATATATCAGTGTAGGAGATTACGAGTTTTACGCCAGGGCTTCTATGATTCCTGTTGTTCCGTTGAAAAAATTCCTTTATTATAAAGATTCTGAAAATCCGGGGAATTATCGTATTTTGTTTCCACAATCAGATGATCCATCAATGATCAGGTATATTGCTGATTATTACGATTCAGTCAGTACCAATGTAATCCGCTCGGTTTTTTATCATTATAATTTGTCTACCATTGATGTTAATGAGTTTTTCAAGCCTGCCAAAGAATCACTGTCATTTCCATCAAATACCCGTGTCATCAGAATGAAGTATTCACTTGCTCCCGATCATGAGAAGTATATTCGGAGTTTATTGAGCGAAACGGAATGGAAGGGAGGTTGGTTTGATGTTTTACCCGGAAATCTTCCAACGAATTTGAGTCAGGGTGGGGTAGGGTATTTCGGTGCCTGCAGTCTGGTAATTGATACGGTCTATTTTAACTAGGCGATTAATAACAGTGGCGAAGCCAATTCTACTTTCTGACATTCATTCCACCTGAAGCTCTTGAATTCCCGGCTTCTTCAATTTTTACACGTTTTAATGGTCAATTGTCCGGAAAGGGCTTTCATATAAATAATGAACTCTATTATCTATTTCGTAACGCAACAGGCCTGACACACCTCAAGCCCGGAACAAACTTGAATGTTAAAAAATCAGAATCCGCCTTTCAGGCTGAAAGTAATGCGCGTAAAGTGCATATAAACAGTTAAATATAAAAAAAATCAAAAAAAATTACCTTTTCAATAGGGGTATTTTCAAATCTGTGTGTGTTGGTATTGAAAGCGAAAGAAATGAAATCAATTTATAAACAATAAAAATTTAAAATCATGAAAAAGCAAATTTCAATTTTAGCAAGTATTGCCCTGGCAATTATGTTTTTTTTCTCCTCATGTGAGAAAAACGATCTCCAACCTACCGACCAAGGTATTCTTCCTGATAAATTCAGTGTGGATATACCCGATGCCATTTCCATGGATTTTACCAGCAAGAAGGGTTTTTCAGCCATCGATACCATTAAAGGAAATGCCATTTACAGTCACCTGAGATTTTTCATCAATGTTGGAGAAAGTGGAGCGGAAATAGTTGAGGATATTATCAGGGGAATTGGTATTTACAGAATTAATCAACCAATAAGTCTAACTTTCAAAGGTGACGATGATGGTAGAGATAAGAATCTTGTTGTGGTGGAAGATTCCTATTTTCAGGGAACAAACTGGGAATATCAGCTAAGCATTACAGATGCAGAATCAGAATCTAACCCAGATGGAGGAATGGCACTTCAGGTTTTTTGGAATAAAAGTCCGAGAAAAGGAATTGCTATCCTTAAGCCATTCAATATTGATAGAAATACTGTGAGATATTTTGCAGAAGCAGTATTTCAGATTGATTACAGCGAAGAAGGTGAAAAAGGATACGATGCCCATATGATGGTAGCAATATCTGGTTTGCCTCTGGAAAATCCATTATCTAATCCTTTTAGCATGAGCGGAATGAAGATGTTTGTTGGTAAAAAAGGAGATATAGTTGATGTATATGGCAACTCAGATCATCCAAATGCAGTATTCTTCACTGCCCAAACAGGTTTTAGCTGGTCATTCGTAGCTTCCGGAAACGATCAACTCGACATCGCTGTTTCAGAAGTGGGATTGCCACCATCGAATCTTGACGAGCCTTCAAGAACCGTATTACTTGAAGAATATTCGATTAAGAATGTATTTTCCAATCAGATTTACACATTATGGCCATACATCGATCAAAACTCTGTAGAAGCTTACCTTTATAATACTGAAGCCCCAGGATTCTTCAACTCAAATGGATTTATACAGGGAGGTACATCCCCCGGATCTGAATATGATGAACTTGAGGTTCGATTGCCGCTGATGAGCCCATACAATCCGAAAGATATTTCCCTGCTAGATATAGAATTCAAGATGAATTAATCAGGATTGAAAATAAACCACGAAGCCGTTTCAGAAAAGAGACGGCTTTGTTTTTTTACCGGATAACAACGATAAAAAAACTATATTTCTCATTCTAAATGAAACAAATTACCATGTTATACGTTTAGAAATTAGGTTTATTTGAGACGAAAATTCTTTTTAATTAGATTTTGTTTAAATAAACTTGAATGATATAGCAAAATAGTCTAAATTTGCAGAAATTTTTGGAGGATTAATGAGACAATTAAAGATTACTAAATCAATTACCAACAGAGAAAGTGCATCATTAGACAAATATCTGCAGGAAATTGGAAAAGAGGAGTTGATTACAGTTGAAGAAGAAGTGGAACTGGCTCAGAGGATTAAAAAAGGTGACAGACTTGCGCTTGAGAAACTTACCAGAGCAAATTTACGATTTGTTGTTTCCGTAGCTAAGCAATACCAAAATCAGGGGCTAAGCTTACCAGACCTTATCAATGAAGGCAATTTAGGACTTATTAAAGCAGCGGAGAAATTTGATGAAACCAGAGGATTTAAATTTATCTCCTATGCAGTTTGGTGGATCAGACAATCAATCTTACAAGCATTAGCAGAACAATCAAGAATTGTTCGTCTACCGCTGAATCAGGTTGGATCGCTGAACAAAATTAATAAGGCATTTTCCAAATTCGAACAGGAATTTGAAAGGACACCTACTCCCGAAGAACTGGCGGAGGCTTTGGATTTACCAAAGGAAAAAGTGGCAGATACTCTTAAAGTATCTGGACGCCACGTATCAGTTGATGCGCCGTTTGTTGAAGGAGAAGATAACAGTCTGCTCGATGTACTAATCAACAACGATTCCCCTAATGCCGATACAGCTCTTATTAAAGAGTCTTTGGCCAGAGAAATTGAAAGAGCCCTTACTACTCTTACTGAAAGAGAAAGGGATATCATTAAACTATTCTTTGGAATTGGCGCACAGGAGATGACATTGGAGGAAATTGGTGAAAGATTTGCGCTCACAAGAGAGCGTGTAAGACAAATCAAGGAAAAAGCGATCAGAAGACTTCGGCATACGTCCAGAAGTAAGCTGCTGAAAACTTACCTGGGTTAAAAAATTTGAGATTATATTGATTCGGGCTGCTTTGCAGCCCGTTTTTTTTGCTCATTGTCTTATTTTTATAATGCAGAGTGTTTAACTTACTTGCCTGCTAAGAATTATTATAAAGGATAGTTTTTGAAATGAGCTTAAACCTCTATCCCCTTCCATGGGTATTTGAATTTGCAAGTCATAGCACAGTGATATTTCCTATAAGAAAAAAATCTATAGCTCTAAGGACTAATCAAAATGTTTTTATTCTCTAATCGCATAGAATACACGCCGGCACTCGTCTTATAAAATTGTTAGCTTCTGACCTTGCAACTTCCTGTATAATAATCATTTTAATTGTATATCTTTGTCGCCAATATTAAAACAAAAAAATATGATTACACTTGAGAAATACACTATTTGTCATCTGGTAAGCTCATCGATTGAAAAATTCGGAGACAAAATGGCCTTAGGCTATATTGGAGAGAAGGCTATGACCTATAAGGATTTAGGTTCAAATATTCAGTTTACAGCAGAAGTCCTTGACATTCTTGAGGTTGAAAAAAATGATAAGGTGGCTATTCTTGGTGAAAATTCACCAAATTGGGGTGTTTCCTATCTTTCGATTTTATTTAAAGGAGCAATTGTGGTACCCATTCTACCCGAATTTCATGAAAATGAAATTATGACTATTTTGGAGCATTCCGGATCAAATGTAGTTTTCGTTTCCGATAAACAATATGCCAGAATGGGGAAACTCATTGAAGCTAAAAATTATAAAGTAATTCTTCTGGATAAATTGGAGTTTAAATCACCCAATACCCATACCAAATCAAAATCAAAAGTTTGGTATCCGCTTTCAGAAGGGCTTGTAAGTGAAACAGATCTGGCAGCAATAATTTATACTTCAGGAACAACCGGTTCTTCCAAAGGTGTAATGTTGACTCATAAAAATCTTTCCTGGCAGGTAAACACTGTACTTACGGTTCAACCCGTTTGTGAAAAAGACAGATTTGTGTCTATTCTTCCCATGTCTCATACTTTTGAGAATAGTCTTGGATTTCTTTTGCCACTGCATACCGGAGCCAGTGTTTATTACATCAGAAAGCAACCTCCTGCTCCCAGTGTTTTACTTGAAGCTTTTAAACAAGTAAAACCAACTATACTTCTTACGGTGCCAATGATTATCGAAAAGATATACAGAAAGCAGGTTTTGCCTAAGTTTAATAAAAGTTTTATAACCAGAAATATGTTTAAGTTTAAGCCAACACGTGTTTTGCTTAACCGTTTGGCAGGTAAAAAACTTGCTGTCGTTTTTGGTGGGGAACTTAAGTTTTTTGGCATCGGCGGGTCGAAACTCGACGGTCAGATCGAACGTTACCTTCGCGAAGCAAAATTTCCTTATGCTATCGGCTACGGACTTACAGAAACCGCACCTATGTTGTCGGGGACAGCACCAGCTGATTCCATTTATCAGGGAACCGGACCGGCTATGAAAGGTATTCATATTAAGCTTATTAATGTAAACGAAGAAACCGGAGAGGGTGAAATTGTGGCAACAGGTCCTAATGTTATGCAGGGCTATTATAAGAATGAAGATGCCACGAAAGCTGTTTTTACAGAAGATGGTTATTTCCGAACGGGCGATTTAGGATATATTGATAAAAATGGTGTGGTGTATATCCGTGGCAGAATAAAAAACATGATTCTTGGTACCAATGGGGAAAATATTTATCCTGAAGAAATTGAATCTTTAATAAATGGCATCCCGGGAATAGAAGAATCACTGGTTATTCACCTGCAAGGAAAAATAGTTGCTATGGTTAACATTAACCTTGAAGAACTGGAAAATAAAATGCTTCAGCTTAACGAAAAGGTAGTTGAAATAAGTCATGAAACTATGGATGAAGTTTTGGTGGAAATCCAACAGTTTGTAAATCAGCGCGTAAACAAATTCTCCCGGTTAAATAAGGTTGTTTTTCATGCCCTTCCTTTTGAAAAAACACCTACCAAGAAGATAAAGAGGTATTTGTATGGGGGGTAATTTCGACTCCGCTCAATTACCATAACTAGGTTGAAGAGGAAAGCGGTTCTGTTGGGACACAAGGCCATCGATCCGTACGAGCCAAATAGCGAACAAGAATTGAGCGATGTTCAGGAAGAGATTTCTGCCATTGAGCAATTTGGTCATTGAGCGAAGTCAGAATACCGAAATGAGCCATTACTTCTTCAATTTCTCATTTAGTAGTCTCTCCAAAGAATGCAGCTCATCCCTGAAGCTTGCGGCTTCAATAAAATCAAGTTTGGAGGCGGCCTTTTCCATTTGAAGGCGGGTTTTGTCAATGGCTTTTTTAAGGGCTTTTTCGTCCATATATTTAACAACCGGATCGGCAGCGATATCTGTTTTTCCTGGACCTGAGTAATAAGGTGACTCAATGGAATCTTTTTTCAAATCTCCAAACAAAGTCCTTTGCGCTTTGATAATTTGTTTGGGAGTGATATCATTCTTTTCATTGTAGATCAATTGCTTTTCTCTGCGACGGGTAGTCTCATCAATAGTTCTGTTCATACTATTGGTGTGCTTGTCGGCATACATTATAACTTTTCCATAGAGATTTCTTGCGGCACGTCCTGCTGTTTGTGTCAAAGCCTTCTCAGATCGTAAGAAGCCTTCTTTGTCGGCATCCAGAATAGCAACTAATCCCACTTCCGGTAAATCCAGTCCTTCTCGGAGTAAGTTTACTCCCACCAGTACATCGAATTTTCCACTCCGAAGCCCTTCCAGTATTTCCACACGTTCCATGGTATCAACATCTGAATGTATATAAGCAGTTTTAATACTCATGCGGCTCAGATAATTGGTAAGTTCTTCTGCCATTCGTTTTGTGAGTGTCGTAACCAATATCCTGTCGCCGGTTTTAATTTTCGTTTGTATTTCACCAATAAGGTGGTCTATCTGATTCAGACTGGGACGTATCTCAATAATAGGATCAAGCAATCCTGTAGGTCGTATTAATTGTTCAACGATAATGCCACCTGATTTTTCCAGCTCATATTCCGATGGTGTGGCAGATACATAAATCATTTGTCCGGTAATACTATTAAATTCCTCAAATCGAAGTGGCCGGTTATCAATGGCGGCGGGTAAGCGGAATCCATATTCCACGAGGTTTTGCTTTCGGGAGTGATCTCCTCCATACATAGCTTTAATTTGAGGGAGAGTAACATGACTTTCATCAATTATTGTAATAAAATCATCCGGGAAATAGTCAAGCAGACAGAAAGGCCGCGTTCCCGGTTCCCTGCCATCAAAATACCTCGAATAATTTTCTATTCCCGGACAATAGCCTAATTCGCGTATCATTTCCAGATCGTAATTTACTCTTTCTTCAATTCTTTTTGCCTCATACATTTTTCCATTGTCCTTGAAAAAATCTATCTGTTTTACCAGATCATCCTGAATCTCCTCAATGGCAGTTTTCATTCTTGTCTTGGCAGTAATAAATATATTTGCAGGAAATATCTTGAATTCGTCATATTTATCAAGAGTGGTACCATTAATGGGATCGAAACTCAACATTTCTTCAATTTCATCCCCAAAAAATATTATTCTGAATGCATGATCGGTATAAGCCAGAAAAATATCGACCGTATCACCCCTAACTCTGAAATTCCCTTGCTTGAAATCAATTTCATTCCTGCTATACATAGCATCTACGAGCTTTCGGAGAAAAACATTCCTGCTTAAAAGT
The DNA here is from genome assembly GCA_021740585.1 of Bacteroidales bacterium. Classification (GTDB taxonomy): domain Bacteria; phylum Bacteroidota; class Bacteroidia; order Bacteroidales; genus JAGLSB01. Next base: position 15,346 of record JAIOZM010000049.1, read on the forward strand.
TGCCCCTTTTTAAGTTCAATGGTACCTGAATGAAAGTCAACCGGATTCCCAATACCGTAAATGCAAGATACAGAGGAAACTACTATAATATCCTTTCGTCCAGAAAGTAATGAAGAAGTGGTGCTTAATCTTAATTTTTCAATTTCTTCATTAATCGACAAGTCCTTTTCAATATATGTATCCGAAACAGGAAGGTAAGCTTCAGGCTGATAATAATCATAGTAGGAAACAAAATATTCCACTTTATTCTCTGGAAAAAATTGTTTGAATTCGCCATAAAGCTGGGCTGCCAGGGTCTTATTATGACTTAGTACCAGGGCCGGCCGGTTCACTTGCTGAAGAACATTGGCAATGGTAAAGGTCTTGCCGGAGCCAGTAACACCCAATAAGGTTTGATGAAGTTCTCCTGCATTCAATCCTTCTGCCAATTGTTTTATAGCATCAGGTTGGTCTCCTGTAGGTTTAAAATCTGCAATAAGATTGAACTTCATGAATTAAGTTTAAGTGGGGAGTAAAAGTTTATTTATTTCTCAAAAACAACTGTAACAGGAAAATGATCACTTATACCTCCATAATAATTAGGTCCACCATAGGTCCTGTTTGGAACTTCCTGGCCCTGTTCGTTTATGAAAATCATAAAATCTTCTTTAATTATTTTACCCGAATCATAATTACAGCTATATCTGTCTTTTTGATTGATAAGATTGTAGGATACAATTATCTGATCGAGCATATTCCAGTTATTCCTGTAATTATACGAACCTTCATTTAAAACATTATGTTTGTCGTAAAACAAATTATACAAATCGCCGGTCTCAATATTTTTATACTTATTTCCTGCCATTAAAATACTCATAAGACTTCTGTTGGTAGGTTCATCGTTAAAATCACCCATAATTACAATTCTTGGATCGTTTTCCTTACTGTATAACAAATCCAATTGTCTTCTAAGGCTTACAGCAGCATACATTCTTTTTGGCTCTGTTTCTTTATTTCCACCAATTCTTGAGCTCCAGTGATTTACGAAAAAATGCATGTTTTGACCATCTTCCGTTTTACCCCAAACATGTAATATATCCCTTGTTGTGGTGCTGGAATCAAAGGGGAATAGTATTGGAATACTTTCAAATTTTACAGAACTAAGTTCATCTTTACGATAAAGAAGAGCTACATCAATGCCTCTGGCATCCTTTCCCTCTTCGTGAATTATCGCATAATTCCCATCTTTTAAACTTTTGGTTGCGACCAGATCTTCCAGTACCGCTCTGTTTTCAACTTCCATCAGACCAATTATCTCAGGTAATTCTTTTTTGTTTTGTGATGAAAGGACAGCACCCAGATCGTCCAGTTTTTTATAATATTTTTCAGAATTCCATTTTTTATCGCTACCGGGTGTAAACTCTTCATCAATAAAATCGGGGTTATCTATAGTGTCAAATAAGTTTTCAACATTATAAGAAATTATGGTAAAAGTTGATTTTAAAGCCTTTTGCGAAAAAAGTGGAATGCTTATAAAACTTAGGATTATAAATAAAAGATTTTTCTTCATTTCTCGTTTTTAGATTATTCACACAATAATTACTCACAAATCTAAGGATAATTTGTATAATTGAATGTGAATAAGAATATTTTGAATAATATTTTAAAAGGAAGTAAATTTAGAAGTCTTTAAAAAATATGGTATGGAGAAGAGTAGTCAGGATCTCGTTAAACGAATATCTGTTTTGGTTAAACAAAATCAGGATCTTATAATTGAAAATGAAAGTCTGAAAAATCAGATAGGCGAAAAGAACGCGGAACTTGAAATTTATAAAAAGAACATTACCGGAGCCGGATCAGCCATTGTCGATGGTAAAATATTGCTTGAAAAAGAAACTTCCCTTCGCTTTAATATGGCTACAGTAATGTTTGCCGACATTCATGGTTTTGCCAATATCGAGGAAGGAATGGATAGCGTTCAGATAATGGACGATCTGGATGAAATTTTATTTGAATTCGACAGCATTCTGCATAAGTATAAAATTCAAAAAATTAAAACCATTGGCGATACCATTATGGCTGCAGGAGGTGTGCCGGTTAAAAATATGACCAATCCTGTTGAAGTGGTAATGGCTGCTATTGAGATGCAAAATTTCCTTCAGAAACATAGTAATCAAAAAACATCGGGAAAGAAAATCTGGGAGTTAAAGATTGGAATTCATACAGGTCCTGTAACTGCCAGCATTAGCGGAAAGAAGAAAAAAAGCTACGATATTAAAGGCGACACGGTAAATATGGCTACCAGAATGCAGTCATATACCCGCAATGGAGATATCATTATTTCGGTTATGACCTATGAACTTATTAAAGAATTTTTTGACAGTGAATATTTCGGGAAAATGCCGGTAAAGTACAAGACTGATCTTGAGCTTTTTAAAGTTAAAACCATAGTACCTGAGTTTTCCGTAAACAAGGAGGGACTTATACCAAATAATGAGTTTGACATAAAATTCAAGCTTATTCAAATCATGGATATTCAGGAAATTATACTCGATAAACTTGAAAAAGAGCTGCCTTCTTTTCTTTATTATCACAATGTAAAACATACTGTTGATGTAGTAACGGAGGTAGAATTGATTGGCTGGGCAGAAGGGGTAAGTGATGAAGAGATTCTGTTATTAAAGACAGCCGGATTGTTTCATGATGCCGGACATACTGTGTCTTACGATGACCATGAACATCAGGGAACCCTTATGGTTAGAGCAATGCTTCCAGAGTATGGCTATTCTGAAAGTCAGATTAACAGGATTTGTGATATTATAATGGCTACAAAAATGCCTCCTCAGCCAAAAGATCTTCTGCAAAAAATTATTTGCGATGCCGATCTGGATTATTTGGGCAGAAGCGATATGATCCCAGTGTCAAATACACTTTATAAGGAACTTAAGGAACAAAATAAAATTGGTACACTGGATGACTGGAACAAGCTTCAAATTAAGTTTATCTCGGGTCACCAATATTTTACAAAAACAGCCCGTAGTCTGAGAGAGGTAAATAAGCAACTGCAGATTGAAAGGATTAAGAGTTTGCTGGAATGATGTGATAATGTGATAATGTGATAATGTGGCGGTTCCTGAGCTTGCCGAAGGATGATGTGGTAATTTGACACACTTCATCACTTCATCACATTTCCACATTTCCACACCATCACACCATCACCCCAATATCAAAATCCAAATAAAAAGTCGTTCCTTCACCCAGGGTGCTGGAATAAGATAAATCTGCTCCCATTAGCTCTGCAAGTCCTTTTGAAATTGCCAGACCAAGTCCTGTTCCTTGAGCAAATTTTGCTTTATCCTTTTCATTTTTTGTAAAAGATTTAAATATATACTGGCGAAATTCCTCGGGGATTCCCGGCCCATTATCAGAAACGAATATTCTTAGTTTTTCTTTCTCAATTTTATATCCAAGACAAACTTCACCTGCTGAGGAATATTTTGAAGCGTTTGTAACAAGATTGGTAATAATTTGCTCAAGCTTCACTTTGTCTGTTCTGATAATCAATTCTTCACTGTTTTCAGGGACGCTTGTTTTAAAGATGAGCTCTGTTCCCTGGAAAAACCCAATAAGGAATTTATATAAATTGTTTAAGGTATAATTAAGCTTAACTTCATTTTGATAAACTTTCATTGAATTTGACTCAATCATTGCAAATTCAATGAGATTGTTTAAAATACCCATCAAATATTCACCCCTTTCATTAATTATTTCAAGATACGATTTCCTTTTTTCAAGGCTTAGTTCAGTTTTATTTAAAAGAGAAGCAAATCCAAGAATACCATTCATCGGGGTCCTTATCTCATGTGAAATATTTGCCAGGAACATCGATTTAAGTTTTTCAGACTTAACGGCTTCCTCCTTGGCTTCTTCAAGTTTCTTTGTCCGCTCCAACACCCGGTACTCCAGCTGCTCATTTATTGCCTCAATGTTCTTCTTTTCTATTGAAAGTAAATTTTTATGATAAAAATTCATTCTTAAAGTTAAATCGTAAAAGTAAGAGGAAAACATACCCATTATATTTGCTGAAATAAGAAAGAAATTGGTAACTATTATTGAAATCGGGCTCATTTCGATAAGAAAGAATACCAAAACTTCATAACTAATAACAATTAACCAGCATGAAATTGTCGCCCACCAAAATCTTAGCTTTAAGAAGCTGTAAGCATAAATGAAAACCAGCAGTAAACCTGTATAATAGGAGGTTAGAACCATTGAAGATTGATAATCTTTGCTTAAATATATCATTGCAACTATACCCAGACCTGCGATTAAAATTAGCAGGCTTACCAAGGGCACAAAGATTTTTCTAGCTATGTTAAAATAGGAAATAATAAAACAGAAAATTGCAAAGGGTATTACGATTAAAAACCTGATAATCAAAAAGGGTTTGATCATTTCCGGAATAAGATATTTGTCCAAAATTCCAAAAATGGCGTAAAGTAAAATGGCTAAGAGTATTGAATAGCGAAAGTGAGTTAATATGCTGTCATTATATTCCTTACGAAAAACCTTTTCAAGATTCTCTTCAAACTTTAAGGTAAGGAGGTTTATTCTGAAACCCTCAGGAATCCCTTTGAATTTGAGCTTGAGTAGAGACTTAAATACGAATTGTTTAACCATTGTTTTTTAAAAAACAGGTATACGTAACAAATTAAAAAAAGTTATTATCAATTAACAGCTGTATTTATTTTCTTATTGAGCCTTTAAACTGATTTATTTAACCATATTAAACTTTTAGGTAAATATTTTTCTTATGTAAAAAATAAAGGAAGAGCCAACTTACAGTCAGATACATAGTTGCCATCCAGAATCCATAATTTACATTGGCTATCGATTGAAAGAAGTGTGAAAAGAAGTAATGTGATGTTGAATTGAAATCTATCATCCCTGCCTGAGCTAAATAAATAGTAATTGGATTTAAGCCGATAACCATAAATGGATATGCCCACCAACGTATCCTCCAGATATCAAGGATGAGATAGAAGAAGGAAAGAAAAACCAAACTTATTCCTCCGGTGAGGAAAACAAAAGAGCTTGTCCAAAGATTTTTATTTATAGGGAAATTCAGATTCCATAAATAAGCAAGCCCAATGAAAGCAACCCCGGCTCCCAACATATAATAGAATTTTTTGTACTGGCTTAGGTGTTTTTCTTTTGATTTTAAGAAATGACCTGTAAGCATCCCCATAAGTGCCGTCGACACCGCCGGGATGGTGGAGAACAATCCTTCGGGATCATGGGTTCCCAGATAGAGTCTGCCGGGGACAAGAATCTGATCGATATAGGCAGCGAGACTACCGTCAACCGTCAGCACTCCGGCTCCAAATCCAGGAACAGGTACTAGCATCATCAACCCCCAGTAAACAATCAGGAGACCAATAAACCAAATGCCTTGCCAGAGTATTTTTGCATTCATAACTATTATAGCAGCAAACATCCAGGCCAGGCCAATCCGTCCCAGTACACTGGCAAACCTTAAGTCGGAAAAGTCCTTTGTAAAAAAACCATTATAAACAATCCCCAGCAGAACAAGTACAACACCCCGTTGAATAATATGACGGTAAATCCTTTTTTCAGTATGTCCTTTTTTTCTTCTGCCGGCAAGAGAAAAGGGAAAGCTTACTCCTGCAATAAAGAGAAACAGAGGGAAAATTAAATCAAACATCTGGAATCCATTCCATACAGCATGTTCGGTCTGTAAACTTATCCAATCTATAAAAGATGAATCTGTTGTTTTTGCAAGTGCATTAAATATTGCTGCGCCACCGGCAATCCAAAACATATCAAATCCACGGAGGGCATCCAGGGAATATAATCTTTCGTTGCTTTGTTTTGTCATGATACCATGATTTTATGTAAAATAATTCCTCCTTATTGAAAACATACATTCAAAAGTGAATAAAAAAGTTGAATTTATGTATTATAATCTTAATTTTCTCAGGATATTGAATAAATTTATAAGCTGAAAATAGAGAAGAAATCATTTAAAAATATAAAATCCACTTGCAATGAAAAAAGTCCTGTTATTACTATCAGTAGCTATCGCTTTAATGTCTTGTAATCAGAAGCTTGTTTATGAATTTCCCTTTCAAAACCCTGAATTACCATTAGAAGAGAGAGTTGAAGATATGCTCGGAAGAATGACTCTTCAGGAAAAAATTAGTCAGTTGAACTATGAATCGGCAGAAGTCGAAAATCTTGGAATACCTCAATATAACTGGTGGAATGAATGTTTGCATGGTGTGGCCCGAAGCGGGATCGCCACCGTTTACCCTCAGGCAATTGGTTTAGCCGCCAGTTGGGATAAAGATATACTTCACCGGGTAGCAACTGCGATCTCTGATGAAGGCAGAGCCAAGTATCACGACTTTATTTCGAAAGATAAAAGAGGGATTTATCAGGGAATTACTTTCTGGACACCAAATATAAATATTTTCAGAGATCCAAGATGGGGAAGGGGAATGGAGACCTACGGGGAATGTCCTTACCTGACCGGAGAGATGGCAGTTCAGTTTATTGAAGGAATACAGGGAGATAATCCTGATTATTATAAAGCGATTGCTACCGCAAAACATTTTGCCGTACATAATGGCCCTGAATCATCCCGACATTATTTTGATGCCAGAGTTACGGAAAATGATCTGAGAAATACATACCTCCCTGCTTTCGAGAAAGCCGTTAAAAAAGCAAGTGTTGCTTCGGTTATGTGTGCCTATAACCGATTTGAGGGCGAACCATGTTGCGGGAGTTCTCTTTTACTTCAGAATATTTTACGGGATGAGTGGGGATTTAAAGGCTATGTTGTTTCCGATTGCTGGGCTTTAGTCGATTTCTATGAAAAAGGACATCATGAGGTTGTAGAAACTGCTGCGGAAGCTGCTGCGCTCGCCTTTAAAAGAGGCACAGATGTAAATTGCGGATCTGTTTCGCCGTCGTTGGTGGAATCTGTAGAACAGGGATTAATTACAGAAGCTGAATTGGACGTTGCCGTGAGACGCTTACTTACCGCCAGATTTAAAATGGGCATGTTCGATCCCGATGAAATGGTTCCCTATTCTAAAATACCCTATTCTGTTGTCGACAGCAAAGAGAATCAGGCACTTGCGCTTGAAGCAGCACGTAAATCAATGGTCTTGTTGAAAAATGACCAGAACATTCTCCCCCTTGATAAGGAAATTAAAAAGATTGCTGTTATTGGCCCAAATTCTAACGATCCTGAAGTAATGATGGCCAACTACAACGGTATTCCATCGAATCCGGTTAGTCCGCTTCAGGGAATAATAAACAAATTACCCAATGCTGAAATTCTATATTCCTTGGGCTGTGAACATGCAGAGAACCTGCCTACTTTCGAAGTTATTCCAACATCAGTGCTATTCACCGATGAAAGTCTTAAAGAGCACGGATTGAAAGGAGAGTATTTCGATAACAGTAAGTTTGAAGGAGAATCACTTCATTCATCAGTTGATTCGATTGTCGATTTTTATTGGTGGGATAAGGCTCCCTACGGGGATCTTGATGCTGACAATTTCTCAGCAAGATGGACAGGTGTGCTTGTTCCGCCGGTAACAGGAAAGTATGCCATCGGAGGTGAAGGTTTTTATTCTTTTGAAGTGAAACTGGATGGGAAAACAGTGGGGAGAAATGAAAATATTCACCATTCTTTGAAGAGTTATGAATTTGTTGAATTAAAGGCAGGGAAGTCGTATAAAGTTGAAGTAGATTTTTATGATATTCATGGTGATGCCAATGTAAGCTTATTATGGTCGGTGCCCAGAAAAGATTATGAAGCAGAAGCCATTGCCATGGCAAAAGAAGCCGAGGTAGTTGTTATGTTTATGGGATTGTCGCCCAGACTTGAGGGCGAGGAAATGAAAGTAAGGGTTCCGGGTTTTGATGGTGGTGACAGGGTGAGGATTGATTTACCCGATTTTCAGCAGGACTTTATTAAGAAAATATATGCTATTGGAAAACCTACCGTACTGGTTATGTTAAACGGAAGCGCCGTGGCCATTAACTGGGAAAATGAGAATCTTCCAGCCATTGTTGAAGCCTGGTATCCAGGACAGGCAGCTGGAACCGCTATAGCTGACGTATTGTTTGGTGATTATAATCCTGCCGGCAGACTTCCTCTCACGTTTTACAAGGACGTAAAAGATATTCCTGAATTTGAGAATTACAATATGGATGGTTTTACTTACAGGTATTTCAAAGGAGAGCCTTTGTATCATTTCGGATATGGATTAAGCTATACCAGTTTTGATTATACCGAAATGCAACTGGAATCATCTGTCCTCGAGGAAGGAGGAAGCGTCACGGTAAGCGTTAAAGTGAGCAACAGTGGTAAATTAGCCGGCGATGAAGTGGTTCAGATGTATATCAGGGATGTGGACTCCAAAGAACCTCGTCCGGTAAAAGATCTGAGAGGATTTGACAGGTTCAGACTCGAGCCCGGTGAATCGCGCGTGGTAAGTTTTGAAATTAACGAAGAACTTCTGGCCTATTGGAACAGCGAATCGCATTCCTACAAACCAACCAAAGGAATGTATGAGATTATGATAGGTTCATCATCGAGGGACGAGGATTTGACGAAAGTGGAGTTGATGCTTAGGTGATTTGGTAGTGTAGCGGTTCCTTAGCCTGAGGTTCCTGAGCTAGCCGAAGGAGTCGAAGGAGTCGAAGGGCCGAAGGATGATGTTGAGACCCACGGCCGTGGGTCTGTACGAGCCGGATTGATACAAAGAAATGATTGTAAGGTTCTTGAGCAAAGACGAAATGAAGAGCTAAGAATTTCAAAAATATTTTTTGGTGATATGGAAACCACTAATTTATTCAAAAAGGAAGGTAAATAGAATTATATTAATTAAATTTGTCATTCATAAATAATCGGGGTGTGGCGCAGTTGGCTAGCGTACTTGCATGGGGTGCAAGGGGTCGTGTGTTCGAGTCACATCACCCCGACTAAAACAGAAGCCTGAGGTGTTATTACCTCAGGTTTTTTTTTATTTAGCAGTTGGATGGTGCATCCCCACATATTGTGTCTAAAGAGTCGGAAGTTCGAACTGAAGAGCTACTAAGAGCACACGAGTGAGTTAGCTGCAAATTGAACGCAACCCTGACTACTCATAAAACATCTATTAGATAATATTGATTTTATAAAAATGTCTGTGAAAAAAATTATCTTCTTAGCATTAATAACTCTATTTTTTGCAGGATGCGAAAAAGAGGAAGAAAAGGATTTAAATTTTCTGTCAATTGAACTCATGACTGAAGATAATCCTTCAGTTTTTACAAAGACAATAATCCTTTTTGAAGATAGTGACTATCTGATTAAAACGAATTTGGACAATTACATTAACTCATATCCATTTGACGTTTTATTTGGTTATGATGTTATAAAAGAAAAAGTAATTCTGGATTCAGAGAATCAAGACACTTTATTAATGACTGATTATCTGTTTCATGCCAAGGATAGCACTTATATATTGGCATATCACCTGGAGAATGGTTGCTGTCTGATTTTTGATAAAAATGACAATAAAATTATATCGAAAATTAAAATGGACGAATGGGGTTTTAGTCCAGCTCCTCTTGCTGGTGCCGGTGGTAGAAGATTTTATATAAAGAATGAATTGTTTTTAGAAACAACTGATTGGATTAGTTAGAAAACAATCAACAGCTAACAGGTTGTCATAAAACATATTTGGCTCTGCAGTTATTGGAGCTTTCTGCCACGCATAAACTTTCTGCAACAGAGGAAACAAACGCCTCCCGCTTTCCAAAAGCTATCTCATTGATGAACCCTTCTGAACGAGTAATAGTTCCACCCGACAAAAACAGAAACTTGAGTAAAATTATATACCCGATTTTATGGTTACTTAGTCAAAGCCTTACGTCTAAATTCAAAATACTGAGATGAAGCGCGTCATTAGCCTTTTATATTTTTCTGTTGTTTTAGTCGGAGTGTTGAATTTTTCAATTCCCGGGCAGAAAATATATGATATAAAAAAGGTGGGTATTGAACAATCTGAAAGCAATAACTTATTTTATTCTTCAGAGCTTCCTCAAATCTTCAATATAGCAGCAAAAAGTGAAATTAACCTTAGTTCATTTATACGCTTGCTCCCTTTAAATCAAAATGTTATCCCCTTCAATCTTACCACAAAAAAGAGGGCTGAATTAGCGATAAATAATGAAATATCAGATTATTTATATAAGGCTGAGGGTCAGATAATTCAATTTAAAGGCACTGATATTATCCATCCATTTGACTATTTCTGGTAATCCTGTTTTTATTGAAAGCAAGTATTTCAGCTATATCTGTTAAACAGCTGTAGCCTGTTGTAAATGTATTTTTAATTCAATAAAAACACCTAAAATGGACTCAAATATAATATCGTGGTCAATCGTAATTTTGACTACAATTTCCCTTATATATTATTTTAAAATAAGGAACAGAAGAAAAGAACAGAAGATTTTTTCAGTTTTGCAATCCTATGCCAATGAATATAATTGTATAATAACAAATTATGATCATTGGTATAATTGCCAGATAGGAATGAGTGACACTAATCCTGAAAAGCTATTTTTTATTCGTACAATCAATAATGAAGAATTTAAAACAATACTCAACCTTTCTGAGGTTTTAAGCTGTCGATTGGTTAAGCAGGAACGACATGTACAAATTGAAAAAGAGGTTTCAAGTGTTATAGACAGAATTGAGATTGTTTTTTCTTATAAAGATAAACACAAGAAAGACATCGCCTTAGAGTTTTATAATTCAGAATATGACCAATTAACCATCTGGAGAGAATTGGAGCTGGCTCAAAAATGGCTGGGAATAGTAAAGAGTGTTATTGTTACTAATCAGATTCGGGTAAAAGAGGCTGGTAAAGTAAACTTACTTCCTTCATCTGAAATCAATAAATCTTTAAGTAAGAAGAGTTCACCTTTTCATCTTAAAAGAAAACCGAAAAAAACCGAAATGGCCTTTTAGTATTCAGTATTCAGGCAGAATTTATTTTTGGAATGAGGTATTACAAGGCTAAGGTTGAAAAACAGGCAAGTAGTATTACCCCATTCCAATAGTAATTATTTTAACTGTTGAATTATCAGAGCCAGAATAATACTTATAGCAAGACCTATATTTACCTTATACAAATCACGGAATAATTGTTTATAGGTATGTTTTATAAGGTGTTTATTCAGCAGATAATTTATGGCGTATTCCCTGCCAGCCAAAATTCCAACAAATGTCCAGGTTGTGCTCATCGGAACTGTGTTAACAACTGTAAATACATATAAAACAATGCCATAAGTTAAGTCGATAAGAGTGGCAGAACGTATATTTGCTGTGTTAACTTTTTGCTTTACGACCTCCTGAATTTTCCCTCCCTTACTTTTAAAAACGAGTCCAAGTAATATAAGTATAAATACAAGTGAACCCAGAAGCCAGGTAAAATCGAGTTTTCGGGGAAGGTAAACGAAGATATTGGCAAAATCCTGAATTAACCATTGCGACCAAAGAAAACCGGTTGAAAACCATTGAGCAACCAGCCAGAATCTCTTTTGGCCTTTCATTTGGGTTTTATCTAAAGAAGATTTTGATTCAAATTTTCTGGCAATAATCAAATATACAACAAAGGCGAAACTAAAAGCTACAGCATAACCCAAAACCGATTTTATGACCATTTTTTCAATAATGTTTCCGGTTGAAAAAACACTGAGTATCATAAATGTTGTGCTAACAGGATAACCAAGTTGAGTAATAACAAGAAGTACTAATGGAGGCAGAATAAACCACCAGCCGACATTTTCCGGAAAAGGTATTTTTGAAAGTCTTCCATACGTTACATCTCCGTCATTAAGAAACCACCCAATGATTAGGGTAGCACTTAAAATCAGAGCCGCATAAGACCATAAGATCAACCAATGCCTTTTTGAATTGGACGTTAAAAATGTTCCCAGTGTTTGAATTACATCATTGCCTACGACTGCATATCCTGCCAAACCGAAGCCAATTATTGAAATTAATAATTCTATTGTCATATTAAAGGTTTTGATTTAGACGAAAAGCTTGACAATGGTAACGATGCCTTTCTAAGGTATAGAACATTTTTTTCTTCCCTGATCTGTTTGTAAAACATATTTGTTATCGCCTTTTACTATAACTATTAGAAAATCACGAGTTTATATGCATATCCAATTTCAAGGTGTTATATCAGGATTCGGTTAAACTGATTTCTTTGGGAAAACAATCGAAAGAATAATACTGCCACTGAGCACAACAAGAATGATATATAAGGAATAGGATGATTTAAACCCTATGTGCACTAAGTATTCATGGAGTAAAAGTTTTAGTCCCACATAGACAAGAAGAACTGAGACTCCAATTTTTAACAGGTAAAACTTTTCCACCACCTTTACCAAAAGGAAGAAAAGTGCCCGTAAACCTAATATTGCAAAGATATTAGAAAAGAAAACGATGAAAGGATCGCGTGTAACCGAGAATATTGCCGGTATTGAGTCTAATGCAAAAATAAGATCAGTGAATTCAATAATGATTAGTACAATAAACAAAGGAGTTATATAAATTAAACCTTCTTTTTTAATAAAAAACCGGTCACTAACATATCTGGGATAAAGTCTGAATCGTTTTGAAAGATATTTTACAAGGGGGTGGTTTTGTGGTTCAATTTTAGTATCAGCGTTGCGTTGGATATACATTTTAATTCCAACATAAACCAGATATAAACCAAATATATACAATAACCATTCGAATTTGTAAATTAGTGCTGCTCCGGCAAAAATGAAAATAAATCTCATTACTATAGCTCCCATTATTCCCCAAAACAGAACCCTTTTGTAGTCGGTCTTTTTTACAGAAAAGCCTGTGAGAATAGCCATCATTACAAAAAGATTGTCAACTGATAATGATTTTTCAATTAAATAACCCGATAAAAAGTTTATAGCGCTGTTTTTGCGATATAAGTCAAGACTGTTTTCATAACTTGAATCGTCAAGAGTAAGGAATGGGGCATATTTCTGAGTAATAATTTTTAAGTCCTCAAAATTTTCAATTCCATGAACGATTTCTCCAAAAAACCTTAAGAATAGTGAGAAGCTAAGAGCAAGAATTATCCATATGGCACTCCATATTGCCGCTTCCCGAACTGAGACTTCATGCGATTTCCTGCCGATAAACAATAAATCGAGTAAAAGCACAAATACAATAAATACAATAAAAGCGCTGAAAAAAATAATTTCGGTTGACATAGGTCTGAGTTAATAGGGTGAAAAAATTTCTAATGGTTCAGGTCTGTTCTTCATAAATATCAGATACTCCACCAGAAACAATAAATTTCATGGCAACCGCAGGATTAATGTCAATAGGCCTCACATTTTCTTTGGGAACCAGAAACATCTCTCCTGAAAAATTGTATGAATGTGGAAAATATACAGCAACCTTATCTTCTTCTCCCAGTTTGCTCAAATCTTCCTCTGTCAGAAATCCCATTTTTTCCAGATTGGAAATGGGGTTAACCAAAACGATTACAGGTTTGTTAAATTTCTTCTCTTTCCCCACAAATGCTGAGAAAAGGTCATTTAGAGCCGAATAAATTAACTTTAAAAGCGGGGCTTTCTCTAAAAATCGTTTAAAAAGGTTTTTAAAGGGGCGGGCAATTAAACTTTGCCCAACAACTCCTACCAGTACAATCAAAAATACAATTACTACAAAACCCAATCCGGGAATATATATTCCCAGAATCTTTTCAAGATAATCATCTAATATGGTATCTATGAAATTGAAAATTAAAAAGATAATGTATGCCGTAATTCCCAAAGGAGCAATATAGAGTAATCCCTGAATAAAATAATTTGCGATTTTTTTCATTGTGATTATTGTAAAATGGGTAAATAACTTGTTATGCCTAATAAGGATCAAATCTACAAAACAAATTCAATTCATTCATAAAGATTCAAAAACATTAGAAAAACTCTTTTATATATTTCTTTAACCTTAAGGGAGCAGAAATTTTAATTAAAATATACGATTTTGTGAATAAGCTTTTCTGACAAAAAAGAATTGTGTGTTCATTTATGAATCCGAAACGAGAATTATTCCCTAATGTAATTTAAAACCCTCTGTAAAAAATAAGAGGGGAGAAATTAATTGAATATAATCCTAATAAAAAGCGGGCAATGCTTTTTAAAACATTGCCCGCTTTTGATATTTTTAAAATGTAACTATAGCTGCGTGAGTCTTTCTCTCATTCTGTTAAGCTGCATTTTATTAGTATAAATCGATTTGAGAATACCTTCTGACCTGTATTTCTGGTTTGTTATCAAATAAGCTTATAAGTCCGGTTACCGTTACTCTCCGATCTGTAAAGTATCTTACAGGATCTCTGCTAAATCTTCGCGCGTCTTTGTAGTCAAGAATTATAGTAAAGTCATGATAAGGATAAGGTCCGCCAATGTAAAGGTAAAACTCTCTGGTTTCTCCGGAATACCATACTTCAGAAACTCTGCCATATACTCTTGCTACTTCGCCAATGTAATTGTAGGTATCGTATGCAGAAATGGTGTGGATTCTGTATCCGTATGGATAGTACCAAAGGTTGAATTCAGGATACCAGGTTCTGTAGTTATGATACATATTCGAATTCCAGTAGATTGCTGTTACACGGGGTTCCATATAAGGATTATGAACTCTGCGGTAATCTGTACTCTGATATGTATAATGTACCTTAGGTGCTGTTCTAATTATTCTGTTAGTCGACGGTGTGGTGTAAACTCTTCGTGTTTCAGCATCCCTAACTGCGGTTCTGGGAGTGTAAACACTACTGCGACTTGATTGTGTAGTGCGGGTTCTTTGACCATTTGAGGTATTGGTTCCTGCACTTCGTTCGCGACTGCCCGAATTAACAGTTCTGTCAGAGCCTGACCTGCTTGCCTCACTACCTGTTGTTCTTGTTCTGGTGGTAGTAGTTGTTCTGGTAGGAGGTGTGGCTGAACTTCTGCTTCTGGTCTCAGTACTTTTTGTTGCAGTAGAGGAGCTTGTCCGAGTAGGAGGTGTAACAGAATTGCTGGTTCTGGTCTCTGTGCTTCTATTTACTGTAGAGCTGCTATTCCTCGTTGAAGGAGCAACAGTACCGCTGCTTCTTGTTTCAGTACTCTTTTTAACTTCGGTAGGAGTAGTCCTGGTTGGAGGAGTAGTTGTCCTTACTGCACTACTGCTTCTGGTTGCGGTCGATCCTGAAGAACTACCGGCAGGCCTTACCGAAGTTGAGGTTTCAGATCTGCTGGATCTGCTGCTGGAAGTACGGGCCGGACTAACTGCTTTTGTTGCAGTAGCTTTAGTTTCTGTTTTAGACTCTGATGTATTTGTGGATTTACTGGCTGCAGATCTTACAGCTCTTTCGTTATTTTGTGCTTCCACTGTGAAAGCCAGGAATAACATTGCTATTATGATGCTAAAATTTTTCATGGCACTTGTTTTTAGTAATTAATTTATTTGTTGATAGTCAAAATCTTTGCCAAAAAATATTCTGGATGTTAATATTGGTCCTGTATTAAAAGTAAATGACTGAAATACAGAATGTAGTACACATAAAAAAATATTTTTCAAAAAGCTAGTATTCCATTCCCCTACTCAAAATTGGACGTATTCATTTGGATAGTCTCCCAATAATTAGCAGTACCCGTGGATTTATTTCTTTTAGCCCTTCACCAACTATAACACACGAATATTGTGTCATTGGTAGCTCAACGAAGCAATCTTATATTTTTACCGGATAACAATCTTTTTAAATGCAAATTCAGTCATTGGATATTTGCTGAAATTGCTGGTGTTTCTTTAATATTTCGTATCATTTTATTAGGATTTGCCCTGACTTTACACCAACATTTTTTCAAAAAACCGGGAATTATAGTAAATTTAGCCATTAAAATATCACAAAGCAGGTGTTACCAACTGAAAAAGAATTAGCAGAGAGTATTCGTTATGCAAGAAATATTCAGACTGCATTGATTCCCAGTTTGTCAGATTTTCAGAAGATTTTAAATGATAGTTTTATTCTGAATCTGCCCAGAGACATTGTTAGTGGCGACTTTTACTGGGTATCAAAAGTTAGGGAAAGGATAGTTGTTGTAGCTGCCGATTGTACCGGTCATGGGGTACCGGGGGCTTTTATGAGTATTATGGGAATAAATTTTCTGAACCAGATTGTATCTTATTGCGTACCATCTTCGAATAAAATTCTGAATCAGCTTCGCGAATATGTAATGAAGGCATTGAATCAGAGCGGGGCAGAGGGAGAACAAAAAGACGGTTTGGATCTTAGTCTTGTAGTTATCGATTTGGAGAAACAACATATTGAGTTTTCCGGAGCTAATAATCCTCTGGTATATTTTAAAAGCAAGAAATTGCACGTAATAAAAGGAGACAGAATGCCAATTGGGATTAGTGGTATTCAGGAAGAATCGTTCAAAAAGAATATAATTCCCCTCCGGGATGTCGACAGTCTTTATTTATTTTCCGACGGATATCCTGATCAATTTGGTGGCCCAAAATTTAAAAAGTTAAAATACCACGGATTTAGAGAATTTTTAAAACAAATTCATAGTTTTAGCATGGATAAGCAGAGGGAGATGTTGAAGGAAAATATTGAAAAGTGGATGGGGAAAGAAGCACAGGTGGATGATATTTTAGTGATAGGAGTTGGGCTTAAGAAATTTAGGGTGTAAATTCAATGGAAAACATTAGCTTAGCCCCTGTCTTTTTGTTTGGAAAGAATAATTTAAATAGTATATGAAATTATCGGCATTTAGAATTAGAAATTTCAGATCAATCATCGATACGAACTGGACTCGTCTGGCTCCCGATAATATTACGGCTTTGATTGGACAAAATGAATCTGGGAAGACATCGATTCTTGAGGCGCTGAATAGTTTCTCAACTCAGGTAATTACGGTGGATATGCTCCGGAGTGATCAGAGTTTACCCATTATTTCGGTTGAATTTCAACTGGATAAGAAAGAAAAGATAAAGTATGCCTTAATAGAAAATATACCGGCAACAATTGCCAGCCAAATCCAGAAATCTGGTGTTATTACTTTAAACAGAGAGTGGAAGAATTTAAACGATTCCTATTTGTACTATGGTGATGAAGAGGTTCTACGTGAAGCAGATGAGAAGGAAAAGTCTGAAAATGAGATTGTTGACGAGTTGATTGCTAAGGCTGAAAAAATATTACTGGATACATCCCGATTGGTGGAGCTGGCATCTGATGACGATCAGAACAGAGGAAATTTGCAAAATGAGTTGAATCTGATGGAGAGCAGGATGGATGCTCTTGAAAGAATTCTTCAAAGGAAATGGAATGATAAAAAGAAGGGAGCCGCCAGAGAGGAACTGGGCAACCTTCAAAAAGAACAATCGGTTCTGAAAACCCGTTTCGATAAAATTGATGCCAGCTATCAGAAAGCTCAGGAGAAGATAAGCAGTATGATTCATAAGACAGATTATGCTGAGAAATTTATGAATTCATTGGAATCGTATTTAGAAAATGAAAAGAGTATTGCCAAACTAAAGGATCAGATTGCAGAATTAAAAGAGAATATTGAATTTGAAATAAGTGAAAAAGTAAGTAATCAGCTTAAGTCCTCCATGGCGAATGCTATCGATCAATTGAAAAGGGCGAAAAAAAATCATCTGGAAATCAAATCGACTTATTTATTTGCCAAGGAATGTTTTGCCCTTACAACTTCAGGGACAGGAAACAATATTGAAAAAAGAGCTTTGGAAAGAGTGGAGAATCTGACTTCTGAATTGACGCTAAGACAGCTGGCAGAGGTTTTCATTGAAGATATTCCTGAGATACATTTATTTGAAGATTTCAGTTCTCTTTTGCCGAATCGTATCGATCTGGAAGATATTCTGGATATGAATACACGGGTTGAAGGATACAATGCAGCAAAGAATTTCTTAATAGTTAG
>JAIOZM010000050.1 GCA_021740585.1 Bacteroidales bacterium
CATTTGGTCAGGGTATGGGCGATAAGGATATTGCAGCAGCATGGGCAAATGGAAAAGTGTGGTTTAAGGTGCCTGAGTCTGTAAAAGTAATCATTGAAGGTACTATTCCGGAGAATGTCAGCTCAAAAGATATTGCACTGAATCTCCTGGCAAAATTCGGTGCAAATACTCTGCTGGGTGTTTCTATTGAAATTTATGGAGATGCTCTTGATAAACTCAGCCTCGATGACAGGATTACCATTTCTTCCATGGCTACCGAGATGGGGGCGATAATTTTATTATTCCCTCCCAATCAGGAAGTTATGTCTTATTGTGAGGCCAGACACGGAGCCCGGATTGAAAAAATTGATGCTGATTCAGATGCGGTGTATAAGGAAATTTACAGGCTGAACGCTGAAGAATTTATCCCAAGAATTTCCCGTCCCGGAAAACCCCATGACGCTGTAGGTTTTCAAAGTATTGAAAAGATTAAAATCGATTCTGCCTTTGTGGGCAGTTGTACAAATGGTCGCATTGAAGATATGCGTCTGGTGGCCGAAGTACTGAAGAACAGAAAAATAGCCCCGGGGGTTGTACTTAAAATTGTTCCAGCAACAGATTTGGTATGGCAGAGATGTCTTGATGAGGGTTTAATTGATATTTTTAAAGAAGCGGGGGCATTGGTTTCAAATGCCGGTTGCGCCGGTTGTGCCGCCGGACAGGTTGGACAGAATGGTGAGGGTGAGATTACAATAAGCACAGGTAACCGAAACTTTCCCGGTAAACAGGGAAAGGGAAAAGTGTATCTTTCCTCACCGGCTAATGCTGCAGCATCTGCCATTGCAGGCTTTATAACCACGGTTGATAATATTCCTGATGAAGCCATGAGGTTTCCTTCACCCAAACCAAAATCACAAAAAACCAAGGCAATTATAGCAGAGGTTTCAGAACACAAACCAATTATTCTTAAGGGTCGTGCCTGGCACATAAATGAAGACGATATCGATACCGATATGATTTTTCATAATCGCTATCTGACCATAACAAATATGGCAGATATGGGTCAATATACTTTTGACAATCTAAAAGGCTATGAGAGTTTTGCATCCCAGGCCAGCAAAGGTGATATAGTCTTTGTTGCTAAAAATTTTGGCGCCGGAAGTTCACGACAACAAGCGGTCGATTGTTTCAAATCGCTGGGAATACAGGCCATTGTGGCCGAATCTTTTGGAGCTATATACGAAAGGAATGCTATAAATGCTGCTTTTCCTATTCTTATCTGTCCGAATATTCAAGACCTTAAGTTACAAGCAAAAGATGAGGTAAGTGTTAATCTGGAGACCGGAGAAATTAAGAATCTGACCAGAAAAATTAATGTTCAGGCAGAAAAATTATCAGAAGTTCAAATGGAAATTTATCAGAAAGGCGGACTCTTTTAAACATAATCAAAACACACCTGAACTTTGTCACTGAGAGTGAAGAGAAGCAATCTCTTATTTTTAACTGACACTGCTGATTTCTTAACTATAATTATTGAAAATATTCAAATTACCCTAATTTCGGTATAATTAATTCGTATTTATTCTTAAAAAGCGATAATTAGTTATAAATTTGTAAAGAATATTTTAAAAAACTTATAAATTATAAGATTAGCATGAAATTAATAATACCTAAGGGCTATAAATCAGCTTTAGATCTGAAACAAACAGAAAAAGCCATTTTATTGGTAAAAGATACCTTCCAAATTTCTTTGGCATCTGAACTAAGACTTCGCAGGGTGTCGGCCCCATTATTTGTATTGAAAGGAACGGGAATTAATGATGACTTAAATGGCACAGAGCGAGCCGTTACCTTTAATATTAAGGATATGAATGATTCAAAGGCCGAGATTGTTCATTCTCTGGCTAAGTGGAAGAGAATGATGTTGCGCGATTATGACATTCGCACGGGATATGGGATTTATACTGATATGAATGCCCTCAGACCCGATGAGGAATTGGATAATTTACATTCTGTTTATGTGGATCAGTGGGATTGGGAAATTGCGATAAAGGAAGAGCAAAGAACATTAAAGTTTCTGAAAACTACCGTTGAAAGAATATATGAAGCTATAAAAAGAACGGAATTCCAGATTTATGAGTATTATCCCGAAATAGAACCTGTGCTTCCGGAAGCAATAAAGTTTATTCATTCTGAAGAACTTCTTAAAATGTACCCTGACCTTAATCCTAAAGAAAGAGAAAATAAAATTGCTAAGGAATATGGGGCAGTTTTTATTATTGGGATTGGCAACGAACTTTCCAATGGACAGGTGCATGATGGTAGAGCTCCCGACTATGATGATTGGTCAACTCCAACTGAAAATGGTTTTAAAGGATTGAATGGTGATATCATTGTATGGAATCCCATACTTGAAATGGCTTTTGAGCTTTCTTCCATGGGAATTAGAGTTGATTCTGAAAGTTTGAAAAGACAGCTTAAAATACGTGGAGCTGAAGAAAGAAGTGAGCTGTTGTTTCACAGACGACTTTTAAATGGAGAATTTCCCTCTGCTATAGGTGGTGGGATAGGTCAATCGAGGCTTTGCATGTATCTTTTGCGAAAAGCTCATATTGGAGAAATCCAATCATCTATCTGGCCTGGCGAGATGGTTTCACACTGCGTTAAGTCGGGAATACAGCTTATCTAGATAAATTATTTTTCCTGAACCACATTCACGGTACAGAAAATAATCAATTGACCGTCAACGTCATTGCGAACGCAGCGCGGCAATCTTTTCATGTTTTATAGGTTTTACCGGACAACAATGATTGTTTATTTGAAAACAGGTCGGGAAACAGTTGATATTATTTGATTATTTATCTTTTAATGGATAAATTTGGTTTTATAAAATCGCAAAATCAAAATCATTCTGAATATAATGTATTTAGATTCTGTAACCCTCTGAATTATTTGGATAATGACTGTCAATATCTTACGATCTCCATGCCAAATTGTAGTTAATAATCCGGATTAACCTTTTTCGTTATATTTTTATTACGAAAAGCTTAAATGTTTAAAAACTCAAAATCGATTCTTATGAAAAGGATGTCAACATTACCTTTATTTTTAACTTTGGTTTTATTTCTAATGACACTAAATAGCTGTAAAAACAAAGAGTTAATCCAACCGGCAAAACAATATGCGGTTGAAGACTTTTTCAAAAATCCTGAAAAAGTAAATTATTTACTATCCCCCGATGGTAAGTATTATGCCTACATGGCTCCATATATGGATCGCCTGAATGTATATGTGCAGGAAATTGGCAGTGAAAATGTTATTCGTTTAACCAGCGATACAGCCCGTAGTATTGCTGGATATTTCTGGGCAAATAACAACAGGATACTATACCTGAAAGATTCTGGTGGAGATGAAAACTTCAAACTTTTTGGCGTAGATATAGACGGAAGCAATCTGGTTGGATTGACTGACTTTGATAAAGTAAATACAAACATTATTGATGATCTTCCTGAAATTGAAGATTATGTTATTGTTGGACTAAATAAGAGAAATGCCCAGGTCTTCGATCCCTATCGTCTTAATATTAATACCGGAGAACTTAGCATGCTGGCCGAAAATCCGGGGAATATAGTCGGCTGGCTAACAGATCATAACGGGAAACTTAGAATGGCTACTGCTATTGTTGATGGTGTAAACACCTCGATACTTTACCGCGAAACCGAAGAGGATATGTTTAATACTATCCTTACTACAAGTTTCAAGGAAACCATGTCTCCTTTTTTCTTCACCTTCGATAATAAAAATGTTTATGCATCATCAAATTTAGGTCGCGATAAAGCAGCAATCGTTGTTTTTGATCCCAATACAGGTGAAGAAGTTGAAGTATTGTATGAAAATCCTGATTTTGATGTAGATATGTTGTTTTATTCCAAAAAAAGAAAAGTATTAACCACTGCCAGATATGCTTCATGGAAACTTGAACGGCATTTCTTTGACACTGAATTTGAAGAAATGATCCATTTTCTGGAATCAAAACTTGTTGACACTGAAATAGGAATTGTATCGACCAATAAAGCTGAAGATAAAGCTATTGTTATTGCTACCGATGACAAATCGATGGGAACCTATTATCTCTACGACAAGCAAACGGGAAGTATCGATAAGATTGCTGACATTGCTCCCTGGTTGGATAAAAACGAAATGGCCAGCATGGTTCCAATTAAATATGAAAGTCGCGACAGTCTTACGATAAATGGGTATCTTACTCTTCCAAAGGGTTACACCATGAAGAATGCCAGGGATTTGCCGGTAGTTGTTAATCCACATGGTGGTCCTTGGTATCGTGATACCTGGGGATTTAATCCTGAAGTACAATTCCTTGCAAATAAGGGATATGCGGTATTTCAAATGAATTTCAGAGGGTCAACCGGCTATGGAAAAGAGTTTTGGGAGGCATCTTTTAAGCAATGGGGAAAAAATATGCAGAACGATATTACTGATGGTGTTAATTGGCTTATTGACAAGGGTATAGCCGACGAGGAGCGAATAGCTATCTATGGTGGGAGCTATGGTGGGTATGCAACTCTGGCAGGTGTTACATTTACACCCGATTTATATGCCGCAGCTATCGATTATGTGGGCGTATCTAATCTTTTCACTTTCATGAATACCATTCCTCCTTATTGGAAACCACTTTTAGATATGTTGTATGAAATGGTAGGCGATCCGGTAAAAGATAGTATTTTATTACGCGAAGCATCACCCGTATTTCATGTCGATAAAATTACAACTCCTTTATTTGTTGCCCAGGGTGCAAATGATCCACGTGTTAATATTGAAGAAAGTAATCAAATGGTTGAGGCCTTAAAAAAACGCGGTATTGTTGTTGATTATATGGTGAAAGACAATGAAGGTCATGGATTCTATAATGAGGAAAATCGCTTTGACTTTTACAATGCGATGGAAAAATTTCTTGATGAACATCTTAATAAAGAAGTATCAGAGTCAGAACTATAATTGCAACGCATTCATTTTGCGCACTCTTGTGAAGTGTAGTATAAAAGAAATTGAAATTTAAGAAAATCACTTTCAATTCATAAAAGTATTAAGCGCAGAAACTAGTTGATGTCTAATTGATGATTGATGGGCATGCTATCAATTATCAATTAGCCTTCATCCAGTTTACCAATCCTTTAGCTTTCAAAATTTCATTTAGTTTTTCAGGGAGTTCAGGGATGGGAATAGTTTTGTCACCAATTATTATTTTTCCTTTCGACAGATCAAGACTTAAGGAATGGGCTGTTGAATAGGCTTCAACAGCTTCTTTACTAACTATAAGTAATAATCCCTGATTAATCGCTGACCTGTAAAAAATCCGGTTAACCGATTTAACAATTATGGCTGCAATACCAATGTGTGCTAATCCCACAGCCGGATGTTCTCTTGAACTTCCACATCCAAAATTATCACCTGCTACAATAATATCGCCACTCTCAGCTTTTAAATGAAATTCCGGATCAAATCCTGCGAATAGATGAGGAATAATTGCCTCCGGATCGGAGCTTAACACATTGTAAGTAAGATTTCCTGCGAACATCTGATCTGTATTCAGATTATCAACATCGGAATAGTCCCAGATTATATCTTCCTTACGATTTACACCCTCTGGAATATCGGTTACTTCAGTTTGCTTAACTTTGAAGGGGTAGATCTCATTCACCGGGTTTTTCCTGGGGTCGGTAATCTTTCCTTCGAGAGCACTCCAGGCTACGGTGGCCGGTGAAGCAAGGTAAATAGAAGCATTTTTATTTCCCATACGGCCGGAAAAATTACGATTTGCCGTGGAAATTACGTTATATCCATCGGCAGGAATTCCCTGACCTGTGCCAAGGCATGGACCACAACTGGCACTTAAAATATTGGCGCCGGCATTTAAAAGAATCTCAATAAGACCTTCCTGTAAGGCTTGCAAATATATTTTTTGGGAAGCTGGGATAACCAGCAGCTGAAAATCGGATGCAATTTTTTTATTTTTGAGAATTTCTGCAGCAATTCTTAGGTCTTCAATCCTACCATTGGTGCAGGTTCCAATTAAACCCTGATGAAGTTTAGTATCTTTGAGAGAATATACAGACTTAACATTATCTACATGGTGTGGGGCAGCTAATACCGGAAATACTTTAGAAAGATCAATGTCGATTTCCTGCAGATATTGAGCGTCTTTATCAGCCCAAAGTCCATCAGGCAGTTGGCAGCTGCCATAAAAATCAGATAAGACTTTATCAGCGGGGAAAACCGCATTTTTAGCACCCATTTCTGAGGCCAGATTCGCAAGAGTCATTCTATCTGAAATATTCAGGC
Organism: Bacteroidales bacterium; assembly: GCA_021740585.1. Classification (GTDB taxonomy): domain Bacteria; phylum Bacteroidota; class Bacteroidia; order Bacteroidales; genus JAGLSB01. The sequence continues at coordinate 6,340 of JAIOZM010000050.1, forward strand.
TTTGAACACCCTCTCCATGATACTCGATAGATAAATAGTTCGCTCCGTCAGAACCTATCATTCCAATTATCCATAAGGATAGATCCTTGGCATAAACTCCATCTCGCAATTTTCCATGTAAAGTAATTTTAATACTTTCAGGAACACGAAACCAGGTTTCACCTTTTTTCCATAATCCTGCAGCCTCTGTTCTGTCGATCCCGGCAGCCAAAGCATTGAAAGCCCCGGCAGTACAAGTATGACTGTCGCTGCCGACTATGATCATTCCCGGTTTGGCATGGTTCGACATAATTTGATGACAGATTCCCTTTCCCGCATCATAAAATTTTTCAATTCCCTGCTTCTTAACAATATCCCTTATACCCTGATAATCATTAGCTAATTTCGCGTTGGTGGGGGGAGCATTATGATCGAGGACAACCAACATCTGATCCGGATTAAAAACCTTTTCACCTTTCATTTGCTCAAAAGTCTTACTAATACTAATTGTATTATCGTGAGTAAGAATTATATCAGGCGATTTAAATACAATACTTCCGGCTTTGGCTCCAAGTATTTTTTCTGCAAATGTGCTTCCCATAATTTAATTATTTAATGCAAAGATGGTATTTTTCATGATTCAGTCTTTCTGTCATTTTTATGTTTTATAGTAGTATTGAAAAGAATAATAGTCATTTCTTATCTTTTTCTTTGATAATCAAAAATTTAACCAGAGAAATAAATGTGCCGGCAATAACTAACACCATGATAAGAGAAACCAGATACCACTTAAAGCCAGAGAAAACAGAACTCCTAAAAGCGGTTGATTCCTTAATATCGGGATATTCAGCAAGCATTTTAAGGATGTGCATATTTTCTGAGTAATCAAAAAGCATAGCTAAGAGAGGCAGAAGTGCCAGATATTTGAGGTAGGATTTCCTTTTGAATATATGATCAATAATCTTACTAAGAAGAAGCACCAGCAAAGGACCATAAATAACAGGGTAAATCATATCAACAATGCCTGCTGAAATCTGATAATTCCTTCGTCCTTCAATTCCCATTTTTGAGAATAATTCAACTACTTCCTCACAGTTGTAAGAAGACCTCAGATCAAGCGGTATAAGTTTCTCATCATTATATTTTACGGCATATTTTGGGAAGAGGTAAAAATTGAATATACCGGACATTACCACTAAAAAAATGATTAATTTCCAACTAAAAATATTTCCTTTTTGGATTAACATGACGCTGTTTTTAGACTTTTTAACAAAAATATAACTAAAAATGATAATTATAGAGATATTTACCCATTTCTAAAATGAATATGTATAATGCTGTATTATAATTAGTTGTGATGATGGTTGTAATATATTTAAACATTATATAAATAAGTATAGAATAATAGTTGGCAGCTAACATAATAATATTATATCTTTGCAATTAATTTTTAATTTTTTTATTATGAGTAACGGAACAGTAAAGTTTTTTAACAATGCAAAAGGATTTGGATTCATCACACCTGAAGATGGAGGAAAAGATGTATTTGTACATGCAAATGGATTAACAGAAGAAATTGGTGAAGGCGACAAAGTTAGCTACGATGTCGAAGAAGGAAAAAAAGGATTAAACGCAGTAAACGTAAAAGTTGTTTAATTTAATTCTTCAAACTTATTTGTATAAAAAGAGCCTGTCAAAAATTTGACGGGCTTTTTTTGTGCTTGATTTTAGTTGAACGCAAATTTTAGGGCTCTGTTGCAACTGTTGATCCCAAATCTAAAATGGAGGTGGATTTCTCAAACAAGTTAGAGTCTGTCAATAGAGTCGGCATGGCTGTATCAAAAAGTTCGAGAACAAAGCACGCAAAAATCTTTAGGCGCAGTATACTTATGTATTCGAGGAATTAAGATTTTTGCAGTAACGTAGTTATCGGATTTTATGGACATACAGTTAGCTAGCCAATGAACAATATGATTTGAACGGAGTTTTTCCTGGATTCCTTAGCAGATCCTTTTTAACCATTTCCACTGTTTCAATTCCTGAAAGGGTGATATGAGCCGATTCTAAGTAATTCTTCGACATCGCGGTAGCTCATTGTGAATTTCCACTTAAAATAGACTGCTTTAAGTATGACAGCCTTGGGAAAACAAGGATCTTTGAACATGGCTCCTTATGATTTGTAACCCACAAGGCAATAACTATTGAGATCAGATGCGACAAAACTATTCAGGGAATGACATACCTGGATTTAATTCAAATTAATCTACTCCAACATAAATATCTCTACTTCATAGAAATCCTCATCATTAAATATTTTCCAATTTTATTAGTATTACTACCTGTATTGCAAAATATATAATGAAAAAAAGTGTTCTAAAGTTTGTAGTTCATTAAAAAAGTTCTATTTTTGGTAGTATGACTACTAATTATGACAAAAAATTAATGAGTCTTCTGTCCAACCATATTCCAGGAACAGTATTTCTTGCATCATGGCTTGAGAAGAACGGTATCTCACGGGATCTGCAACAATATTATCTGAAAAGCGGGTGGCTTGAATCATATGGAGTCGGTGCATTCAAACGGCCAAATGAAAATGTGCGTTGGACAGGTGCTTTGAATTCTTTGCAAAGACAAACAGAATTGCCAGTGCATGTTGGTGGTTTAACATCCATATCACTTCAGGGATTATCTCATTACGTAAGAATGGAGAAGGAACCACTCTATCTGTTTTCACCACAATATGTTAAACTGCCAAAGTGGTTTCTCACTCAGGAATGGAGCAATCTGATAGTACACGTGAAAACTAAATATCTGCCTGCAAACTATGCATTGTTTGAATATTCCCTTGATGGCCTGAAACTTCAAATATCATCCCTTGAACGTGCAATACTTGAATGTTTGTACCTTGCTCCTGATCGGTTCGATATGATGGAATGTTATCAAATACTTGAGGGTCTTGCAAATCTTCGTCCAAAAATCCTGCAGGAATTGCTTGAAAGTTGCAACTCCATAAAAGTAAAACGGCTGTTTCTATTTATGGCTTCTAAAGCCAGACATCAATGGCTGGATTTTGTTGACCAGCCCAGAATAGATTTAGGTACCGGTGACAGGGTTATTGTAAAGGGGGGGGTGTATATATCGAAATACAAGATATCGATACCGAAAGAATTATCTGCCTAATGGTCAATCAATTATATTTAAATCAAGCTGACCTGATTCTGCAAGTGATACCTCACATTGCAACAGAGAAGACTCTTGCAATAAGGGGTGGAACAGCCATAAATCTCTTCCTGCGGGAAATGCCCCGGTTATCTGTGGATATTGACCTCACCTATCTGCCATTTGACAACAGGGAAATTGCACTAACCAATATTTCTGATTCATTGGGCAGGATCAGGGAACGGATAACCAAATCAATTCCAGGTACCACCGTTAATAATTTTATCATTGAAGGAAATGATATCAAATTTTTTGTTCAAACTAAAAATGCCCAAATAAAAATTGAAGTAAACACAACAACTCGTGGTCATCTCCATCCCTTTAGATTAATTCAGGTTAATGAAACGGTACAGGAGAGGTTCAAAAAATTTGCTGCAATACAGGTTGTTTCAGATGCAGAACTATAAGGGGGGAAAATATGTACTGCACTTGACAGGCAACATCCCAGGGATATGTTTGATGTGTTTTTATTATTTCAGGAATCAGTATATAACGAAGTAATGAAGTATGGTTTCATTCAGGCACTTGTTAGCCATATGAGAACTATACACGAGGTTTTGCAACCTCATTTGCTGGATCAGCGTTTAGCGTTTGAGAAACAGTTTCAGGGCATGTCCGACATCCAATTTTCATATGACGATTTTGAAAACACTCGCAAAAAACTCATCGAAACTGTAAATTCAAGCCTGACAGGTCCGGATCGTACTTTTCTTTTGAGTTTTAAACGAGGGAATCCGGATTGGGATCTTTTCCCATCTGCGACACTAAAAGACATGCCAGCTGTCCAGTGGAAACTTCTGAATCTTCAAAAGCTGATTAATTCCAATCCCGGAAAACACAAAGAATTGCTTTCAAAGCTGCAGACTTTATTCTCACAAGGAAGTTGACCAGAATTTCATTTTACCAAAGCCTGAATTGCAAACCCCGGCTTCCCAGAACCTACTTCATTATTTCACATTGAACCATCTAACTTTTTGAAAATAAAGATGTAAGATGCAGAAAGTCATATAAATAAACTAAATGGAACAATAGTATTGATGGCTTACTTTAAAACTGTTGAGGTGGTTCTTAGCGGGCGGTTTTTCCATATTAGCACATAATCAAGTAAAATGTTTATAATTATGTAAGTAGCTAAATAATATACACGTAAGAGATTAAATAACAGTGCCTTAGAAAAGGTGCAAGTGATTCTGCCGGGATTATTTGCTCGTGCCTCGCTCATGATCCACAGGGGGGAGACTCATCTTCAAAAACCTGTTTTGCTTCGCAAATCTGCAGGTTTTTTTATTCCCCAAAACCAAAAAGGAATTTTGGTTATTTGCTTTTTTGATGGTAAATGTTCGGGATTATTCGCTCGTGCCTCGCTTATGATCCACAGGGGGGAGACTCATCTTCAAAAACCTGTTTTGCTTCGCAAATCTGCAGGTTTTTTTATTCCCCAAAACCAAAAAGGAATTTTGGTTTTGGGGAATAAAAAAACCTGCACCCTTACGGGTCAGGTTTTTTCAGTGATTCCGGCGGGATTCGAACCCACGACCCACGGCTTAGAAGGCCGTTGCTCTGTCCAACTGAGCTACGGAACCAGTTGAGATATTAATTTGCGGCTGCAAATATAAGAAAAATATACAATTATACTCAGGTCAAAGGAGTATTTCCACTATTTACCGGATTGATATATAGAATTAAAAATAAATATGCTGTATCAAAATACATATTATCAAGTTTAAGACCTTGATTTTTAGGAATAAGAAGCAAAGCTCATTTTTACTCTTATTTTAATTGGCAGGTTGATTTTTACTAAAAGATGTTATTTTTGTTTGTTGAATTCGCCATTCACTACTTTATAATTAGAGTTTGTGGAAAATAATGATTCGGAAATTCTACAAAATTACCATCTGGGATAAATTTTACCTGTTAATTACATCCAAAATAGAATTATGAAATTACAAATATTAAAACCAGCAAGCCTGTTCATTTTAATTGCTTCTTGTTCAAATCCGGCTGAAAACTCCTTTCAGAAGGCTGTAGAATCCATAAATGCTGAAAACCTTGCCTCTCATGTAGCAGTGCTGGGATCTGATGAATATGAAGGAAGGAAACCTTTTTCAAAAGGGGAGGATAAGACAGTTAATTATCTGGCTGCTCAGATGGAAAGAATTGGTCTTGAACCCGGGTTTGGAGACAGTTATTTTCAGGATGTGGAGATGGCTGAAATTACTTCCTTCATGGATAAACCGGCCATAGTAAAATCTGATAATAAGGATCTTTTACTTTTTTTCCCCGATGATATCGCGATAATATCAAAAAAAACAAGTGACATTATTGAAATTGAGAATTCTGAAATGATATTTGCTGGATTTGGTATTGTAGCTCCTGAATACAATTGGGATGATTATGAGAATATAGATGTGAAGGGGAAAACTGTTGTTGTATTTGTCAATGATCCCGGTTTATATACCGATGATGAAAATCTTTTTAAAGGCAAAACAATGACCTATTATGGTCGATGGACATATAAAATTGAAGAAGCGGAGCGACAAGGTGCAAAAGGTATCCTGATTATTCATGAAACATTGGGTGCCGGATATCCTTATGATATACCCAGAAAATCAGCACTGAATTCGAATTTTTATCTTGCAGAGGATGCCAATGCAGAAAGTAATTTAATGTTTAACGGTTGGGTTTCTGCGAAAACCGGAGAGAATTTTTTCGAATCATTTGGGATGAATGTCGATTCACTCAGGACATTATCGTGTACGAAAGATTTTGCAGGTTTTCCTTTGAATAGCAATATTAGTCTGAAAATTAGTAATATCTGGGAGTATAATACCTCAAGAAATGTTGTGGGCTTAATAAGAGGTAATAAAAAGCCTGAAGAATGCATAGTTTATAGTGCTCATTGGGATCATTTTGGTATAGGTGAAGCTGAAAATGGTGATTCTATCTATAATGGCGCTGTGGATAACGGCACTTCGCTGGCATGGATGTTGGAAATTGCAGAAGCCTATAAGAAATTAGGCATTCCACCCGCCAGGTCAATTGTAATAATGGCTCCAACAGCAGAAGAGCAAGGTTTATTAGGCTCAAAATGGTATACCCAGCATCCGGTTATTCCTGTTGAAAAAACGCTGGCCTGCATAAATAACGATATGCTGCTACCTATAGGCAGAATGAAGGATGTGATGGTAACAGGTTTTGGTCAGTCTGAATTGGATAATCTTGTAGAAGAAGTTGCACTAAAACAAGACCGATATATTTATCCTGATCCAAATCCACATACCGGTATGTATTTTCGCTCCGATCATTTTAGTTTTGCTCAGCAGGGAGTACCATCTTTGTTTATAAGGGGGAATTGCGATAGTCGTGAATTTGGCAAAGAATGGGCTGCTGAGCAGGAGAAAGATTATATCAATAACAGGTATCACAGACCGGCCGATAACTACTATCCGGAAACCTGGGATTTTTCAGGCATTGTGGAAGATGCACAAATGGCCTTTGAAATCGGCTACCGTCTTTGTAATCTCAAGGAATTTCCGAAATGGAATGAAAGTTCAGAATTTAAAAGTTTGAGAGATTAAATATGGCTTATCAGGTTTTAAGTTTCGATTGCTATGGCACTCTGATCGATTGGAAACAAGGTGTTTTAAAGGCACTTTTATCACTTTTAGATGAGTTTCAGATTGAAATGACAAAGGAAGAAGTTTTTTTGCTCTTTTTAGCATTAGATGCTGAGCTTGAATCTGAGACCTATAGGAACTATAAAGCAATACTGGAAGAGATTATGAAAGGTTTTTCGAAGAAGTTAGGATTAAATCTTCAGGAAAATGATTTACAAATTTTATCTTCAAGTATACCGGACTGGCCATTGTACTCAGATACTGTACAAACTTTATTTGCCCTAAAGGAAAAGTATAAACTAGCTATTATTTCAAATGTAGATAATGATCTTTTTGCAAAAACCAATACGCAGATTGGGATAGAATTTGATTATGTAATTACTGCAGAAGATCTTAAATCTTATAAACCATCAGTCCGTAATTTTACAGCAGCCCTTGAAATTTTTGGGATTGAAAAAGAAAATCTTTTGCATTGTGCTCAAAGCATTTATCATGATATAGTTCCATGCAGCCAATTGGGAATCGACCATGTTTGGATCAATCGTTATAATGAAAATATTGGAGAAAGAATGAATATAATGCCTGAAAAGGAGTTTAAAACTTTGGCTGAATTGATTGGTTATTTGCTTTAGTTGTTTTTTTATGTACTGATTCACAATGAATTAGTATTCGGTTGCAAGTTTTAGACCTCGGAGGTCTATAGACCTCCGAGGTCTAAAATAAAAATAATTCCCACATATCCAAATTTAATTTCCCTCCACCCAAAACCAAAAAAAAACAGAATTTTGTTCCCGAAAAATTCACTCCAATAGTATAATAAAATAAAAAAAATCATTTAAAACCTACGAATAAATAACTCTATACATCAATTCCCCCCTCTCTTTTTCTTCTTTTTACTAATATTTAGGTCCTTTTGGAGGAAGGAATAGGGTAAATCAATATTGAAATATATTTTTCTCATCTCTCCTGAAAGATTGCTCCCAACAATTACATCAAAATTATTGTTTCGCGTGCTTTCCAAATATTGTTCTGAGATATCCAATTCCTCCTGGAAAACAATCTCATATTCATGATGAATATAAGCAACCAGATAGGGTGATTCAGTACTTTTTCCATCCCCTGTGGCTTTAATTGCCTGAGAGAAACCATAATATTTAATCAGATTATCCAATTGAGAATGAAAATCTCCCTGAATTGCAGCAATTTTGGCAAGGGGCCAGTATAGAGGAAAATCAACAGGTACTGAATCAAGTCTGTTTTCACAATACTCTTTTATCATTTTATAATTCTTATTTTCCCACATTTGATTCATATTCATTAGCCGATTGTCATAAGGTTTATAGGCAGCATCACTTGTAAATCCTATGTAGAACATCGCATAATCATCCAAGCCAAAGTTTTGAAACTCTGTCCTGAAAACTTTAATGAGTTTGGAGTAATTATATTCACTTTCATTATTAAACACCCATTCCAAAACAGCTTCCATATTTTGCTGATTAATATTGCGAAATCTAAACTCATCGTTTTCCTTACTAACTTCTAACGATGATGTATTAGAAAGCAATTTGGAGAAAGCCAGATAATTCACAAACATCTCTTCCAACCCAGGTACTTTCCAGCCATTTTCAAAGTATTCAACGGCTTTGTCGAAGTTGTCCTGATGAAAATACCCTAGTCCGATTGGCATATTAAATAAAGCATAATCGTTATTAATTTTCAATCCTGCTAAAGCGGTATGAATTGCTTCTTCATAACGCGACATACTTATGTAAATCATCGATAAAGTGTAATAACCATCCGGATCATTGGGTACTCTTGATACTGCTTTCTGAGCATAATATAATGCCGAATCCTGACCGCCTGCCTGATCCATATATAAAATTGCGATTCTGTTCAGTGCATTTTCTTCTATTTTGTTAAACTGATTATATAATTTGAAATAGAATATGGCACTATCAGTTTGATTTTTGTTGTCGAATGCACTGGCAATTTTGTAATACAAATCACCCGGATGCTCGCTGAATGATTGAGCTATTTTATAGTAGCTTAATGCCTGGTCGAATTTTGAGGTGTTTAAATAGCAATCACCAAGTTTTGAACTAAATTCAGGATTATAGGGATCTGACCTGTACAGACTATCATACAGCTGTTTTGCCATTTCATATTCCTCATAAGAAAATAATAATTTTGCCTGCGTTTCGAGTTCACTGTAAACCTGGGCCTTTATTTCAAAAATTTGCAAAGCAAAAATAAGTGAAATTAAAAGCATTATTTTCCTGATGAGCATGACCTAAATTATTTGGAAATAAGTGATTATGTTTTCAATGAACGAAGAAAAGCATTATTTGTTATATAATTAAATAATTACCTGGGATTGAAAAAAAACTAACAATTTTTAACTTTTAACCCTATTTTTTAACTTGTATATATTCAAAGCCAAGCAAATTGAGATAATCCTCTTATCTTTATCGTTTATTATTCTAATTCAGTTTTATAATTAAGTATAATACAATGAAAATATTTTATTTATTTATTCTTTTACTATTTAGCCTTCATTTACAAGGACAGGTACAGCCAAATAGTATTATTGTGGATAAAACCGGTTCTGTTCATCCTTGGAATAATCTCGATCTGAACAATAATCCCGATAATTTTCAATTCGCTATTGTAACAGACCGTACAGGAGGCCACCGTGATGGAGTATTTGAAGATGCAGTGAAAAAATTGAATCTCCTCCAACCTGAATTTGTAATGAGTGTTGGTGATATGATTGAGGGATATACCAGGGAAGAAGAGGAAATTTACCGCCAATGGGATGAATTCAACGGATTTATCGGGGAATTACAAATGCCGTTTTTCTATGTACCCGGAAACCATGATTATATTAATGATGTTATGGCTAAAATATGGAAGGAGAAGTATGGCAGGTCATATTTTCACTTTGTATATAAAGATGTTTTATTTCTATGTCTGAACTCTGAGGAAGCCACCAAAGGTTCAAATATGGGAGGTATTGAAAAGGAACAGTACAATTACATTAAAAAGGCTATAAAAGAAAACGATAAGGTAAAGTGGACTCTGGTATTTATGCATCAGCCCTTATGGATTTTGGATAATACAAGATATTGGCCTGAAGTGGAAAACCTTCTGGCTGACAGGCAACATACTGTTTTTGTTGGACATCACCACCACTTTGTTAAATACCAGCGAAATAATGGCAAATATTTCATTCTGGCCACCACTGGAGGAGCGAGCAGGCTAAGGGGGCCTGATTTTGGAGAATTCGATCATGTTGTATGGGTTACTATGACAGATCAGGGGCCTATTATTGCCAATCTCCTTTTGGAAGGTATTTGGAATGAGGACGTTGTAAATGAAGAAATTGCCACCATTATTTCAGCCTCACCTCTGAGGTTTGAACCTTTGATAGTTGAATCAGACCGATTTGCTAAGGGCACTATGGAAATGAAGTTGGTTAATGATGCCAATTCTCCCATGAAGTATAAAATTAAAATCGATAACAGTAAAAACCTTTCTTCGGATAAGAATTTTTTGGAAGGAATTGTGCCTCCTAATAACGTTGAGATACTGAGTTCAGAAATAATGAACTCTGCTTTATCTTTAATGAATTATGAGTCGTTTAGAATTACAGCTGAATTCAATTATATATATGAAGGAGAGAGGAATATTAAAGTGAATCAAAATTATAATTTTGCACCCACTTTGATGCATAATCTTAAAGAAGAAATCTCAAAATCTGAGGGTGAGTCGCTGAAAGAAAATAGTGATAAATATAGTATTGGTTCAGATTCCTGGATAATTGGAGATGTTTTTTCTTATAAAGGAAATGATGATGCCAGCTGTGAATTCAATGTAAGCTATGATGCTGAATATCTTAATATTGTTGCAAAAGTGAAAGATGATGAAATTGTAATTAATCCTAAAAAGTCGGTCTGGCAACAAGATGGTCTCCGCATCTATATCGATTCCCGTCCGGTACGAATTAGTGCAAGCGGTAAGGAACAAAAAAACGGTTACGATTATATGGGAATATTTTTTAGTCCGGCACAGACAGATACAGATGAAATATCGGTATATCAAAAAGATTTGTTTCCTGAGAAAACCAAAATTACTGCAACTTATGATGAATCCTTTTTATACTATACTATTTCAGTACCGATAGAAGCTTTAAAGGCTATGGCTGGGGGTAATTGGAAACATATACGTTTAAATATTGCCGTAAATGATGTTGACACCAATAGCTCATCAGTTAGTTTATTCTGGCAACCTGAGTGGAGATCAGAGGAAAATGTTATTGGAAGTGGTATTTTTAAAAAGTAATGAGGCACATCGGGGTTTCTGGATACTTTGTTGAATTAAAGTATTAATTTCCCCATATCCTTTTAAAACAATCAATGTGAATATCTGGGCTTCTCGAAATATCTATTTATAATCGTTTGTGATTAATCTTTGTAAATACGATTTTTTTATAGAAATTTACTTTCTGAATATTTAACTAAATTACAGTAAAACCATACAAATTATGAAAAACTCAAAATTTTATTATTCGTTTTTGTTTGCAGCCTTTGTTTCTATGTTCGTTTTTGTTGGATGTAAGCCTAAAGCTGAAAGTGAAAACAAAAGTGATCAAACAGCAGAAGCTGTTGTCGAAGACGACTGGATAGTTATGTTTGATGGAACAAGTACCGACGGTTGGAGAAATTATGGAAAAGAAACCTTCCCTGAAAGTGGATGGATTATTGAAGATGGAGCTTTAAAGTGTTTAGGATCAGGTCATGGTGAAGCCGGTGGATCTGGTGGCGATATCATTTTCGATAGGAAGTTTAAAGATTTTCATTTAAAACTGGAATGGAAAATTTCAGAGGGTGGAAATAGCGGTATATTTTATTTGGCACAGGAGTTAGAAGGTGAACCAATCTGGAAATCTGCACCCGAGATGCAGGTACTTGACAATCTGAAGCACATTGATGCAAATCTTGGTAAAGATGGAAACCGTCAGGCCGGATCCTTATATGATCTTATACCAGCCGTTCCACAAAACGCTGTAGCGCCGGGAGAATGGAATGAAGTTGAACTCATGGTATATCAGGGAACCGTTATTCACAAGCAGAACGGTGAAGTAGTTCTGGAATATCATTTGGCTACCCCAGATTGGGATGCCATGATTGCGGGTTCAAAATTCAAAGATTTTCCTGAATTCGGCAAGTATAAAGAAGGTTACATCGGATTACAGGATCACGGAAACGATGTTTGGTTCAGGAATATTTCAATTAAAGATTTAAGTGTTGAGTAGTTTTGTGACGACAATTTTTTTGCACTCTATAGCAGTCAATTTATTATTAATAAAGCTCCCTGAAGATTTTCACGGAGCTTTATTTTTTTAAAGGCAAAATGTGCAGATAATAATTAATCCTGGATTCCTAAAACCAATGTCTGTCACCAATTCTATTTAACCAAAGTTTTGCTAAATTCAGAGATGTTTTTAGCCAGTCCTGCAATGAGTTTTTGTCTGGATTCAATACTTGCCCAGGCAATATGTGGGGTAATAACAAGTTTATCTTTATCCATCAATCGGAGTAAAGGATTATCGCCATTAATAGGTTCATGTTCCATTACGTCAATTCCTGCAGCACCAATAATATTTTCATTTAGAGCTCTGGCCAGATCTTTTTCAACAATTATGCCTCCGCGCCCTGTATTTAAAAGTATGGCACAGGGCTTCATCTTCTTCATACGATCCAGGTTTATCAAATCTTTGGTTTGATTGTTTAATGGTGCATGAATACTTATAATATCTGAAGTTGAAAGTAAGGTGTCGAGATCAAAGCGTCTGTAATTAACGTTGTTATTCATACCTGAGGTTGAATAAAAAGCTACATCCATCCCAAATGCTTCGCCTATTTGAGCCACCCTGCGGCCAATTTTTCCAAGACCAATAATTCCCAGTCTTTTTCCGCTTAATTCCCAAAAAGGAAAGCCAAGATGTGTGAACATCCCAGACCGGGAATAGGCTCCTGATTTTACATAATTGTCGAAGTAATAGGGTCTGTTTACCAGGTGGAGTAATAAAGTAAAGGTAAGCTGTGCCACAGATTCAGTAGAATAGCCCACAACATTTTTGACGCTAATCCCTTTTTCTCTGGCATAGTCAAGATCTACATTATTCATACCCGTGGCTGAAATACAAATGAGTTTCAGATTGGGCAGGGCTTGTAAAATACTTTTATCCAGAATTACCTTGTTTGTAATAATTACATCTTTATTTTTTGATCTTTCAATAATTTCATCTTTGGATGTTGTTTCATATATGTCAAGCTTTCCTTGCTTTTCAAGTATCCTGAAATTCTGAACTTCACCTACCGTTTTTGCGTCTAAGAATACAATATTTATCATTTTCTAATCTTATTCTTTATATAAATTGGCTTTTACACCCTTCACTCCGGGAACCACGTAAAATAATCCTCCGGCATATTCTTGTTTCTCTAATTCTTTTATCGAATTCCCTGCTCTGGCAGTGGTAATAAAAAGTGTATCCAGATTCTTCCCTCCAAAAGCACATGAAGTAACATTTTTGACTGGAACATTCACTTTTTGAATAAGTTTTCCGTTTTCAGCATCAAAACATGCTACCCCGTATCCTCCCCATAAAGCCACCCATAAATTTCCATTCTCATCAATTGTCATTCCATCTGGATGACCTGTACTATCGGGGATTTCAATGCAGATCTCAGGATTTGAAATCTGACCCGACTCCAGATTAAAGGAATACATCATTACTTTTTGTGTAGGAGTATCAATATAATACATTTTAGTATTATCAGTCGACCAAATAATCCCGTTAGATATCTGAACCGAGTCAATCATTTCTGAAAAACCTGATTCAGAATCGAATTTATACAAGAAAGAACCACCAAATGATCCTTCCATTTTCATCGAACCCACCCATAATCTTCCGCTGGCGTCGCATTTTCCATCATTAAAACGATCATATTTACTTAATGATTCAGGAGTAGCTATTTTTTTCATTTCATATGAGATAAGATTATAGAGGTATAATCCATCTTCAAGTGCTAATATCACATTTTCGCCGGTATCAGGAACAATTGTTCCGATCCTTTTACCTAATTCAAAAATATCAGTGCTATCATTTTCCGGATTGTATCGGAAAAATTTCTTGCCTTCAATATCAATCCAATACAGTATTTCTTTAGTATGATCCCAAATAGCACCCTCACCTAATTCAGCCTGGTAAGATGGTAAAAATATTGCTTCATGACTTTTCACAGTATCAGGTTTGATGCAACTGTTCCACACAATGGTTAAAACCGGTAAAACGAAAAAAGATAGAAAAAGCTTCATATTTGTATAAAATTCATTGTAGCAAAAATACAATTAATTTTAATCATTCTAAATAAGCTAAGGAAATTAGTCCAAACAAGAATTAAATTGAATAATAAAAAATCAATTTAAATAAACTTAAAATGCAGAATACCAGATGTATATAACCTACTCATGAGTAAATAATAAATTATTTTCTAAATTTGAAAGGAAAAGAAATGTGAAATTTAAAAGTTAAATAATACTTCTGAATTAGAATAGAAATTTATTTATTAAAGCAAATAGCTCAGAAATTTTAACTGGTTTGGCAATATATGCATCGCAACCACTTTCCAATATTTTTCTCTTGTCTTCTTCAAGAGCATAGGCTGTCTGAGCAATAACCGGTATATCTTTTCTTATGGATTTTATTTCCCTGGTGGCAAAGAGGCCGCTTTTTTTGGGCAACTTTATATCCATTAGAACTATATCAATTTGTTTATTCTTTTTTATAAGCTCAATCGACTCTTCAGCAGTTTCACAGAACAACAAATCCACTTCGTAAGGCATAAAAATTTCAGAATAGAACTTTGCATTAAATAAGTCATCTTCAACAATTAATATACATTTACCCTTAAATTTTCCTGTCATAAAGAGTTTATTAAAATTCTAAAATAGTATTAATTATTGTAATTAAATATTTCCTACTTAACTTTTAGAAATTCTTATGCTCAACAAAATGAATGTTAAAGATGAAACTCAATAAAACTTTAGATTACCGGACTGTCGGAATCCCTTAGGTTTCATAAATATCAGGATTTAGGGATTATAGGAAAATCAATTTTTTATTGATTCAGGAACTCATCTGCAGACAGAATTTTTGCATATGATTTTAATGTATTCAAGGTTGAATAATGAACATCCAGTGCAGATGTAATATGTCCGTTGAATTCCAGGTCGCGTGTTGCACAGGCATCATGAATAACAATACAATTAAATCCATAATCTGCGCCGGCTCTTGTTGCAGCTTCAAGGCACATCTGAGTCTGCATTCCAAGCAAGACCAGATTTTCAATCATATTTTCTTTTAGTATTTTTAGTAAGTCGGTTTCCCGAAAAGCATTAACCTGCGTTTTTTCAATAATAATTTCACCATATACCGGCTTTACTAATTCATGTATTTCACCACCACCCTTATGGCGTACGTGGATAATAAGCAAATTATTTTCCCTGAAATATTCAAGAATTTTAAGAGCTGTTTCAGTAGCTTCAAGATTCCCCACTAAGGGCATTTTTTCCTCATTGAAATAAAATTCCTGAATATCAATTAGGATGAGAGCTTTTTTTTCGGTTTGGGAAAAAGCTATACTTGTAGTTATGACAAGCATGGTAAATAGTAAAATAAGTATTCTCATAATTTCATTATTTAACCCTATCAGAGAGATAGTTTTATTATTTGAGAAAATTGTTTTACACAATTTTTTCATTCTCTTTATCCCAGAATACCGTTCTTTGTTCCCGGTAAGCAATAGTAGCCATATGCGCGGTTATTGCTTCCTGAAAACCCATATTGATATTACAACTCGGAAGAATCGTCTTTCCTGTATCCAGACTTTCACGAATAGCTTCAATCCATTCTTTTATATGAAGATGTGTAGTGTCAACTCTTTTACCGCTTCGGTATGTGTACAAAAGCCCTCTGCCGGCAAAATATTGTTCTGTAGGACTTGAGACAGCATCCACATTATTTCTGCCCGGTATAAATGTGTAAATAGGCAAATCAGGCTTTATTATCCCTGTTTTAATTTTATCGCTGTATTTGGTCGATTCGCGATCAGCATAAATATTAAGGGTATTCCCTAAATCCATATAGCCATCGTGTCCCATTATCATTTTACCTCTCTCCATATTGCTTGCCAGGCTGGCGGAATAGAGTAGGGTAAGATCTCTATCCTTATAATCAAAACTTACCTGGAATACATCGGGAACTTCTCTTACTTCATTGATGTAATGCCCGGCTTTTTTATCTTTATAAAAGTAAACACCTCCGGAGGCCACGGCCGAGTCAGGAATGCCAAGATCCATTATCTGATTAATCGCATCATATTCGTGTGTAAGCAAATCGCCTGAGAGTCCGGTGCCATAATCCCACCAGCATCTCCATCGGAAAAACCGCTCCAGACTAAAAGGATGTTTTACTTCGCATGGCTCCTCAAATTGTTGCCAGTCAATTGTGTTTTCATTGGCATCAGGATGAATATCATAAACCCAGGCACCGTTTGGTGAATTCCTGTTGGTACATACTTCTATCAGATTCACATTCCCGATAACACCTTTATTTATGGCTTCTCTTGCTTTAAGGTTACTTTCTGTCTGCCTTCCCTGATGACCTAATTGAAAAACAATATTGGCTTCTTTAATAGCATTTTTTAATTCGAAAGCCTCTTCAATAGTACGTGTCATGGCTTTCTCAACATACACATGTTTGCCGTGTCTGGCTGCTTCAATAGCCATTTTTGAATGCCAGTGATCGGGAGTAGCTATGATAACAGCATCAATATCATCTGCAGCTACCAAATCGCGCCAGTTTTTATAGATTTTTGCCTTTTTTAGAAAGCTACCGCTTATCCCTTCGCGATCTTCATTGGCTGCAGCCAACTGCGCTCTTTCTGACCGGTAATCGAATACGTCTGATACTCCATTAATCACAATATTCAAATTATCCTGATTCAGATAATCATCGTACCTTTTATCTGAGGAATTTTTTACCGAAGCTTCCTTCAAATTATCTATTACTTCGGGGTGTGCGAAACCGGCAGCGCGCATTAATTGTTCGCCACGTATTCCGAATCCAATAAGCCCAATCCGTATCTGACGATCGCTTTTAGAATAACTGTACATATTCGGATCTTCAGAACTTAAATTTACAACTTGCTTAAGATTACTTTTTCTATTATCCTCAAATCGCACTTTCTTTATTGCACCATAGGCCATGGCCCCTAAAACCGGAATTGTTGCAAGACCTTTTAAAACCTCTCTTCTGTTCATCCCTTCTTTTCCTGCTTCACTATTTTTATTGTCCACTTTATCTGACATCTCACTAATTTTTAACTTTAAAAATAAACGTATCTAAACCTATTTTCATACTGGTTGGGAAGAGGTATAGTACCCACAAACCAGCCATTTCAATAAGAGTTTTATTTACAAACAGATAATTACCTTCAGAGGGAATAGCATAATTAAAACCAATAATTGGAGGATGAGACAAGTAATAGAAAGCCAGCAATAACATGCCTCCAAGGGTGAACAGCTGAGTGAATAACCCAAGAATGAGTCCTAATCCAATCGCCGTTAATCCATATATATTTATGAAATCAACTAATTTGAGAAGCTCGGGTGAAGCTGCTATAAATTTAAAAAATCCTGAAAATAAACCTCCTGAATCAAGCAGATAACCTACAGATGTCCAGTTTGGATTTAATATTTTAGTAATTCCTTCATATAAAAAATGCCAGCCAATCATGACCCGGAATACAACCAAAATACTCAATTGATAATTGCTGTAATCCTGATTTATTCCTCTGAAAAACCTTTTCATTTAAAATGGGTATTTAATAATCTTTGTATTTTTTTTGAAGCACTAAAAGTAAGGAAAATATGAAATAATCATTATAAAACAGACGTTTTTGAGAGTATTTTGATCCTAATTATTGATAACTAATGAATTAAGGATATATTGCAGGAATAAACCATGAATACTAAAAAAGAAGTCAGGAGGAGTGCGATTTTTTTCATAGAGGGTAATTTTATTTAGCAAGCTATTGTGAAAACATTCCCTAATGCCCAAGTGCTTTTAACCAATGATTATCTGGTGATATAATTTTTCTTGTTTTTAAATTGAACAGTGCGCCTTTGAAAATAGCAGTACTGCATACTTTGCCTTCTTCATTCTTCATTTCCTGAATAAAGAAAAAGATCCGGTTTCCTTCAATTTTACTTTTCGTACTTATCGTAATATTTTGATTTAACTTTATTTCACGTTTAAATTTAACACATACTTCTAATATTACCGGGCCAATACCACTTTTTTTGACATGATCTCGTCCAAAGGAACTAATATCCAGAATGTCCCATCGGGCTCGCTCATAAAGATCTAAATACCGGGCATTGTTAACATGATTATACTCATCGAGAAGGTCGTCGCTTACATTAAATTGGTAGGAAAATTCTTTTGATTTTTCCGAAATTTCAGATTCGGAATTTGAACGGTTTTCTTTATATCCAGACATAAAAAATAAAATATATTATAATTGATATTTTAGGTGAAATAACAAATATAATAAATTAGGAATTAGCAAAAACGAATGTCTCGGATATTATTATTGACTATTTCGGATTAATAGTACCTCGTAGTATATGAGATTGATGAATTTGCAGAACACCAATGATTGAAATTCTAATCTGTGAATCGGAAGTGGCCTTATTTCAATCTTTAATAATGAATTTATTATTCATTCTTCAGATAGCTGTAATACAAAAAGAAATGGGTCAACTCGGTATCGCCTGATTTTTAGCCAATACAAAACTCCAATATTCAAATTTTCCATTGTGAAAGGAGTTGAAGCGTTCTGTGCCTTCAGTTCCTGCAAATCTGGCGAAGGATTTTTTCAGGATACCTGGAATTCTTTCTTCAATAAGGTTTTCCCTGCGTTTTGAATCTAATTGAAGACCTTTAGCCACATTTTTTGTAATTTCTTTTTCAGAAAGTATAATAAATCCATTTTTTCGCAGCTTTTCTCTGATGTGAATAACTTCTTGTTTTTCAATCATGTCAGCAAATAAGAAGTGACCGGATTTATTCAAAATTCGGTAAACTTCTTTAAAAAAGACATTCAAATCGCTATAACATCTGGCCGATTCAACATTTACAACTGCATCCTGAGATTCCGATTCAAGAGGGATTTTTTCCGCCTTACCTTCAAGAAAAGATAATCCCGGGACCTTATATTCACTATTGCAATACTTAATTACTCCAGGTGAGATGTCAATTCCGGTATATTTACTTGGTTTATGATAGCGGGCAATAAAATGCGCTCCGCCACCTCTTCCGGATCCAATTTCGACTACTTTTTTATTTTCAAGCTTTATTCCACTTGCAACATGATCGTATAACTGTATGCAATAACGGTTAGCTTCATCATTTTTTTCCAGATAGATAGGAGTATCTCCATTAAGGCTTGAATATCCGTAATTCATAAAATTTACACTACTGTCTTTTACAAATCGGATTAAAAGATTATGCCAGATGCGCCACATAGGTCTGCGCATAACAATTGGGAATTCACAATAATTATCAACAAAGTTTGTCATAATTTCTGTTTTTGATTGAGAGGCAATGTAAAGGCTATATTTCACTAATAACAATTACAGGGATGTTTGACACATTTAAGGGAGGAATTGTTAAAATTGGGGTGAATGACAATATATTTGGGGTGAATTACCAGTAAAAATCTTCACTCAAGAAATCCTTTTACCAACAATAAATATTGTCTGGAGACTGGAATTAGCTCATTAAAATATTTCAACTGAAGATGATATCCACTATAATTTCGAATTAATTTTTCGATATGCTTAACATTAACAATCGACCTGCGATGGCATCGTATAAAATGATTGTATGCAGCGAGTTGTTTTTCAATATTTTTAAGAGTTGTTCTAATAAGCTTTTTATTGATGGCATTGCGTGATAAATAATATATTTCGATATAATTATCAGCCGATTTGATATACACAATATCATGAAGCTTTAATGCTAAATTTTCAGATTTATTATCTGATAGAATCTCTATTTCCAATTCATCTTTTACTTCAATATACTTCTGAAGTTCGGTATAATATGATTTATTCTGGTGCTGTAAAACCTGAATATCCCTTTCTAAAGAAATATTTTTGTAAAGAATCAATAGCAGTATCAAAGGAAACAGATTTACCAATAATATTTTAAACAAAATATAAAGGCTAAGTGAGATATTCCCTACATACCTAATATAGAAAACATAGGCGGTTATCATTAATATAAACAGCAGAAGGTTTAGAAGGAAGGGGGGTTCACTTAGCCCTTCACTTGTATCAATCCATTTTGGGATCGACAAGGGTAAAAAAATAAGAACAACTACTGATAAAAAAAAAGTTAAAGCCCCAAAGCCTGATACGAACATCAGGCGATATTCGTAATCGAGCATTTCTAATGGAAAAGGTTGGAAAAATAAGATGAAGAGAAAAACTCCGAAGCTTATATAAAACAATCGGCGGAATTCGTCTCTATAAATTCTCATTATTGGATAATTCCCTTTTTTCAACTTAAATACAGACTATATAAGTGATAATATAACCAAAGTTTGTGAGTAAAATTACTAAAAAAAAATCCTGATTTCATATTCTTTTTCTATAATTTAGATCTATGCAATCCTAAAAATATAACAACTCCACCTGTTGCAAACATAATCAGACTATAAATGGCAGGTGTAATTGCAAATGCAGTACTGCCTAGTAAAACAACTGCAATCATAATAGCTAAAGTTCCATTCTGGATCCCCGATTCAATGGATATCGATAAGGCTTGTTTGTCAGTAATCTTAAATAATCGGGCAGTTAAATAACCGACAATCATTGTCGTTACATTCAATAAAAGAGCCAGCCAGCCAGCCTGTTGAAAATAGGATACAAAGTTTTCTCTTTCCTTAATAACAATTCCTGCAATTACAAGAGCCAGAACAAATGCCGAGGCTATACGCACAGGCCTCTCCATTTTTAAGGCAAAAGCTTCCTTGTATTTCCTTATAATCATTCCAATAGAAACAGGAATTATGATAATTACGAATATCCTGACAATAGTGTCAACAACATCGAGTTTTATTATCTGTCCCTCCTTCTGGAAATGTAAAAGGGAGAAATTAACTATAAATGGTATGGTCAGAATGGTTATAAAACTACTTAAGGCAGTAAGAGTAACAGATAAAGCTGTATCTCCTTTTGCCAGATGAGCGATCAAATTCGAGGTTGGTCCACCCGGACAGGCTGCGAGGATCATTATGCCTATAGCAATTTCAGGCTTCATAGGAAATATAATTGCAATACTAAATCCAATGAGAGGTAAAAAGATTAATTGATTTACCAAGCCAACAATAATTGCCTTTGGGTAAACAACAATTCTTTTAAAATCGTCAATAATTAGGGTTAATCCCATTCCTAACATTATGATTATCAAAGAGGAAGCTAAAATAATTGTTGAAATTTTATCCATTTTTTTTGTTTTATTTGGCAGGAAAGATATTAATTTATTTTGAATGGCAAAGAAAGTTGAAGACCTTAAAGCTACGAACTCTGTATCTTCAATCTCAATTTTGTGTCGAATTTCAGTTATCAGGAACATGGAATCTTCCTGAGAATGGTTTCAAATTGCTATAGAAAAGCAATCTCATTTTTTTACCGGATACTAATGATTTTGAATAATTTTTAATCAGATTATAGGAATAGTAATGTATAGGCAGGGAAATAATGCATGTTTAATTTTATCTCTGAAATTAATTTTAGACAAGTAAACTTCATAT
This sequence comes from Bacteroidales bacterium, assembly GCA_021740585.1. Lineage (GTDB taxonomy): Bacteria > Bacteroidota > Bacteroidia > Bacteroidales > JAGLSB01. The sequence goes on from JAIOZM010000050.1 coordinate 28,103, forward strand.
TGTTCAGAATATCAATGCTTAGGATCAATATTGTAGAGTAGTATTTTCAGCTGAATATTTAGGATTTGGATTTGTAAATGATGAGGGTGGATAAAAAATAATTTAGGACTTGTTTAGATAGATAGAGTTTTGAGAATGTATGGATTGCATTGTTGACAATTTATTTTTGATTATTTATTTATGAATTAAATAATACTACCTTTGACGATTATAATATTTTTAAATTTAAACAATGAAAAAAGGAACAGTTAAATTCTTCAACGATTCAAAAGGATTTGGTTTTATTATTGATGAAGAAACAAAGAGCGAGTATTTCGTGCACATTTCAGGAATTATAGATGAAATTAAAGAAGGCGATGCCGTCGAATTTGAATTACAAGAAGGTAGAAAAGGATTAAATGCAGTAAATGTAAAATTGCTTTAATTTTCGACCCATTTTATTTCCAACTTCTAAAAGGCCTGTATTTACACAGGCTTTTTTCGTATATATAAATCTAATGTTGGCTTTTTATTTGATTTAGAGCTGAATTATTAATTATATATTTTATTTTTGCAAAATATTAATTTTTTGCCTGAGGTTTTTTTGACCAGGCATTTTTGATTTGGATTAAATTCTCTGCCCTACAAAATAAGTAGTAATTATGACGAAAGCTCACTCATTTCATATCCCGGTAATGGGACTTGCATATACCGTTGATTCTCCTGTAAAGGTGGCACAATTTGGTATCGATTCTGTTGTTTCCATTGTTGATGATATTCTGATGGAAAAGATGAGAAAAGTGTATTGTAAGCTATATGAAATCCCCTATAAAGAAATTACGAATAAAATTGAAGATTTCAGGGCAAAGCGAATTACTTCATACTTAAATGTAATTAACAGTCTTTGCGAAAAGAAATTTGAAGAATTAAAGAATTCTGTGAATGAAAAAAGTCATGAAATAAGGGAGTACTTCAATATGCTCCCAGATAGCTCTCAATTAAAACAGAAGTTCTTGGAATTAACCGCAAGCCATATTAATCTTTCAGAATTAAGCAGCTGGGTAAAAAACAATCTTGCATTAGGGAGTATCGATGTCAATATTATGACCAAACTCGATAAGGATAATTACCTTAATGGTGAAAAGTTGCCACAGGAGTATAATGATGCACATGCGGCTCTTCGTGGATTTGCAAACAGCAATCTGCAATCGTCCATAATTCTCTCTGCAGGAATGAATCCTAGATTGTACGGATATATGGAGCAATTTGAAGATTTTTATCCCGATGAAAATGGATATATCAAAAAGAAAATTGTTTTAAAAGTAAGTGATTACAGATCAGCAATAATACAAGGAAAATTTTTAGCTAAGAAAGGACTATGGGTTTCTGAATACAGGGTTGAATCGGGATTGAATTGCGGTGGTCATGCTTTTGCTACGGATGGATTCTTATTGGGGCCCATTTTAGCCGAATTCAAAGAGAACAGAAATGAACTGATCAAAACGGTTCATGAAATTCTTTTTAAAGCACTGGAAGAAAAAAACAGACCATTGCCAAAAAAAGAATTGCCTTTGTTGCTAACAGCGCAGGGTGGGGTGGGTACCGCTGAGGAACATCAGTTCCTTATCGATCATTATGATGTAGATTCCGTTGGATGGGGTACTCCCTTTCTCCTGGTTCCGGAAGCAACCCTTGTGGATGAAACCACTTTAAATTTATTAATTGAAGCAAAAGAGAAGGATCTTTATCTCAGCGATAATTCACCCTTGGGTGTACCTTTTAATAACCTTAGAAACAGCACTAAAAATTTAGAGCGCTTATCCCTTATTAAGCAAGGTAAACCCGGCAGTTATTGTCCGGAGAAGTATCTGTCTTCAAATACTGAATTTACCGAAAAGATGATTTGTACGGCTTCGAGGCAATATCAAAGCCTGAAAATAAAAGAACTCAATAATAGTAATGTTTCACCCGGGGAGTATAAAATACGTTTCGATAAAATAGTGGCAAAAGAGTGTCTTTGCGTTGGACTTAGCGAACCTTCCGTTTTGGTTCATAAAATAGAGGATAAATACAATGCCGAAGGAGTTTCTGTTTGTCCTGGTCCGAATCTGGCTTATTTTTCAAAAAAAATGACCTTAAAGGAAATGGTAGATCATATCTATGGCAGAGCAAATATGATTAGCAGAACTGACCGTCCGAATATTTTTATTAATGAATTGAAAATTTATATCGATTATTTGAAAAATAAAATTGAGGAGGCCAAACTTCCTGCAGCAAATATTCAGGAAAAGTATTTATTAAAATATGTGAAGAACTTAGAGGAAGGTATCTCTTATTATTATGGCTTATTTACTGATCTTAAGGATAAGTTTAAAGAAAGTAGAACCGGCATTTTAAGCGATCTCGATGCAAGTGCAAAAGCTCTGGCTCTGCTTAGTGCAAAGATATAAGTAATGATTTCTGACAAGAGATTAATTCATTAAAATAATTTGTGGGATTCGGATAGGTACCGAATCCCATTTTTTTTCCTGCGCGACATATTAGACCAACTGGAACATATTAATGGCCTGGTTTGGGAAAGAACCTTATGAACTGGCAATAGTTGGTAACGATTTTGAAGCCGGGAGAGAAGAACTTAACCAATACTATTTGCCCAAAGTATTTTTATTTGGAGGAAAAGTTGAAGGTAAGCTTCCGGTACTAAAAATAAATTGATTTAGAGACAGACAAGCATTTATGTTTGTTAGGACAAAGAGTGCAAATTTCCGGTATTGGAAGTTAAGGAAACCTGGATGCAAATACTTGAGTGAGATTGTTAACTATTTGTACCTGTAAGTCACAATATCAGGTTTCAGGTTCACGCCCTGAAGACGAGTGCCAGGTTGAAGAATTTAGCTAAATCATTGTAAACCTCCATGTTTAAACTTAACCTAAACTCAAACCGCATTTTTGAAACCTTATTGTATATTTGCTTTGTCAATAGTAATACCAAATGAATTCTCTGTTAAGAAACGTTCAATACTATAAGTTCTGCGCCTATGGATTCCTTAAGAACTTTCGTTTTTTTGATGCTTTTCTTATTTTGTTTTTGCTTGAGAAAGAACTTCCATACACTCAGATTGGATTGCTATATGCCAGCAGGGAAATATCTATTTATATTTTTGAAATTCCATCCGGGATTATTGCCGATAGTTTTGGTAGAAAGAATTCCTTAGTGGGCTCTTTCATTGGCTATATCCTGTCGTTTGCATTATTCTATATTTCATCTGATTTCTGGCTTCTTCTCATGGCATTTGTGCTTTATGGTATTGGCGATTCCTTTCGTTCCGGAACGCATAAAGGAATGATTATGGATTACCTTAAAATGAATCATTGGGAAGATCAGAAAATAAATTATTATGGGCATACCCGATCCTGGTCACAATTAGGATCTGCTGTTTCATCTCTTATTGCGGGTCTGATTGTGTTTTACACCGGGAAATATCAATCCATTTTCTTGTTCTCTATCATTCCCTATTTATTTAACCTGATACTGATAATTTCCTACCCAAAGGAGTTAAATGGTTCTGGATCAGTAAAAAACACTGAAAATAGATTGGGATTTATCTTAATACTTAAATCATTTTATCTTAGCATGAAGCAGGTACGGGTTCTGAAGATTATAAATACGTCTGCCTTACATTCAGCATTTCTTAAGTCAGTTAAGGATTACATTCAGCCAGTAATGGTTCATGTAGCATTGCTGATTCCGGTTTTTCTATCAGTGGAAAGTGAGAAGAAAACAGGATTGCTAATCGGGGTATTTTATTTTATTATTTATGTGTTAACATCAAATGCTTCACGAATTGCTTCCGGAATTGCTTCAAAAAGAATGAAGACTATTTCTCATATAAGTATAGTAATCGGATTTCTGTCCGGAATTCTATGCGGTATATTTTTCTATTATGAATGGTGGTTTTTTTCGCTTATAGCCTTTGTAGGAATATTTGTTATAGAAAATATTCGCAAGCCCGTTTTAACCGGTATTATAGCCGATAATGTTCCCAATGAAATACTTACATCTGTTATTTCAGCGCAGTCGCAATTAAGCGGCATAATGGCCGCTATACTTGCCGTGGTATTTGGCATTCTTGCTGACAAATATAACATAGGGATTTCATTTATTATTATCAGTGGAATTCTGTTTTTTGCTGCTATTTTGGCAAATTCATTAAAAGCCCGATTTGTTGATCAAAGTGGAAAAAAGATTTAAAATGACATACGATAATCTTTTTCGCTTGCCTGAACTAACGAAACAATAAGTTCAATCTATGTATATCTATCCAATCATAAAAAACACCGTAATTCCCCGAACGCCAGCTTTATAACTTTTCCAAATTCTTTCTTTTACCAATTAAAAGAAATACTATTAAAATGTATTAATACTAAAAACCCCACCCACCCCAAGTACTCAAGGCACTCCAAGTACTCAAGGCACTCCAAGTACCCCAAGTACTCAAGGCACTCCAAGTACC
>JAIOZM010000051.1 GCA_021740585.1 Bacteroidales bacterium
CAGACGGAACCAATGGTCTTGAAATTTGGACCTATGATGGTACAACAGCGAGTATGTTGAAAGATATAAATCAAAAAGTTGGTGCAGGAGATAGTAAACCGGCAGGTTTTAAAGAAGTTGACGGTTTGTTGTTCTTTGTGGCTGATGATAGCACCGGCGTTAAGCTTTGGGTAACAGATGGTACTGCTGAACATACAATGAGTGTGGCAAATGCACTTAACAGTACTTTTGCTCCTGTAGCTGTCGATTACAAAGAATTTGCAGTAATTGGTAGCGTTTTGTACTACACTGCCGATGATGCAAACGGATTTGATAATTTCTACAGCGTAGATGCAAAATATTTGTTCCCAAATAATGTAACTTTCACAATTACAGATGCTAATGGAGTTGTTGAAAATGCCTCTGTTGAATTTGACGGAGCTACATATACAACAGATGCCAATGGGATGGTGACATTTGAATATGTACGCAATGGCGCTGATCTGGCTTACAAAGTAAGCAAAGAAGCTTATATTGAGACAACTGGTATGCTGACTGTTGATAATGCCGATGTTTCAGAGGACGTATTAATTACACTAATACCTCTTTATAGCGTTACATTTACAATTACCGACGGAACCAATCCACTTACCGCTGCAGCAGTAACATTTAACGGAGCAACAGTAAATACTGACGCTTCCGGTGTTGCCGTATTCTCTGATCTGGAGGCAGCAACAGGATTAGCTTATACCGTTAGCCTCGCAGGTTACATTGATGCTACTGGTAGTATTGATGTTGTTGATGCTGATGTAAACAAAGCAGTAACACTTGCACTCATTACTTATTCTGTAACATTTAATATTAGTAATGGTAGCTCAGCAATCGCAGGTGCCAGTATTACTTTTAACGGTAGTACTATGACAAGCGATGCCTCCGGTGTAGCCGTATTTACAAATGTTGTTCCTGCAACAGGATTAGCTTATACAGTCAGCCTTGCAGGTTACAGTGACGCAAGCGGAAGCATTGATGTTATTGATGCAGATTTAAACAAAGCTGTAACACTTACACTCCTTACCTATTCGGTAACATTTAATGTTAGTGATGCCAGCGGCGTAGTTGCAGATGCCAGTATTACTTTTAACGGTAGTACGCTAACAAGCGATGCAGGCGGTGTTGCTGTATTTACAGATGTAGTTCCTGCCACAGGAATGGCTTACTCTGTAACATTGGCTAATTACATTGATGAAACCGGAACCGTAGATGTTGACGGTGATGAAGTAGTGAATATAACTCTGCTTCCAACAGCTGTTTTCAATCACATGATTCAAGGAGTTAATGTTTATCCTAATCCATCCAATGGAGAGATAAATATTGCCGGTCTAAGCGTTGGAAGTAAGTATGAAGTATATTCTGTTAATCAATCTCTTGTCAAGTCAGGTCTAATGGAAAGTACTACCATGAAACTGAATCTTGAACAAGGTCTGTATATCCTGAAAGTTAAATCAGAAGGCAAGACCTATTACAGTAAAATAGTTATTAAATAGATTTTTTAATGAGTGTGTCCGGAAAGTAATAAATAATTTGATAATTGATTATTTTCCTCTGTGGCTCTCTGTGTTTCCTCTGTGTCCCTCTGTGTAACAAATTTTAAAAATTACACAGAGTTCCACAGAGTTGACACAGAGTTTAACTTCGTTGAGGGCTTCGCCTTTCACAGAGGCTTTTTGGACAGCCTCATTTATTTTAAAAATGAAGAAAAGTATTCTCATAGTATTCCTCTTATCCATTCTTTCTCTGTCGTTCGGACAGCAGAGCAGGGAAATAAGTGGCAAGGTGCTGGATGCCTCTGATAACTCACCACTGATTGGAGCAACCATAATTGTTAAAGGTACCCAAATGGGAGCTATTACCAATCCCAGTGGAGTATTCAAATACACCGTTTCCCATCCCAATATTGAAGAGGTTACTCTGGTAGTTTCCTATGTTGGATATAAATCCCAGTCGGTTAAATTAAGGGATGACGCAACATTCGAATTTTATCTCGAGGAGGACGCCAATTCCCTCGAAGAGGTCGTTATTACCTCCTCTTATGGAACAAAAAAATTAAAACAGGAGGTAGTAGGAAGTATCTCCAATATCAAAACTCAAGACATTATCATTGAGCAATCTGTCTCCAGTTTCGACGAACTACTGGAAGGACAGACGGCCGGTGTATATATTGAATCGAGCGCAGAGGTTGGAGCAGCTGTAAACATACATATTCGGGGACAAGGCTCACTTACACCCCTGACAGGAAACGCAGTTGGTTCGTCCACCCAACCCTTAATTATAGTTGATGGGATTATTATGGCAGAAGAAATCGGACTCGATGGTTCAGCTTTTTTCGATGCTGGTGACGGGAAATTCTCTGAAGATTTTATGAATCCTCTGGCGAAAATCGGAATCAAGGATATAGAATCCATCAATGTGTTAAAAGACGCTGCAGCTGTTAGCTTGTATGGTGCCGACGGAGCAAATGGCGTTATCGTAATTACTACAAAAGGGGGTGCTAAAGGTCCCATGAAATTCAGCTTTTCAAGTCAGGGTGGCGCTTCTGCAGCCATGAACCAGATTGAATATATGAATGGTGAGCAATACCAGGAATTACGTAATTTATACTACTTAAATAGTGGTCAGCCTGAAAATGTTTTGCCATGGAACGGAGTAAATACCGACTGGTATGGCCTCCTTAATCGAACGGGTGTTTTTCAACGATACGATTTTTCCCTTTCGGGAGGGAAATCCAGGGTTGATTACAGAGCATCATTTGGATATCAGGATATTCAGGAACCTCAGGTGAACAACGATTTTTCAAAATATAATTCGAGTTTCTCTCTTTCTTACAATACGGAAAAATTAAGTATTGGACTAAAAGCTTCTCCCTCCTTCTCTGTTAAGAATGCACCAAATACCCTTTCAGGCTATGCAGTTCCTCCAACTATAGCCGCCTATGATGAATTTGGGAATTATACAGGTTTTAATTTCTACGGGAATCCAATTGCAGTAGCAAATCAAAACAGAGGTCTTACCGAAACACTTGGTCTCCTGAATAGTATCAATGCCAACTATAAAATTAATAATAACCTGTCTTTTTCAAGCTTATTTGGAATGGATTTCTCTAATAAGAATCAAGATACCTACTTTTCCGGTCTGAATGAAACAGGAATCGATAATTCCGGTAACAAAGGATACAGAATTTTGCGTGAACATAACACCAGACGCTGGAACTGGAATGCAAAATTGAGTTATAATAAAACGATAAAAGATCACTATTTCGATGCTCTGGCCGGGGTGGAATCAAGACAAAATCTGGTGAATTATAGTTTTTTCAGGGGGCGTAACTTCCCTGATCCGGGAGCTGTAATGCCCATCGAAACAGCTACCATTCAGGATAAAGAAGAGGATAAGAGTGAAAATACCGGACGGTCATTCTTTTCACAGGTAAACTATGATTTCAAAAAGAAATATTTTTTACTGGGAAATTTCAGGGTTGATCAGAGCTCGGTATTCGGCTCAGATAACAACACTTCATACAACGGAGGTGCAGGTGCCAGCTGGGTTATTAGTAATGAGGATTTTATGGAGAATGTTAATTTTCTTGAATTCCTGAGACTAAGAGTCAGTTATGGAACCTCTGGTAATTCAAGGATAGGTTCCTATCGTGCACTCGGATTGTACACGGTAAATAATACGGGTAATAATGGATATAATCAGGGCGACTATGCTGTGCCTCAGGATCCTCCAAATCCGTATCTGGGATGGGAAAAGAACTATAAATTCAATACAGGAATCGATTTTACCACTTCCTTCCATCTGAGCGTAACCGTAGATTTATTCAACGATTTTATAAGTGATATGATCGTTTCCAGAGATGTGATTCCGGAAATCGGCTTTAACTCAGTACAGATCAATGGTGCAGATATGTATAACCGGGGAATAGAACTCGGATTCAGATACCAGATTATTTCAAAATCGAAATTCAAATGGAATACCCAGTTTAATGTATCGAAGGTGGTAAACAAAGTGACGCATTTACAAGGATTAGGATCTGAATATTCCACAGCTGAAGGTGCCAGGGCACAGCGGATTGGGTATTCAACTTCAGTGATCTGGGGCTACGAATTTGTAGGAATTGACCCGGCTCTGGGACGTGAATTATTTAGAGTGAATGGTGAAATTGTTGACGCAAACAGCTTGCGTGATAATTATTGGGATCAGGAATATTGGAAACCTATAGGGAATTCACAACCCGATTTCTTCGGAGGACTTAATAACCGTTTTACCATCGGCAAGTCTTTTACCATTGCGGTGAATATGAGTTATGCCTATGGTTCAGAAACCATGGTTCAGAAGGAAGTATTGGATCATTATAATGTAATCTCTTTTAGGAATCTGTCAACGAATGCCTATTATGGAAGCTGGAGAAATCCAGGCGATATCGCTCTGTATCCTGCCGTTGTTAAGAACAATCCACTGGTGGGCAACTCTTCAAAATATCTCTATAATGAATCCAGAATTAAATTAAATTCAGTCAACATGTCCTATGATATCAGGATTGAAAATGAGAAAAATCCATTTACCAAGATCAGTGTCTTTGTTAATGGCTCAAACCTCTATTATTGGTATCTGGATAAATCACCAAAAAATATGAACGGAATTGCGGAATTGAATAATGTATATCCTGAAATGCGGACGATCTCATTTGGAATAAATGCAAATTTTTAAAATGACAAAAAGAAGTTTAATACTATTTTCCTTATTGTTAATGCTGGCTTCCTGCAGCGAATTTTTGGTGGTGGAGCCTGATAAACAAGTCTCAATAACAGAGCAGTTTTCATCCAAAGAAGGCGTGCTACAGGCAGTAAATGGGATGTATTTCGATTTTGAAGCTATGATTACGTGGAAAGAATTTATCTACGCCGATTTGATGGGAGGCAACATTACGTTTAGTCCGGCAAAGAATGACTATCTATTGGATATTCCTGCAGGAAGAGATTTAGAAAAGGTTTATGAATTCAGAGATCAAGAGCAGGATTCTGACTACGAATCTGTTTATAAATATTTCTATGATGTTATCAATGCATCCAATACCATTATGGAACAGATTTTGGATTCAAATGTATTGTCGGAGGAAGAGATCAGACAAATCACAGCAGAAGCCCTTGCAATACGGGCATATACCCATTTCATGGTGGCTCAGTTCTACGCTCAGAATTATAGTTATACCTCTGATGCATCCCATCCGGGAATTATTTACAATCAGCGTACCCTGATTGCCGGAGTAGATTATCCTTCGAGAAAAAGCATGAAGGAAAGCTATCGTCTTATGAAAGATGATTTTCTGCAGGCATTGGATTTGTTTGGAGATACACAAGCTCTGCCCTATGGTGCAAAAGATTCTTATTTCAACCCTGTTACCACCGCTGCAGTTTTTGCTAAATGTGCCTTACAGATGAATGACTGGGAAAGCGCATGGCTTTTTGCAGACAGTGTGATACAAAATTCAGGAGTCTCCTTGATGACAAAGGAATCTTACATTGCGGAATGGGAAAAACCCGAAGAAGCCATTAGCGAAATGATATTCGAATTGTCAGCTCCCCGGGAAAGTGATGGAGCTGTAAGCTCATCAGTAGCACACGAGTTTTATGTATTTGTCGATTCTTCAAACTATAAAGAGTTTGTTGCTTCAGGCGATCTCCTCGAAATGTATGATAGCACAGATATCCGAAAAGACATGTTCCTGAAAGTCCTGTTACCAACCTCGGTAAATGATGTCATTTCTTATGAGCCCTACTATTTTACAAAGAAGTTTCAGGACGATCCGGGTACCATTATTTCCCGGCTTTCAGAAATGTACCTTATCAGAGCCGAAGCGGGAGCCAGAATGGGCGGTGCTTACAATGTGCAGGCTATGGCTGATCTGAATAGCATTAGGGAAAGAGCCGGTTTGGCTGCCTTAACCGGCAATGAAAATCTTTTAGAGGAGATATTCCTGGAGAGAAGAAGGGAGCTGGCTTTTGAGGGCTTTCTTTTCTTCGACCTTATGAGATACCATAAGGATGTGGTTCGCAATTCCGGTTGCCTGTCTACAGTTTGCAACCTTGCTTATCCCTCAGATTACTTTGTGCTGCCTATACCGGAGTCAAGCATTACATTAAATGAAAATATGGATCAAAATGAAGGCTATTAGAAAGGTCATACTATTTATCATTGCAATAATCGCTGCCTTTTCATGTGAAAAGCTGGGAAGGGAAGTATATTCCAATGAAGACGGAAGATATGTCAGATTCAGCTTAATGGTAGATAATAGTGGGAGTTTGGTTTCTGATGGTGTAATTGAACCCGGAGCAGAACTGGCAACTACCTACAATCAAAAGTCCATTCAATCCCTGGCTATCCCGGTAACCATAAGCTCTGAAGCTTTAAAAGAGGAGGTAAAGCTTAATTTTAGCACCTCTGCAACTGGCAGTTATTCTTCCTTTAAAATTTCACCCGACAGCATACTGTCTTTTAATGGTACACAACTTACAGATACCATTTATCTCGAATATACTGAACGTTGGGACGCCAATGAAGAAAACAGCATTCATTTTAAACTGGAAGACATTAGTGACACAAGTATTCACATTGGCAATTTAAATTCACTGGAAAAAAATGATGAACTCACCGTCAATCTAAAGGAACTTTACCTACGCTACAGTCTTCCCGCAGCAAATTCAGTTGAAATACTTGGTGAAAAGGGCGAGCAGGTGGAAATTGTTGTTTCCTTCCCGGATGGATTATTTGTGAGCGATTTCGATACCATAACTCTGCTTAAAACCGTTTATTCTGAAATTGACTTTACAATAGAACAGATGGATTTTAATGAGACTTCGAACGAGATCGTTTATCTTCTCACCTTAAACCAAGATATCGACAACGATTTGCTTTCCTTCCGGGCCGTGTTTTCCCTTGCCCTTTTAGAAAACTATGTTAATATAGGGAATACAAGCTTTACCATTACTAAACCTGAGTTCGTTCCCAGAGATAATAATTTAAATACTGCCGCTGATTTCTATAATCTGAAAGACGCTTTATACAGAACCTACGGCGAAACCTGGTTGGATTATAACAATGACGATACTTGCGATTGGACAGCATTTAATGCTTTTACCTTTCCGGTTGTGGTGGCGGCCAACCATCCGAATGCAATTCTCTATGACGATATGGGCACGGAGGATTTAGACGATGATATTTACCATCATGCTTTCAGGATTGGCTTTAACTCACCCAATATTGGGAGAACTACCAATTCGTTTAACCTGAAACGCTGGTTTGAGAATGAATATACAGATGCTGATTATTCACCGGGATTTAATATAGCTCAGGCTCTTGAGTTTTTCCCGGATGAGGGTACCAGTGCAACTGCAGGAAGGGTGATGGTTGTGCCACAAGATATTGTAATCTCGGCAAAAGTTTCCCGCGATCCCGATGTATTTAATACCTACACCATTTCTATAGCCGGTGAGGGTGAATATATGGAGATCTCAGATGGGATATTTGAAATATCGCTGGCGTTCGAAGCAACCAATATTCAACTCTTTGGGGGCACCAGAACCGTTTATTATAAGATTTTTAATACCAGTGAATATGCTGATCCTTTGGCTCGAACCGACGGATGCTTTAAACCTATGGATATGTAAATCGCCTGAGCTTGTTTATACTTCGACACAAAAACGATAAAATTTAAATATTGACAGAAAAAAAGTAATGATGCAAAAAAGACAGATAAGAATAGCAGGAGTTGGATTGGTTTTTATAATAGTACTCGCATTAATTCCATCGCAGTATTTGATGGCTCAGGAAGTGGATGCCGATACCTTGAAAGAAATAATAGTCCAGAGCAAGAAAAATGGATATGAAAAATTCAAAGCGGAGAATGCCGTGCATTCGGAGGGATTATTTGATATTATCCAAATAGAAGACGATTATTATTTTGAAATAAAAGACGATTTGCTTGGCAGGGATATGCTGCTGGGAGAGCGCATTGCTGAGGTAAGTAATGCATCTAAGGTAGCAGCCGGTGAGATGAGGAAGGCGCCCATTTTAATTCGTTTTTCACGAAATAATAAATTTGTGTTCATGCACCTTATTGTGTCTAATTACATGGCCGGTGCTGATGATCCCGTAAATATTGCTATTCAGCGTACCACTATCGATCCTATACTGAAATCTTTCCCCATCGAAGCCCTGAATGAAGACACCACAGCAGCCGTTATAAATGTTACGAAATTTTTCTCTGAGGAAATTCCGTCCATATCTCCCTTTAATGCAAAATATAAAGCTGGAAAGCTTGAATCGGACGCAACTCATATCGAAGAGGTTCTATCTTTCCCTGAGAATATCCAAATGCGTACCTATATGAGCTACAGCAATATCGGCGATCCATACGCTGCGCTGGTACACAGATCAATTCTCCTGCTTCCTGAAAAACCTATGCAACCGCGGTTTGAAGATCCCAGAATAGGATATTTCACCAATGCTAAAATAGAATTCTCCACCGATACCATTGGCGTGGCCACCCTGAAATATATTAACCGTTTTAATCTTCTTCCAAAAAAAGAAGATATGGACAAATACATTGCCGGTGAACTGGTAGAACCGGAAAAGCCCATAGTTTTTTATATTGATAATGCCTTTCCTGAGGAATGGAGAAAATATATTAAAGCAGGAGTGGAAGACTGGCAAAAAGCCTTTGAAGCCATAGGTTTTAAGAACGCCATTGTGGCCAAAGATTACCCTTTGGATGATCCGGAATTTCATCCCGAAGACATACGCTACTCCTGTGTTCGCTACCTCTCACTTCCTAAAGCGAATTCACAGGGACCACGTTGGATTGATCCTCGTAGCGGTGAGGTATTGGGTGGTGATGTACTCTGGTGGCATAACGTAACCGAATTGTTACGCGACTGGAGATTTGTGCAGTGTGCCGCTGCCGATCCTCTCGCACGCAAGCGCAATAGCGATATGGAAATTCTGGGAGAAATGATTCGCTATGTGGCTGCCCATGAACTTGGTCATGTACTCGGATTAAAACACAATATGAGGGCATCTTATGCCTTCCCGGTCGATTCATTGCGCTCTGCAAGCTTCACCCAGGCTAATGGAACCACACCTTCCATTATGGATTATGCACGATTCAATTATATCGCCCAACCCGGCGATGAAGGAATTAATTTCCTGCCCCCACACATGGGACCTTACGATATGTATGCCATTGCATGGGGATACAAACCCATATTGGAAGCTAAATCGCCCGAGGAGGAAGTTCCTGTGCTGAACCGGTGGATTTTAGACAAGGCGGGTGATCCGGTGTATCAGTATGGCGATCAGCAAATGGGTTCTCCAACTTTCGATCCTTCTTCTCAAAATGAAGCCCTTGGAAACGATGCTATCAAAGCAAGCAAATACGGAACTGCAAATGCCAAGTATATCATGGAGCATTTGGTGGAATGGACCACCTTTGAGAATGAGGATTTCAGCTTTATGGATCATATGTACGAGGAACTCTTAAAGCAGTATGAGCGTTATATTGGTCATGTTACCTCATATCTTGGTGGCGTGTATATTTATAAGTTGGTGGAAGGTGAAGATGAACAGTTTTATACTCCACTGAGTCAGAAAAAACAGGAAGAAGCCCTCGATTGGTTGTTTAATGAGCTCGAAAATCAGCCGTCCTGGATTATCAATCCGGAATTGGAGAAGCGTATTGCTCCAAAGAAAATGGATTTGATGAAACAACAAGCTGCCACTCTCGATAGAATTATGAGTGCGGTTATCCTGCAAAGATTGTTTTTGTATCACACAGAATATACTTGCGAGGAATATCTTGATGATATTCAGAGTCATATCTGGAAGAAAACCATGAAGAATACATTCTTAAATGAATTTGAAAGGAATCTGCAGGTCACTTATGTAAGAAACCTGCTTTCAATGACTTCAACGGGGTCGGGAAAATCGCCGGTGGAAAAACCCGAGGAGGAGTATCTTTCATCACCGAACGGAGCAAAAATACCTGCAGCAACCAATATAATTGATCCGCTGATTTATCAGAAAATTAGTGAGACGGAAGAAATTCTGAAGAAAAAGCTGAAGCAGAAAGATCCTGTTATGAAAGCCCATTACCGGTATTTGTACTTACTGCTTAGGAAGCAGGCTTAGAATTAGCCAGATATTCAGAGGGTGTTTGTCCGGTATTGCTTTTAAAGATTCGTATCAGGGAAGACTTTGAAGTAAAACCGCAATCGTGTCCGAGGGCCAAAATCGTATATTTTTGATTTGCAGGATCATCGAGGAGAAGTTTTAATTTTGCAACGCGATATCCATTAATATAGTCATTGAAATTTTTTCCGGTACAGTTGTTTATAGCCTGACTCAGTTGAATTACCGGTACTTCTAATCGTTCAGAGAGAAGGTTTATATTCAAATGACCTTCTGTAAAAGGTTCTTCAGCTCGCATCAGGTTTTCGAGTCGTGAGAATAACTCTTCCCTTAACTTTTGATTTTCATCCAGCTGGCAATTTTTGGGATTGAATGTTTCGCTGAGATTTATAAACCGCTTTTTTGAAGGTGATACGAATAGGTAGGTATAGCTGTTCCCGATGTACAAAAAGATGAATATAAATAAGGTTACCAGTGTATTCCCCAGAAGCATGCGCTCCCAGAAAAGATCGGGAAAAAGAAATCTTCCTATTTGCAACAGGAAAATACCCGCCAGCAGAAAAATGGCTCCCAGAGTAATTTGCATCACCCAGCCGGAGCGCATCTCCTCGCGGGGCGTTTTTGCATTTTTACGGTATTGATGGCCTACCCTCCACGAAAAAAAGATATACAGACCCAGAACGATATATTTGTAAAGAAAAGTAATCTGCACATAAATATTATCATCTTCAGTACAAGCTCCCTCGGTATAACATTCCATCTCTTCAAATACATAATTCAGAATCAATTTGGCCACCACCAAAGTAAGCACAGGAATTGAATGCCAGAGATGTTTTTTGAGAAGCACAAAGCCGGGATCGGTGAAGGCTCTGATATAGAAGTATAATAAAACACCATGGATCAGATGTGAATCGCAAATTATAGTTATGAAAATTGGAAAACGACCGGATAAGGATTTTACATGCAAAAGAAAGGACACCACTGTTATAAGCAAAAGAATGATCCATATCGAAAATATTTTTTCCGACAGCGATTTATTTCCCTTAGTCAAAAGTGATAAAGAAAAAAATGCCAGCAATCCAATACAAGTGATAAAGAGGTACTCCATGGCCGGTAAAGATAATTACGAAAGGAATGCTGTGCAAGTAGTAAATAAGCGGTTGAATGCAATAAAAAGATAGCCTGTTTTTACTGTCATTGCATCCAAAACATTCATTCCCATTAATGCTTTTTCAGCAAATGTGGATAGCTAATTAAAAGCATGGCTACCTGAATTCCATCGTATAAAGCATGGGCAATAACCAATGGTAATAATCTTTTGTATTTATAAAAATGGATGCAGGCCACCATACTTTTTAAGGCAATGGTTACTATTCCATAGCTTCCCTGACTCCAATGAGCTAATGCAATTATAGCTGATGTCAGGATCAATGCAATAATTATCCAGGGTGTCGATTTGGAGAATTTCCAAAGATTTGTCAGGAGAAATACCCTTTTAAGTTCTTCATATAATGCAATTTCAATCCATAAAACGGGGATAAACCAGAGAATAAGCAGGAGAGAATTTTCACGCATATCGAGCATCAGGCCAAGAAGCTCAGTGTTTGATCTGAATTGAAGAACATCTGTTAAAGTAAGTCTTTCAAGAAAAAACAGTAGTCAGTTAATGGAGGTTGGTTCGGAAGCGAAATAAAACTCCTTCAAAATAGACTAATAATATTTTTTCATACATTTATACTTTAAGCTATTAGGAAAATAAAATTTAAAATGAAATTCATATCCAGAGTATTGGTGCTTCTAACTTTTATTATGGCATCGTCATGCCAAAAAGAAGAAACACCTCCTGAAAATCCTTTTAAGGCTTTGGAAGAGGAAATAGATTATATTGCCGATAAGTATGTTAAAGTAGGGGCAATTATAGGTGTAATAGACAGAAACCATAATAAGCTGGTTTTCTCGTATGGATCTAAAACGCTTAATGATACTGTTCCACCCGATGCAAACACAGTATTTGACATTGGATCTGTAACCAAGACTTTTACAACAACATTGATGGCTAAGATGTATTTAAATGGCGATATTCCAGTCGATACAGTTGGGTACTACCTACCTTCCGAAAAGGTAACAATGCCCACTTTTAATGGTACTTATATTTCATTTATAAATCTGGCAACGCATACATCGGGTCTTCCCAGAACTCCTCATGCCGATGGACAAAGCTATCCTGTTCCCGCAGGACATGATCCGGATAATCCCTATATTGATTACACCACTGAGGATGTATATGACTATTTAACGAATTATTGCAAACTGGAATTTGAACCTTCTACATGGTGGGCCTATTCAAATACAGGTCTGGGATTACTGGGACATGTCTTAGGAATAATTGACGGTACTTCCTATGAAAGTATTTTGACCCGATATATATTCGAAGAATTGGATATGGGAAACAGTTCTCTTTTTTTAACAGAGGCTCAGTCAGACAATATGGCGCTGGGTTATTCAAAAAATCTTCAGAATAAGCCTTTTTTTATCGGGAACGATATATTTCAGGGATGCGGGATGATTAAATCTTCATTGAACGATATGTTCAAGTATCTGGATGCACAATTGGGAATAAGCAATACAGCCCTTAAAGATGCGATTGAATTAACGCATCAACCGGTTATGCATCAGGGTTCATTTGGGGAACAGGCTTTGTGCTGGTGGGTTCTGGATCTTGACGACGGACAAAAAATTATCTATATGGCAGGAAATACCTACGGTCATATGGCCTATATTGGATTTAATAAATCAAAATCAACAGGTGCTATTGTTTTATTGAACTGCGATTCCGAAGACAATGCACAATTAAAAATGGGTCCTGAGATTCTTCAGGCTATCATGAAGTATTGATTTTTATTTTTAAGGCAGGTGATTGCAATAAAAGAATTCTTCAAATAATTTCAACACCTTATTGCAATATCCGGGGTGGGTAGAGATGTTTTAAATATCACACATATAATTTTTTAGCTTTTTTTTAATAAACCCAAATTCAATTTCCAAAAATATATTTACATTTATTATGCTTTTAAAAGAGCCATAATTGAATTGATATTTGCAGGTTAAATTGGAATTAATTTTGCTTACACAGATTTATTATGACGACAAACAGATTTATCGGATCCGGCCTTTTTATTATAATAATTCTTTTTCTGGCAATCCTTATTCCTTTTACCTTTTCGTGCGAGAAAGAAAGTAGTCCAAAATTAAACTTTAAATTCTTTGCAACGGATATTGTTTATTATCCCGAAAAGCATGTTTCAATAACTTTCGATATAATTCCTGTAGGTGATAATGATCCATATACTTTATCATGGGTTCAACCGGATTCATTGAATGAAGTGGGCCCGTTTACAATTAATATAAACAGCAATCTCATTTTGGATTTTGAAATCATGGATAAGGAAAATACAACCGAAAGATTTAGCTATGAGATTAAAATTGATACACTCGATTCCTTAAAATATGATTATAGAAATGATTATACCGGGATGTATTGTTGTAATGTAAGTTCTTCCTATGACGGTGTTGTAAACTATTACGAGGATACAATAACTGTTGTGAAAAACAGCATATTTAGCAGGTTAAACATTTTAACCAGAAATGATATTGCAAAAAATTATGAAGGGAATGTAATGTATTATCTTAATACAGGCGGATCCACCAGTTACCCAGACGGAAATTTCTATGGTTATCACTCCGGGGTTTTATTTTCAAACGACAGTATTCATTATAGGCTAAGTGGACCTTTAGGATACTATTATACGAATGTTTATGAAGGGATTAGGATGAGCCAATACTAAATAACGCTCCCGGCACTCCATGTCCTGTTCAAATAGCAACAATAGTTATTGTTGATTCATTACGGTGAGATATACAGTAAAAATCGCCACTAACAATATGCCTAGGAAGAAATAGAATAAAAACCCTTCAGATTAAGAACTTATCGGTTTTTACATGGAGGAATTCAAATTAACCTGAATATGTAATTATAGTAGGAAAAAATCAAACCAAAACCAAAATGAAAGCCTTTATCCCTGCCATTTGCATTTTACTTATCGGAATAGCCTGCGAAAAAGAAACATCTGAAAAAGAAGCAATATTTTATCTCGATTCAAATGGGATTACTATTAAATGTGAAAACTGTTCTCCAGGTGATACCGGTACAGTAAATGGGATAATTTATGAGGCTGTAGACAGGACATTACTAGACCTGAGGAAAGATGAGGGTGTGGATCTCAGGAAAATATGCACTTCTCCGGTAACTGATATGAGTGAATTATTTTTAATGGATACCCTGTTTAACCAGAACATAGGTGCCTGGGATGTTAGTAATGTAACTAATATGGATGGAATGTTTCGAAGTGCAAACTCTTTTAATCAGAATATAGGCGCCTGGGATGTTAGCAATGTAGCTAATATGCTAGATATGTTCTCCATCGAATCCATTGGAGACACTATCCTGTTTAATCAGGATATAGGTGCGTGGGATGTGAGTAGTGTTACCTATATGGCTGGTATGTTTAATAATGCAATCTATTTTAATCAGGATATTGGACAGTGGGATGTAAGTAATGTGACTTGCATGGACTTTATGTTTGCCGGTGCTCTTGCTTTCAACCAGAATATTGGTGGATGGAATGTTAGTAATGTAGAAAATATGTCTTACATGTTCCATTATGCACCATCTTTTGACAAATATATTGGTGATTGGGATGTAAGTAATGTAACCAATATGTCTGGTATGTTTTATCTGACAACTTCATTTAATAAGGATATATCTAATTGGGATGTTAGTAATGTGACTTACATGGACTTTATGTTTGACTATGCTATATCTTTCAACCAGAATATAAGTGGATGGGATGTCAGTAATGTGACTGATATGAGCTTTATGTTTGCCCACGGAGTTTCTTTTAATCAAGATATAGGAAGCTGGGATGTAAGTAATGTGACCAGCATGCTCGGAATGTTTTCTAATTCCACTGCTTTTAACCAGGATTTAGGACAATGGGATGTCAGTAATGTTACCAATATGGGGTATATGTTTAAAGGAGCAACCTTATTTAACCAAGATTTGTCCAAATGGTGTGTGACAAAGATTCCCGAAGAACCTTTTAATTTTGCAACTATGAGTAATCTACAAAGTTACTTTTATCCAGTGTGGGGAACCTGTCCCCAATAACAGATAACCGAAATTGATAATTAAACCTTGAATTTAGTATAAACTAAATCCTGACACCTATAATTAAAATATCATCAACCTGTTCACAATGGCATGGTTCCATCCAATCTTCGAAGGTCTTTCTTAATTTCTCTTTTTGATCCTGCATCGGTGATTGGTGTATTTCCAATAAAAGATCCTTCAGTCTTTTTAGCATGAATTTCTTATTATTTTGTCCGCCGAATTGATCCTGAAAGCCGTCAGAAAAGCTATACAATACATCTCCTTTTTGGGCTTCAAAAATGTGATTGGTAAACGGCACTGAAGCTCTTTCATGAATGCCAATAGGCATACGGTCGGCTTTTATAGTTTGAAGTTCATTGTCTCTTATTAAAACCAATGAATTGTTAGCCCCGGCAAAATTGATTATTTTATCCTTCCAATTAATTATGTGAAGTGCAACATCCATTCCATCCTTTTGCTCCCCTTCATGGCCTTTTTGTTTAAGAGCAACAATGACATGTTCTCTTAATTTATCAAGAATTTGGGCTGCATTAAAATCCGTATTCTCCCTCATAATATTTTCAAGAAATGCTACTCCCAGCATACTTAGAAACGCACCCGGTACTCCATGTCCTGTACAATCCGCAACCATAGTTATCGTTAATTCATTACGGTGAGATATCCAGTAAAAATCGCCACTAACAATATCTCTTGGTAGAAATAGAATAAAGCCATCTAATCCTTTCGACAAAATAGCATCCTCTGCTGGAAGTAGTGCACTCTGAATACGTTTAGCATATTGAATGCTATCCATTATATCCCTGTTTTTTAATGTAATAATTTCATTTTTTTTGACCACTTCAGCGGTACGATCCTTAATAATTTGCCGCAATTGGCGGGTGTAAAGTATTACAATTGTATAGATTAAGGCGGTTGCGATTAAAAAATATGCCACGAAAGCCCACCATTTAAGATACCATGGAGCAAGGATCGTGAAAGCATAAGAAGCAATTGAGCTTTCATTTTCATAGACATCCATTGATTTTACCTGAAAAATATATTCACCTTTGGGTAAATTTGTGTATTCTTTCTTAGTTTCTGCAAGCCAATCGCTCCAGTTTTTATCATAACCTTCCAAATAATAGCTGTATTTCTGAAAGGCTTCATCATTTCCTGAATAGGCGGCAAAGAAAAAGCTAAGGGAATTTCTGTCATTGGAGATTTCGTGTTTGCTATGGTCCGGTTGATCTTCAAGAATATTCCCATTTAAATCAGTATAATTACCTCCAAACTCCACTCCTCCATCAACATAAGTAATCATAGTTATTAGACAAGGGTAGCTGGATGCAGTCATCTCCCTTTCCCGATTATCATATAAAAATAATCCTTCAGAACCCCCAAACCATACTTTTTGATTTTCATCCGGGAAAATGACATGTATAGTATTATCAGAAATCTTATTGAAGGGTTTATAAATCCATTCGTAATGTTGTTCCTGTTTTTTGAGGTAGCCTAATTCAAATTTAGATTTCCGGTTTAATTCCATTGTGAATAACCAAATGTCAGGATTGAAATATTCCGACATCCTGTGTATATACCTGCTACCATTCGCAAACTGAACACCGTAAGTACTGTCGGGAATAAATTTATTTTCCAGCTGAATTAACCTGTAAATTCCATTTTCAGTCGCTACCACAGGTGGCCCGGTAATTTGAGAAACAATGTATGGGCCACCGGCCAGCCCACTGGTTGTATCGTATCTTGTATGCTTATAATTGCTTAGTCGATTGTCTTTAATTGATGTAATATTCATTTTAATAACCCCTTCATCTTCAGTTCCCATCCAGAGGTTCCCGAGATGATCTTCAGAAATATCCTGAATTTTTTCAGTAATTCCATAAACCTTTCCTTCCTTTATCCATTTCCTGTTGGAACGGTATATGGAACACAAACCTTTTTCAAGACCTATATAAACTCTCGAAGGGTCTAATTTGGATTGGTAAAGTTTGTAAGGAATGTCTTCTAATAGTGTCCGTACCTGATTTCTCTTATCGATTTCAAGGACCTTATCATTTGTAATTAACAGAAGAAGCTCTTCACCCTTGTTCGAAAAAGTCAGCAGATCCCAACATTCAACATCAATATTCGAAAACCGGTTAAATTTAACTGTCTTATAATCAGATAGATTTTGATCTTCAGACCAGATTTCATGGTAGAGTCCTGCGTTTGTAGCAACATAAAGAAAATTGTTAAATCTTGCACAATCCTGAGGAGTGCCGGTCAGTCCTTCCTTATCATTAATAACGCTATAGTACGAACTAATTTCAAGTCTTGAAATACCGCTACTCAGACAAAGCCACAGATTACCAGTCTTATCAACAAACTGGTTTTGAATAATATCATCCTGGAGCCCCGATAATTTATCCGCTATGCTTATTAGTTGAAGACTCGTATCTGTTAAGATAACCCCATTACCCCAAGTCCCTAAAGAAATCATGTTTTCGTTTAATCGTATCGCATTATATAAAAAAACCTGATCGAGGATGTTATCAATTGGTGTTTCTGTTTTTCTAATTTCAATATCTTCCAGAGTAGGGGAATAGAGCATTTCATAAATTCCATCAGCTTCAGTAAAGATCAAAATCCGTCCGGGATTAATTTCCAACATGCCAAAAATGCTTGTAGATTTAAAAATATCGCCATTTGGAATCAAATTCAGTTGATCTTTCATGAATATTGAAAGACCTAATCCATCTTGTCTCAAAAATAAATTTTGTCCTATAAAAAAAGATTTATGTATTTCATAAGAGGATGAATTGATATTAAGTTCATCATTTTTATATATAAAAAGATGATTGTTTGTTTGGAAATATATACCAGAATCTGTGGCAAAAGTTTCCCAAACCTGACCATAATCCTTTAAACCTTCCGGCAATAGTCCCGATAGGGAATGATAATATGCACTACCCACAGAATCGTATTTAATGACCCCGAATTCATTTTCACCCCCAATATACACTTTACCATTCTTGTCTATATCCATGCTATAAACCAATGACTGATTATCCACTTCAATGATTTTCCATTCTTCACCATCATATATCAAAAGCCCCTGGTTATTGCCAAAATACATAAGGCCTCTTTCATCCTGCCGGGCTACCCAGTTCTGGTCAAAAGCCCCATATTGTTTGGCTGAAAAATTATATACAGGAAAATGTCCGATTAATTGACTTGACTGTGCATTTGAATAAATTGGAAATTGCAGAAAAACAATTAATAAATATGATGCAAGATACTTATCCTTAAAATTCAATAATGTTACATAGATGTATATCATGGATTGATAATTACTGTTTAATTATTATTTGTCGATGGATCATTTCCTGCGAATTCATAATTATCTGATAAAGACCATTCTCATACATCCCTAAATTAATTTCATAAATCTGATTTTGAACAGGCTCACTTATTTCTAATATTTCCATAAGCCTTCCTGAAATATCAAGAATTCTTATCTGTACTATCTCCGGTATCGATTTCTCGAAACTTAGATTGAAAATGCCATCACCCGGATTTGGATATATTTTAATACCTGGAAAATTAGAGTTAATAAATTCAATATTATCGGGGTGTGCAGATTTCTTATCCGACTTCCGGTTCGATCTGGCGGTATTAAGTCTCGTCGCTTTTAAGCCTGATATATCGCAATCATCAGGAGAATGGACTTGAATAAAATAGTACAAATTATCTTTAGGTGGGTTCTTGTCAGTATAGGAATTCAGATTACCAGAGAGGGAGGCTATCATTTCCCAGTCTGCTGCATCGCTATAGCGGTAAACCTCGTAATTATCTACCGGAAATCCTTCATAGTTATCCCAGATGAGATTAACAGAGTTATCAAGTCCCAGATTCATAGTAAGGTGTATCGTCTTATGATGACTGCTAAGCTCTGATTCATTCCCACATACATCAACAACGGATAATTTGTATCTCCAGGAATGAATGGAAGGATCAGCTATCGAATCAACAAAAATACTAATACCATCAACGGATTTTGACCCAATCAATCGGTAGTCGTTTTTTATTGAACTTTCTCTATAAATATTATAATAAGCAACATCGGTGGTATTAATTTTTTCCCAGACAATAAGGTTCATTTGATTAATTGAGTCAACTGTGACCAGACATATAGGATTTACAGGCGGAGGTTCCTGACAAATTTCTGCCAGATTATAACCTACGCATCCAATTTTATCTTTCACCTTAATTCTATATGTGCCTGCTTCAAGACCTGTGATATCGGGTGTGGTTTCTCCATTTGGAAACCATTCATAGCTGTATGGGCCATTTCCGGTTACTCCGATATGAATTTCACCAATATTTGTTGTTTTGCAGCCTACACCAATTATATTTTTGAAGCTTATAATAGGTCCGCCCACATTACTGACAATTACCGGCTCAGTTGCTTCACAACCATTAACATCAATAATTTTAAGGGAATAGATCCCATCCGAAAGTCCGGCGAGAACCGGATCCTTGCTTCCATCAGACCAATGGTAACTATAGGGCTGTGTTCCTCCACTGATGATTGCCGCAGCCTTTCCATCATAACCCCCACAGGTAGCATCTTCCACCAGAACCTGAAAGCTTAATTTTTGTGGTTGCTGAATCTCAAAACTTCGGGAGCCAACGCAATTGTTTGCATCCTTAATAGTGACATTATAAATACCTGAAGCCAGATTATCGATATCTTCAGTCTGTTTACCATTCGACCATTTAATCTGATAAGGTGCAAACCCGCCAGAAACATCAATGTCGATGGAACCCGATTTTTCACCATAGCATCTGGCATTTATTATCTTTTCGTTAGCGATCTGAGGGCCGCTTCCATCATTTTCAATATCTATAAAACTGCGTGAATAACAGCCTTTTGAATCTATAACATTGACAAAATGCTGACCTGCCCCCAACTTTGAGGCAAGTGCAGTGGTATCTCCATCAGTCCAGACAAATTTATATGGAGGATAACCTCCGGTTGCTGATACCTCGGCAATCCCATCTTCTTTTCCACAGGTTGAAGCCTGTATCTGAATTACTGTAACCTGAATAGCTTCTCCAATAATAAATTCCTTGTTAGTCTGACAACCATTTGTATCCGCTACAGTTAAGGAATAATTCCCTATTTCAAGCCCTTCAATACTACTTTCATTGCTGCCTGTTGACCAGTAATACTCATAGGGTCCTTCCCCGTTAAGTATGGCTACAGAGGCTTTCCCGTCGGTGCTGTCGCAATAGACTCCCTCAGTTGTAACAGATAGTTCGGGAGGTTCGTAAATATTCACCTCGAATTCCTTACTGTCGAGGCATTCCCCCAACTGGCTTACAATACAATTGCAAATAATTTTTCCCGGATTTGGGAATAGATATTTAATGGTATCATTTAATTTTTCTGAATAGATCTCCGGTACAAAATCTCCATCAAAATCCCAGGATATGGAAGAGCCGTTTAATATACCGGATGAATGGTCAATGATAATTGTGGAGTCGCCCAGACAACCCGGAATCACGCTAATATTAAATTTGGGAGGAGCACAGGTATTTTCATAGGCACCAATATCAGGATGGGACAAATCCCTTGGAAGGCTGTCGATGTCGTACGGAACCTCGGGGATGGGTGTTGCTTTACCAACCAGATTTGTCTGATTTGAATGCAAATCACTTTCAGATACAAATAAGGGATCAAGGGACAGTGAATGGTTTTCTTTTCCGCTTAGAGACTTGAGTGCCGTAAGATTTGAAACATTTGCCGATTCCCAGTAGGCTAATTGGTTGCCCTGGGTGTAATAATTGTTATAATCGGATGAAAAAAGATTGGAAGCATCGATAACAATCAGAGCATAGCCACCGCCTGAATTCAGGATATTATTATTTGCCTGATTGATACCTATATTTCCGGTAGATATTTTCAGTCCTGCTGAGCTAAGTGTATCAAGTGAGGATACATTAATACTGTTGTAATAGATATTGGTACGTTCACTACTAGAAATCACAATTCCACTTGAACTGTATGCCCGTTCTCCTCCAACACAAATCTGGTTATTTGAAATCAGTGTACGAAAAGGAATAGATACTATGATATGATCCATGCTTATCCCATTTCCTTTGTTTCTGGAATCGATTTTATTCCCGGATATTAACACGTTGTTTGTGCAGTATCCAAGGGCAATTGCGCTAGTCCATAAATAATTGGTGTTTTCGATTTTATTCCCTATAATCTTTGGCGATTCAAGATATTTGAGATTAATGGCTTGGATACTTCCACCTTTAATATTGTTATTGATAATTTTGAACCCCTTTGAATAAACATCCCACTCCCCGTCAATTACAATACCACCAAGGCCACCCGTAAATTCATTATTTTTAATTATAAAATTATCAGAGTAGCCCTGAACGGATAAGATATTATCATCTGTATTTTTGTTACTGAAGGAATTATTAATTAAATTGATTTTTCGGGTTGTTCCTGTAAACTTTAAGGCACATCCGGTTGAAATCCCATTTGCTGCAATGGACAGGTTTTGTATAGTCAGGTAATTTACACCAATAAAACTGAATATATCAGGTTCTTGTAAACTGGTATTACCATAGATAATCACATCTTCAGGATTACCTGGTTCAGATTCAAGGACGATTGTATCAGTAGAAGAACTTCCTGAAATATGGTAAACATCACCTACTATTTCCGGGTAAATATCTTTTCTTATTTTAAGACTTACGGGGCCGGAAATACCACGCTTCTGAAGATCAGCAAATGCATCAGAAACAGAACCATAATCAGGAGAGCTACCACCGATAGTATAATTGCCGCCGGGAATAGGTATAATATCAGTATCGTATTCATCGCAGCCAATATCCGGTGGGTTATTACGCATTTCACCGTCAAGATCAGTAATAATTCCAGGAATTTCAATACCAGCCCCATTTAAAAAATAGCTTGCTGTATGATAATCCTCCCCATTAATAAAATTTGGGAAATGGATTATTGAATTTAGGGAAAATCCCAAATCTGCCTCCAGAAGATCCAGTGCCGGATAATTAAGTCCGTCGTATTGAATAAGAATGCTATTTCTGGTGAACAAGGAATTATTTTTAAATTTTTTTAGTTGATCTTTTGTAGCATCCACAGCAGGTCCGCTACAGCGAATGCTGATAATGTTATTTTTTATTTCATTATTAGCACCATCTGAAATGCTGATACCTGTGAAAGATCTAATCGGGTTGTTTCCATTGGTAATAATAGTGTTATTAAAAATTGCGGTATAAGAACTGAGGCTGGAATTAATAGCTTTTCCATCCCTTAAATCTTCGTAGAAATAGAGGAAATTATTTGCAATTAAAATTGCTCCCGGAGAAGATCCCGAGCAGTAAGATAAAGAAATCATGTTCGACCCATTACCATAAAATTGATTCTGTAATATTTTTGATCCATCAGAACATGCGTCCAGGCTTAGATGCGCAAAAAAGTTATAGCTGTTGTCTGTCTTTCGAAATTCATTACCATAAATACTATAATTCTTGCAGTTAGAAAGGGAGATGCTTTTATAAGTATGGTTATAAAAATAATTGGAATCGATTTTAAATCCAGACGGCCCGGCTCCTAAATTAGCCTTAAGGTAGATTCCTTCATAACCTGCGAATTGGTTAGACTTAATCACGAGGTTTTTAGTATTATCAGATGAAATCCAGATACATGCATCGTCCTCTCCATTCCCCGATCCATTAAAAATACAATTTACAATACTGTCACTTTCACAATCATAGTCAATTTTTAGAAGCCGGGAATAACTGTAATCTGATTCTGAAAATGTAATACCTTTAATAGTAATGTATCTTGCACCCAGCATTTCCATAATATAATTTTTTTCCGAGCTGCCGGAGCTATAGCTTATTACAACGGGCTCACTATTTGAAGGATCAGGTTTGAAAGTGACCCGCTTATCACTACTTGCACCATGCACAGCAAGTAAGCTGAACTGCTCCTGGTAGGGAGAGTTATCATCCCTGATTAAAAAGCTGACTGCATCTGATATTCCATAATTATTCAGATCATTAATCGCATCACTTATAGTGTTATAATCAGGATTAGTTCCGCTTATTGTATAATTGCCGGCAAGACTTGCCCCACTGCCTGTAAATTCATCTGCTCCTATATCCGGTGTTGCGCTTCGTAAATCCCCATCAATATCACTGCTAACTATGGAAGTCAGATCATTCCCTTTATTATCGAGAAGGAAACTTGTTGCATGTAAATCATTATCTGAAACAAAAGCCGGATTAACTGACAAGGAATGGCTGTCACCAGGACTTATAGCAGCCAGATCTGCAAGTTTGCTTACTTTAACTCCCTCCCAGAGTGCAATATAGGATCCGGTGGTGAAGTAATTATTATAATCCGATAGCTTCAAGGATTCCGGGGAGTCGATTGTGTAAGCATATCCACCGGAAAAATTAGCGAAGATATTATTCTGAATATCAATATTCGAGCCTGTGGTACTAAGATCAAAACAACTAGGCGGATAATCAGTAATAAGACCTGATAAAAGGATGCTATTATGATAAACTGCAATAAAGTCACCTGGAGTAGAAAGAATAATTCCATTTCCCCCTCTTTGAGTAGTTGTATGAATAGTAACAAAGTTATTTGCAATTAAGGCTGGACTGCCAATTAATCCTGATCCCTGAATTCGCATTCCGGTTGATCCGGCTGCCAAATCAATTTTATTGTTTTTTATTTTAAATCCTTTATCAACAGCTGAGAAATGGATAGCATTTATTTGGGATGAAGATTGGATATCATTATTTTCAATCAGGGGATACTGACAATAGGTAAGATCTATGGCATAATCTGCTTGATTTTTAAATAAGTTATTTCTGATTACAAATCCCACCGACAGGTTTTGATAACTTAGCCCTTTTAAGGAAATACCATAATCACCACTCTGGAAAATATTATTATCAAAGAGAATTTCATGATTCGGTTGGTATTCTGAATAAATAATAGCTCCCGTATAGTAATAAGAACCAACAGCTTTCCCAATGAAATAATTGTTTTGAAAACGTAAATAACTGCTTGTTCCGGTAATATGAAAAACCCTGCCATAAGAGTAAGAACCATTACTACCATCAAAAAGAATACGATTAAAAGAAAGGTAATTAGCGCTGTCGAGTTTAATAATAAAATTATCTTCTCCATCAACATAGCTAAAGGCCAGAATAACCTTTAATGAATCTTCAGGCAGGGCTTGAAAAGTAACCCGATTATCTTCACTTGCCCCGGGATAGTTACCTATAGTAAAGTGCTCATCATAGGTTCCGGGTTTTACGTTGAAAGTTAAGGGTCCGTTCACCCCCAGATTATTTAAATCATTGACGGCCTCCGTGAAGGAAATATAGTCTCCTCCACCTGAAATATCGATGGTTCGAGTACCGGATAACTGAGAGTAAATGGAAGAAGAGCAGAAGAAAAATACAACTGGAATCAAAGAATTCCTTAAACCAATAGAAAAGAAATACTTAAGTAGTTTCATTTTTCAGGTATTAATGAATACTTCTATGGAATATTTTATCTACATATGTTATTATATAATGAAGGAAGGAAAAACAGAAACAGACATAAGTTAAATAATTTTAAGCATACCAGCAAAATTATTTTGACTGAGGTCTTATAAGAATATCATCCTTTTCAGCACCAATGTTTATTGATAAAACCATATAATGTATTCCCAGCTCTATCAAAAGAACTATTTCTTCTTCGTTTAAAGCGTTTCAGCTAATAATTCTGTTTTCACTGTCCTAAAGACTCACCAGAATCAAAAGCCAAAGCCCACAGGTATTTTAAATAATCCGGGTTTGGATTACTTCTTCAGCAAATCCCTGATTTCGGTTAGCAAAACCTCTTCCTTTGTAGGAGCTGGTGGTGCTGCAGGGGTTTCTAGTGCTTCTTTCTTTTCCATTCTGGCTTTCATACTATTGTAAGCTTTAACAACCAGAAAGATGGCAAAAGCAACAATGATAAAAGTGATGATGGTATTCAAAAACATTCCGTAGCTTATCGCTACTTCAGGAACCGCTACATCGCCATTCATGCTGGCTTGCTGGAGGGTTACCTTAAGACTGGAGAAATCAACATTGCCAAGCAGCATTCCGATTGGAGGCATGATAATGTGATCTACCAAAGATTTAACAATTGCCCCGAAATATACTGCCATAATAAGACCTACGGCCATTTCAAGAACATTTCCTTTACTGATAAATTTTTTGAATTCTGTAAACATGTTTGTTATTTTTTAGGTTTAGAATATACAAACAAGTTACAATTTAAATTGTTTGCTCGCTAAATCTGTTTCAACAATCAAATTTTCAGTATAATTATTAGCTGATCTTAAGCAATACTTAAAACATCAAATGCATTTTCTCCTTATTTCTCCAGTCGGCCTGATTTTCATATTTAACAAAGTAAATTTTTAAAATGGACTGATTAGGGTATTAAACGCTAAATACGTTTTGAGGGGAGCTGTTTGGTGAAATTCATAGTAAATTTCAATTGCGAGTAGATAAATTCATAAGAAGGAGGTATTAGTTACTAATAAAACTAAATATTTCAGATCGATTCAAATTTTAATTCCAGACTTGAAGAAAATTCAATATTTATTATTAAATTTAATTATCCTTTGAAATAAATCATTTATGATCAACTCTTTAAAACCAGGTTCCAGGAAGAATAATACAAATAATTAATCAAGATTACAATAATATGAAAAAGCTATTTTATTTACAGATCTTTCTTCCCTTATTTATTCTGAATTCATGCGAAACAGAAAATAATAGTATCCCGGAGGATAAAATGGAGGATGTTGTTGAAAGCTTGGCAATAGAGAAAATTAGTGGTTATGTACAGAAGGGACCCTATTTAAATGGTACATCAATAGCAATATCAGAGTTGTCGTCTGATTTTATTCCAACAGGGAAAGTGTTTTCCTCTCAAATTCTTGATAATAAAGGGACTTTTGAAATTAAAAAGATTGATTTAATTTCTCAATTTGTTGAGCTTAAGGCGGATGGATTTTACTTCAATGAATTGACAAACGGCAACTCCTCTGCTCAATTGACTTTATATGCTTTGGCAGATTTAACCGATAATACAAGCTTAAATGTAAACATCTTATCCAATCTTGAAAAGGGCAGACTTGAGTATATTTTATCTGATAGTATTAACTTTTCTGTAGCTAAACAGCAAGCTCTGTCAGAAATTCTTTCCATATTTGAAGTTGAAAAATTAGATATTGCTGACTCCGAATTATTAGACATTACTAAACCGGGCGATGATAATGCCATTTTATTAGCCATATCTGTAATTATTCAAGGTAATTTATCCGTAGCCGATTTGTCTGAATTATTAGCCAATATGGCTACTGATATTAGAGAGGACGGTGTGCTCGATAGTAAAAGTTTGGGAACTCAACTCATTAATAATGCTAGAATTATCCATCCGGAAATAATTCGAGAGAATCTTGAAAGCAGATATGAATCCTTAGGGCAGACAGTTGTTATCCCAGATTTCGAGAAATATCTTACACAGTTTATTGAAAATACTAGTTTTGAATATACCAATGAAATCGATTATCCGGAAACAGGCAGATTCGGTGAGAATGTTTTAGGAAATGAAAAATCCATTTATTCTGCAGGACGGTACTCCATAAGTGCAATTTTGCCAGAAGCGACGAGTCTGGTTGTTACAATGACTGGCAATGGTTGTTATCTTAACAATAATCCATACGATCAAGCTAATTTCGGTTGGGAAATTGTTGAAAATCCAGGCATCTTATCTTCAGCACAAACTGGTGCAATTGATATTGAATTATTAATGGAGGTTACCCCTATAGATAGTATAGGAGACTCAGGCTCTGGCCCAAATATTTTTGAGATTAATGTGTTTGAAAACGGCGCATTAATTCCTACATGGACAAAAGAAATCACCTTTAATTAGGAAAAGACTATTATAGATAGCGATTTTTGCCAGGCTCATCCGGAGGGTACCCTATTGTATGTTGGAGGTGGATTAGTATACTGGAATTAACAAAATGTTATTTTTGACCAGAGAGAATAGGATGAGATTATCATCCCTGGATTAATGCTATTTATCTAACAACTAAACCTTCTGTCTGTCGCTCATCAAAAAATAAAGAATTGATCCCAGAATGGGAATAACAATAATAAGAATTAACCAGACAATTTTGTCATTACTATTCTTGAATTCACTCATAAGAAGATTGACAATGGCCACCAGGGGGAGTAATAATATAAACAGAATAAAGAAAAGAATTCCGAACAGACCAAAAATGAAAAGTAGATTCATGATAAAAGGGGTTGTTAAGTTTTAAGTTGAGGCAAGTTAATTAAAAAGTTTAATTATTCAGCAAGAGGAAAAGACCATATAACGAAAAATACTACTATCTGAGCAATTCACCCCTCACTTCCCCACTTCAAACTCTTGCCTTTCTGTTTTTTAAATCATTATTTTTATGCTATACACTCGATAACAATCCTCCATCTACATAAACCATGTGACCATTTACATAATTACTGGCATCTGAGGAAAGGAAAAACAAAGCTCCTAAGAGTTCTTCTGCATTGCCCCAGCGATTACTCGGGGTTCTGTTGCATAGCCATGAATCAAACTCAGGATCCTCATGCAAGGCTTTTGTCATATCGGTTTTAAAATATCCCGGACCAATACCATTAACTTGTATATTGTGATGGGCCCAGTCAACCGCCATTCCTTTGGTAAGCATTTTAACGCCACCTTTCGATGCTGCATAGGCCGCAATTGTTGGTCTGCCGAGCTCGCTTTGCATGGATCCGATATTGATTATTTTACCCGTCTTTCGTTTTATCATGCTCTGAACAACGGCTTTGGAAACTTTATAGGTGCCGGTTAAGTTAATTCCGATAACCTTATCCCAATCTTCCTCAGAAAACTGATCAAGTGGTGCCCGAAGGTTAATTCCGGCATTATTTATCAGAATATCTATTGGGCCAATTTCATCTTCGATTACTCTTACAGCTGATTCAATTTCACCCAAATTGGTAACATCGAATACTGAGGCATAAGCCTTATAGCCATTGCTTTTTATCTTAGTAACGATTTCATCGAGCTTTGATTTATTCCGGCCATTTAAAATCACAATAGCGCCATTTTCTGCTAATCCTTCTGCATAAATACTGCCTAAACCACCTGTTGCACCGGTAATTAATGCTATTTTGCCTTCAATATTGAATAATTTTGAAATTTTCATTCTTTTGTCTTGCTTGTTTGTGATATTTTTTTTCTTAATTGATCGGAACTCAATTGCCAAACAATTCCATCAGTTTTAACACCATTCCCTTTACACCTGTTGAAATAGTGAGTTCGTAATCGGGATAATAATAAGCAGTATGCAACCCAGGCATATCACCTGCATCGTATTTCTCTTGTGGAACACTTCCGAGCCACATCAGACTAATAGCTACTTTTTCAGGGGTGAGTCCATATTGACCAAAGTCTTCGCCTACCATCAGGGGAGCCACCTTTAGTATATGTTCCTTCCCAAAAGCATTGTCGAGAACGTTTACCAATCTGCCGGTAAGAGCTTCATCGTTTATTACCGGTGGAGTAGAATCGTCCTGAACTGTTACCAGTGGATATTTTTCAGGAGGAAGATTGGCTGAGGCTGCCAGCCCGTTTCCTATTCTTTTTAATGCTGCAATAATCTGATCGCCAACCAACTCATCGTAATAACGTATGGTAAGCTGTAAGTTGACTTCTGCAGGAATAATATTGTGCTTTGTCCCTCCATGAATGGATCCTACGGTTACCACCGCGGGACTCAGGGGTGAGAGTTCCCTGCTTACGATGGTCTGGAAATCGACTACCATTCGCGATGCCAGAACAATTGGATCTATGGTACGATCGGGTTGTGCGCCGTGGCCACCTTCGCCATATACTGTAATATCTACCGAACGTACTCCCGCCATTATTGGACCGGCACAGTATCCTATTTTCCCGGCTGGAATTTTATCGCTCACATGATAGGCCAATGCATAATCGGGTAGGGGGAATTTCTTATATAAGCCTGCTTCAATAACATTTTTTGCGCCACCACTCTGTTCCTCAGCCTGCTGGGCAATCATCATAAGCGTACCTTTCCATTGATCTTTCATCTCAACCATCAGTCGGGCTGTTCCCGACCAAACCGTCATATGCATATCATGACCACAGGCATGCATAACCGACACAAGGTTTCCTGCCTGATCGGAGCTAATTACACTGCTCGAATAAGGTAGTCCGGTTTTTTCTTCAACCGGAAGAGCATCCATATCGGTACGAACCATAATAACCGGTCCGTCGCCGTTTCGGAACAGTCCCACCAGAGTATTTCCGCTTACAGCCTCATGCACTTCAAATCCCAGTGACTTAAGTTCGCCGGCCATTTTTTTCGCAGTATTGAACTCCATGAAGGATAATTCCGGGGTCTGGTGCAGATCAAAGTATAAGTTTTGAAGGTGATTGGTGTTCCGTTCAATTCCTGATTCAATATCGTGCTGGGCGAATCCGGCAACAGAATAGAGCAAGAGCAGGCTGGAAATTAAAGGGATTATTTTATGCATTATCAGAAGTGATTGGTTTGAGAGGGGGAAATTAGCAATTTTTTTGTTAGGTAGGATGGTGGGGAGCAGCAAGAGTATGAGTTTTGAGCAAGAGTAATAATTAGCAAAAAGAATTTTGCATCCTTCAGAAAAAAAAACTCTCCTCAATTCCTGTCCTCAGCCTGTTGCTGATTCCTCCTAATCTGTCCGGCTGATAATCATTGCACTGCGATGACCATAGGGCAGGGTGCCCTTCTCATCTTCCTTTAGTTTCTTCCAGGCATTGGCAATAATGAGTTCTTCCACATCATCCTTTTTGCAGGCTATCTCCACAACATATTCTTCAATGGCATAGGTGGATATTCTTAATTTGACAATTGCTTTTCCCATGATTAAATATATTTTAAAGTAAATATAGGGATAAATTATTTATCAGGTGAAAAATGGGGGAATCAACATAGGGTCAACGCATTAAAATAACTTGTAGTAGTGGTGATACTTATGCTTACCACATTGTTTCCTTAAGCCCGAAGGGCTTAAATATCAATAACCACGGGTGAAACCCGTGGTAAAGAACG
>JAIOZM010000052.1 GCA_021740585.1 Bacteroidales bacterium
CATACCTATTATTTGAAGGCTCTATATTGAAAGCAGGAACAGCAAAAGATCTGGCTGAAGACGAGCAGGTAAGAAAACTGTATCTGGGAGAGAATTTTGAACTTAGATAGTTTCTGCAAGAACCAAGTTGACAAGCTCAGAGACCTATTTTCCTAAGCAAATCTCAATATAATTAAGACTCTTAGTGCTTAATGGAGGTTTTTCATTAATATATTTTGGATTCGTTGTATTATTTGATTTGAAATAGAAAAAAAAATTCTAACTTTGCCAAAATTTTGCGGATATGGCGGAATTGGTAGACGCGCTAGACTTAGGATCTAGTGCCGCAAGGCGTGGGGGTTCGAGTCCCTTTATCCGCACAAAGCTTAAACCGCTGTCAATAAGTGACATAGTCACTTATTGAACGGCGGTTTTCAAACTTATAATAGTGTAAAAACTCCATAATGAACATTACAAAAGAATTAATTGACGATTTAAATGCCGTCGTGACCGTTAAGGTTGAAGAGCAGGATTATCAGGAAAAAGTTGAGGGTATACTTAAAGATTACAGAAAAACGGCCAGCATGAAAGGCTTCCGTCCCGGAAAAGTACCCGTAGGCATGATCAGGAAAATGTACTACAAGCCTGTTCTTGTTGACGAAATTAATAAACTGGTCTCAGAAAATCTTATGAATTTCATCCGGAATGAGAAGATTCAAATATTAGGCGAACCTATGCCTAATGAAAGCGATATGAAAATTCCAGATTTTGATAATGATAAGGAATACAGTTTTAAATTCGATATAGGTATTTCACCCGAATTTGATTCTGACATAAGCGAAAAGGATAAGATTGTATTTTACAATATCAAGGTTGAGGATGAGGTTGTTGAGGAGCAGCTTGATGAAGTTTCCAAGAGATTTGGCGAATTAAAACCTGTTGAAAAGGCTTCAAAAGATGAGCTGATAAAAGGAAATCTTAGAGAAGAAAAACCTGAAGGCCTCTACGTCGAAGATGTAAGTATGTCTATCGATATGATGAAAGACGAGAAGCAAAAGAAATTATTTGCAGGCAAAACAGCAGGGGAAAAAGTTATTTTCAATATTAAGAAAGCCTATCCGAGTGATTCTGAATTAGCGGCTTTACTAAAAATTGAAAAAGCTAAAATTAAAGATATTGCTGATTCGTTCGAAATTGAAATTAAGGAAGTTCTGAAGTTTTCGAAGCATGAAATCAATCAGGAGTTATTTGATAAGGTTTATGGCGAAGGGGTGGTAAAATCCTTAGAAGAATTTAAAGCTAAAATTGCTGGGGAGCTACAACTTAATTACGAAAGAGAGTCGAATTATAAATTTGCACTTGATTCTAAAGAATATATAATTAAGAAGTCTAAAATTGAATTGCCGTCTGAATTCCTTAAAAGATGGATTGTGGCTGCAAATGAGAACATAACAGCAGAGTCAATAGAAGAGGATTTTAAAAATTACGAGGATGAATTTAAGTGGCAGCTGATTAAGAATAAAATGGTTAAGGCCAACAATATAAGCGTGAGTGAGGAAGAACTTTTTGAATATGCTTTTATTTTGTCCAGAAATCAATTCTATCAGTATGGGCTCACAAATATTCCTGATGAACATATCGAAAATTATACCCGTGAGCAACTCGCCAAACCTGAGGAAGCACGTCGTTTACGTGAGCAGAAATTCGATGAGAAAATCATCGCCTTTATGAAAGAGACTGTTAAATTAGACAAGAAAAATATTTCGATGGATAAGTTTCGTAAACTTTTTGAAGAGGATAAGTAAAAGTTTAGTATTTTTAGCTGTTTATGAATGTAACGAATACTTTTTTCAACTTTTAAAAATAAGAATATGAATCAGGATGAATTCAGAAAATATGCCATCGGGCATAAAGGTATAAGTTCCTTAAATCTGGACAAGTATCTTTCTGTTTATGGTAGTTATATATCGCCAACAATTATTGAGGAACGTCAGCTGAACATTGCTACAATGGATGTATTCTCAAGGTTAATGATGGACAGAATTATTTTTCTTGGCACACCCATCGACGACTATGTGGCAAATATTATTCAGGCCCAGTTGTTATTTTTGGAGTCTTCTGATCCTTCAAAAGATATCCAGATATATTTCAACACTCCTGGCGGTGGGGTTCATGCAGGATTAGGAATTTACGACACTATGCAGTATATTTCTTCCGATATCTCAACCATTTGTACCGGAATGGCAGCTTCTATGGGCGCTGTTTTACTTTGTGCCGGTGCCAAGGGTAAAAGATCCGCCCTATCTCACTCACGTGTTATGATCCACCAGCCCATGGGCGGAGCACAAGGACAGGCATCTGATATTGAAATTACCACAAGGGAGATAGTTAAGCTTAAAAAAGAATTATACGATATTATAGCTCATCATTCAGGAAAAACCCTGAAGCAGGTTGAGAAAGATAGTGACAGAGATTTCTGGATGACAGCCGAGGAGGCTAAAGCCTATGGCATGATCGATGAAATTCTGATTCGTAATACTAAAAAATAAAATCTCATGGATAAATGCTCATTTTGCGGCAGAGAAAAGAAAGAGACCAACTTGTTAATTGCTGGTATTTCCGGACATATTTGCGACAGATGCATTGAGCAGGCTTTTGTAATTGTCCAGGAAGAACTGGGGAATAAAACGGATTTTGATATTAGCAAACTTCGTCTTATGAAACCCCAGGAAATAAAGCAGTTTTTAGATTTATATGTCATAGGTCAGGATGAAGCTAAACGCTATATTTCTGTTGCCGTTTATAATCATTACAAGCGTCTTTTACAACCAACAAAGGACAACGATGATGTAGAAATTGAAAAATCAAATATTGTTTTGGTTGGTGAAACTGGTACGGGTAAAACTTTATTGGCTCGTACCATTGCCAAAATGTTGCACGTACCCTTTACTATTGTTGATGCTACCGTTCTTACTGAAGCAGGTTACGTTGGAGAAGATATTGAGAGTATTTTAACCCGTTTACTTCAGGTGGCCGATTATAACGTTGAAGCAGCAGAAAAAGGCATTGTTTTTATTGATGAAATTGATAAGATTGCCAGAAAAGGGGATAATCCTTCTATTACCCGCGATGTTTCCGGTGAAGGAGTTCAACAAGGATTGCTTAAATTGCTGGAAGGTGCCATTGTAAATGTTCCGCCTCAGGGAGGCAGAAAGCATCCCGATCAAAAGATGATTCCCGTTGACACAAAAAATATTCTCTTTATTTGCGGGGGAGCCTTCGATGGCATTGAAAAGAAAATTGCCAATCGTCTGAATACCAAAACGGTAGGATACAGAGCCAATAAAGATCAGGATAAAATTGATACTGAAAACTTATTGCAATATATTGCCCCTATGGACCTGAAAGCCTTTGGGCTTATCCCCGAAATTATTGGTCGTCTTCCTATTCTCACATATATGCATCCTCTTGAGGAAAAGGCGCTTAGAAGAATTCTTACTGAGCCTAAGAACGCTATTGTTAAACAATATCAGAAATTGTTTCAAATAGACGGAATAGATCTTAGCTGGGACGAGAAAGCTCTTAATTTTGTGGTTGAAAAAGCAATTGAATATAAGCTCGGAGCCCGTGGCCTGAGATCTATTTGCGAAGCAATTATGATGGATGCCATGTTTGAAATGCCTTCAACAAACACTAAGGAAATTAAAATAACAGAAGATTACGCCCGTAATAAGATGGAGAAAACCAATCTGAAACGGTTGAAAGTGGCTTAACAATTTATTCTTTTTCTCAAAAAATCCTTTTAGCCTCGTAAGGTATATATATTGGATCGTTATAAACCTTGTTAAGCAGCCTGTTTTTTTAACTTGTTATTATTTATCTTCCAGCTTTATATATTTCAAATAAAATTAATTCTTTCGGAAAGGCGTTAAAAAAAATTGCATGACAAACATTTCAATAAAACCCGTAAAATCTTTTAAAGCCGGGAAATTATCAGTTCAGGTATATGCAGATCGTGAATCAATGGGCAAAGCTGTAGCCATGGATGTTGCTTATCAAATCAGGGAGATTCACAAGATTAAAAATGATCTGAGGATGATTTTTGCCGCAGCCCCCTCTCAAAATGAGTTTTTGGAAAACCTGATAAAATGTCCCGTCGAATGGAATAAAATTTCAGCTTTTCATATGGACGAATATCTTAACATAAGCAAGGAGGCTCCTCAAAGTTTTGGTAATTTTCTGGGAAAAGCCATTTTTAGTCGGGTAGAATTTAAGAAAGTTAATCTCATCAATTCTCAGATTGAAGATGCTAAGGACGAATGCCAACGTTATGCTAATCTTATTAATGAATCTACTATTGATATTTGCGCTATGGGTATTGGAGAAAATGGTCATCTTGCTTTTAATGATCCTCCAGTAGCCAATTTCTCCGATCCTTCAACAATGAAAATTGTAGATCTTGACTTGGTTTGCCGTCAACAACAAGTTAATGATGGCTGTTTTCCAAGTATTGATAAAGTGCCGGGGCAAGCCTTCACCCTTACCATTCCTGCCTTGCTTCGCAGCGAACACATATTTGTTACTGTTCCGGGAAAGTCGAAAGCGGAAGCTGTATATAAAACCATTAATGAGGAAATTAGCTCAAATTGTCCTTCTACAATTTTAAGAAACTACTCAAACGCAATGCTTTATATTGATATGGATGCAGCTTCTTTACTCTGAGACTTTTCACTAAAATTGACTTTTTATTGAATCTAAGGAAAGAATCTGCAGTTATTAAAAAAAGCTTATACCGATTAGCTCACTCATTCAGTATTATCCATTCCTTTTTCATATTTTTGTGACTATTCAAAAAAGATGAAGTCAAAAGATTTTTCCCTGTATTCTGGTCTCGTTTTGGTTATGTTCCTCTGGGGGCTCGCCTTTGTGTTTTTCAAAATAGCCTTCGAGTCATTCAGACCCATAAGCATTATTATGATGCGGCTTGTCGTATCGGTAGTTTTCATATATTTAGCAGCCAGACTTTTAAAGAAGCTTCAAAAAGTAAGCAGGGAGCATTTCAAATACCTTGTATTAATGGCTTTCTTTGAGCCATTTTTATATTTTTTGGGGGAGAGCTTCGGATTGGTTTATGTTTCATCAACCCTGGCGTCGGTAATGGTTGCCACTATTCCTTTAATTGTGCCAATTGCAGCATATTTTATTTTTAATGAACGATTAAGCCGGTTGAATATTTTTGGTTTATTTATTTCAACACTAGGGGTTATTGCAGTAGTTTTAGCAGTAGATGCTGAGTGGGGAGCTACTCTAAAAGGAATTATACTTATGTTTCTGGCTGTATTATCTGCCACCGGATATACCTTACTCTCTAAAAAGCTTTCCAGCTTTTATAACGGCTTCACTATTACCATTTGGCAGAATATATTTGGTGTTTTTATGTTTCTGCCTATTTTCCTTATTTGGGATTTCAAAGTATTGATCAATACGGTTCCAAGTGCGAATTCCATTTATGCAGTTCTTTATCTTGCCATCTTTGGATCGTCTGTTACTTTTATTATTTTTACCAGAGCGGTTAGGGAACTTGGTGCTGCAAAAGCCAATATTTTTGCTAACATGATACCGGTATTTACAGCCATCGCATCCTTTTTCCTGCTAAAAGAGGAAATGCCGCTACTTAAGATACTTGGTATTGCCATTGTTCTTATTGGACTGGTACTTTCACAACTAAAATCCTTGAAAAGAAAGGGCAAAAAAGTCACCATTCCCGAAAATATCCCTATTTGATCTATGATTGATCCGGAAAAACTGAAAATATTAGCTACTGAAAAGTACAAGGAGAATAAAACCCTAATACAGAAATTAAAGAAGAAGAGGCCTAAAAATCTGGATCAGGTGGCTGGAGAATTGCATGATAATGCCTTTGAAAAAATCGATTGCCTTACCTGTGCCAACTGCTGCAAAACCATAAGTCCGTTTCTAATCGACCGGGATATTCAAAGAATAGCCTCTCACCTTAGAATGAAACCTTCCGATTTTGTGGTAAAATACCTATATGTTGATAAAGATAATGATTATGTTTTCAAAGAAACTCCATGCCCTTTCCTGATGGAAGATAATTATTGTGCCATATATGAAAATCGACCCCGTGCCTGCCGGGAATATCCACATACCGATCGTAAACGTCTGGTAAATATTCTTGATCTTACTCTTAAGAATACCTTTACCTGTCCGGCTGTTTATGAGGTGGTGAAGGGGCTGGGGGAGGAGTATGGGTAGGGGTTGAATCCTTTTACCTTCCACGTTCCGGGTTTGGCGTTCCATGTGCAACGAAATTACCAGGTATAAAAGTAACACAGCTGTTTTTTGAAGTTCGTCATCAGGAGATATATCCTTTTTAGTACTTTTATAAAATGAATTACCTTTTCATCATACAAGGCGAAGGTCGGGGCCATCTTTCTCAGGCTATTGCTTTGAGGGAGCAACTTGAAAAGGAAGGACATGTTGTTGTAAAAGCTTTTATGGGAGAAAGTCCGGCACGAATTATTCCCATTTATGCCAGAGAAATTTTTGGAAAGGGACTATCAACTTTCCGGAGTCCTAATTTTATCAAAACCAGAGATAAAAAAGGAATAAGACCCGGATTAAGTATTCTGTATAACTTGCTGTTTACGCCGGTTTTTATTTATAGCATATTCCTTTTAAGAAAAGAAATCAGGAAAAAAGAATACGGCTGTATTGTAAATTTCTACGATATGATTGGAGGACTTGCTGTGGGTTTAAGTTTCACCAGGAAGAGAACAATTACTATTTCACATCATTATTTTCTTGTAAGCTCTTTTTTTGATCTCCCCAGAGGATACTTTCTGAGTAAATTCTTTCTAAAACTGCATTCCGCTATTTGCGCACTGGGAAGCTCAGAGATTCGTGCTCTTTCTTTTACCTTCCATTCCAATATAGATGGCAGCAAACTCAGGATCACCCCACCGATACTCAGGGAGGAAATATTCTGTCAGGAAATTCGCCGTCAAGGATTTATACTGGTATACTTATTAAATAGTGGATGGATAATAGAAATTGAGAATCTGGCTCAGAAATTTCCGGATACAAAATTTAAAATATTTACAGACAACATACCACTTCAGCATTCAGTTTTAAACAATATTTCTTTTTTTGAGCCGAATCAGGGAGTATTTCTTAAGGAATTAGCGGCCTGCAATTCACTCATCACCACAGCAGGATTTGAATCCCAATGCGAAGCTGCCTTTCTTGGGAAGATCGTTTATACTCTACCCAGCAAAAATCATTTTGAGCAAGTTTGTAATGCTTTGGATGGCCGAAGAGCAGGGATATCTTTAGCTTTTGAAAATTTTATTCCCCTTTCAAAAACGATTTCTTCTGAAAACGAAATCTTCAGGAAATGGTGTCTGTCGGGCCATAAATGAAACTGTTTATTCTTTGCCTGGCATTTAATATCGCAACGCTTAATTCTATCCTTATAACAAACAGATCAAAAAAAAAACTGCTTGTTAAAGCAAAGATATTCAATGTATTGAGGCTTCCACGCACTCGATTATTAGCTGCATTATGAGAAAAAATTGCATATTTCAATAAAAAACATTATAGTAAGCACATACATATATTCATTTTACAAAAAAAAAGGAAGAATATCTTATGGTTAAAACAACGTTTTTTAATACAACAAACAAACCCGATTTTAAAGAAAGAGAAAGCATCATTAATTTTTTATTTGACAACCTCCAGGAATATGGCGATCCAAAATCAGACATTGATAAATGTATTGATTATGCATTAAAGGAAGCCGCTTCATTTGGGGGTTTTATTTTAGTAGCATACTTAAAAAATGAAATAGTTGGAGTAGTGGTCGTCAATCAAACCGGAATGAAAGACTATATACCCGAGAACATTCTGGTTTATATAGCAACCCACAAAAATCACAGAGGAGAAGGAATCGGTAAATTGTTAATGAAAAAAACAATTGATCTGGCAAAAGGCAGTATTGCTTTGCATGTTGAACCTGATAACCCTGCAAGATTTTTATATGAAAAAGTAGGTTTTAGTAGCAAGTACATCGAAATGAGGTTGAAAAAATAGATCATGCATATAATTGACATATCTGTTTTTGTCCTGTATATGTTGCCTTATGGCGGCATCGGGAAACTTTACGACAGATATTTTAAGGCTGTCTAAACAAAATACCCGGAGTATTAAATATTCTCAACTGGCAACATTGGTCATTGGAATTCTGGCAATTATACTGGCTACCAGGATGCAAAATGTGCTGGATTTGATGTTATATTCTTATGCTTTTATGGTTTCCGGATTATTCGTCCCCATTTTAGGAACAATGTTCCTTAAAAACCCATCCTCGAGGGCGGCACTTTACTCAATGATGTTTGGTGGGGGAACTACTTTAATTCTCATTTTTACCGAAAAAACCTTGCCTTATGGTTTAGATGCAAATTTCTTTGGGATAACGATTTCGGCTATTGTATTTGTGCTAATCCAATTTTTTACAAAGCGATAGATGTAACCCTGGGATTTTTTGTTTTATTATGATAACAATAGATACTTAAACATGAATCAGGAAATTATAAAGTTAAGAAGGGAAATTCATAAACATCCGGAAATATCGAATAAGGAGTATCATACTTCTGAGCGGATAATTAACTATGTGAAGAAATTTACTCCTGATGAAATTATTAAACTTGGAAAAACAGGAGTAGCATTTGCATTTAACGGTAAAGAGAAAGGTAAAACTGTAGTTTTCAGATCGGAACTCGATGCTTTGCCTATTAAAGAAAAATCGGGTGTTGAATACGAATCCGTAAATGATAATGTTTCACATTCTTGTGGACACGACGGACACATGGCGATTTTAACCGGATTAATTCAAAGAGTTTCAGAAAATTGTCCTGATAGAGGAAGGGTTGTTATGCTGTTTCAACCTGCGGAAGAAGTAGAACAAGGTGCTCGTGATGTGGTTGAAAATCGTGAATTCATTGACCTGAGACCTGACTATATCTTTGCGCTTCATAATGTTCCCGGATTTGA
This sequence comes from Bacteroidales bacterium, assembly GCA_021740585.1. Taxonomy (GTDB): domain Bacteria; phylum Bacteroidota; class Bacteroidia; order Bacteroidales; genus JAGLSB01. Next base: position 9,052 of record JAIOZM010000052.1, read on the forward strand.
AAAGCATAAAATACTGCTTAAAAGAGGTAGTTTTGCTTCCGCATCAAAAGGCATGATTATTAAGCTTACAGGAAAAACTGCCCATGCTGCTGAACCAGAAAATGGTATTAGTCCGGCAGATGCCATTTCTCAAATTATTAGTGAGTTTCATAAATTGAGGAATAATAAGACCTTATTCAAAGATTTCATTTTACTCACTATAATTCACATTCAATTGGGCGAAATATCTTTTGGCACTTCACCCGGCTATGCTGAAGTAAGAATTACATTGCGCGCTTTTCAAAATGAAGATATGGTTGCACTTACGGCTCATTGTGAAAAAATAATACGTGAAATAGCCAAAGAAGAAAAATTAGATAGCGAAATATCGTATAGCGAAATATTTCCTGCCACAGTGAATAGTGATTACTGTGTAAACAAAGTTGCAGAATCAGCAAGAGAGAATAATTTGACTATCGAGACTATTGAGAATCCTTTTAAATGGTCGGAGGATTTTGGCTACTATTCTGAAAAATATGAGGCTTGTTTTTTTGGTTTAGGATCGGGAAAAGATCATCCGCAACTTCATAATCCTGACTATGATTTCCCCGATGATATTATTGAATCGGGAATTAATATGTTTTATTCTATTTATAAAAAATTATTAGGCGATGACTGATAATACACTGATAACCTTAAATGAGAATGCCCTGGAAAATAATATTGATTTTTTAAACAAGAAACTTGGCCCCAAAGTAAAAATATCAGCGGTTGTTAAAGCTAATGCTTATGGACACGGAATTGAACAAGTAGTTCCGCTTTTCGAGAAATATGGGATAGAGCATTACTCTGTTTTTTATTATCACGAAGCGATCAGGGTATATAAAAGTATAAAAAAACCTGCAAGTATTTTGGTAATGGGATGGTTGTGGGATAATAACATTCGTGATGCCATAGAGAAGGGAATAGAATTTTTTGTCTTTAATATAGAAAGGTTAAATCTTGCAATTAAATATGCAAAAGAGCTTAAAACAATTGCAAGAATTCATCTCGAAGCAGAAACCGGCATGAATCGTTCGGGCTTAAATGTCGATGAATTTGCACAAGCAATGTCTATCATAAAGGAGAATATTTCAAATATTGAAATTGCAGGCTTTTGCACTCATCTTGCAGGTGCCGAAAGTATTTCAAATCATTTCAGGATACAAAAACAGTTAAAGACTTACAATAAAATGTTAGCGAGCCTTGAAGCTAATAATTTGCATCCTGAATATAAACATGTCGCTAATTCTGCGGCAGCATTTGTTTATCCTAAAGCCAGAATGGATCTGGTGAGGATAGGAATTATGCTCTACGGATTTTGGTCTAGTACCGAAGTTTTTATTCAATATATGAATTCTAATGGCATCAAAAAGGATCCTTTGAAAAGAATACTTGGATGGCATAGCCAGATTATGTCAATAAAAAAAGTTAAAAGCGGGGAATTTGTAGGCTACGGAATTTCATATCTGGCACAATCCGACATTACCACAGCATTAATTCCTGTTGGATATTCTTTTGGCTACAGCCGTTCCCTGAGCAATAAAGGTCGGGTGCTTATTCATGGACATCGTTGTAGTGTAATTGGGGTGGTTAATATGAATATGATAATCATAGATATTTCGAACATCGAAAATGTGAAAGTTGGGGATGAAGTTGTTTTGATTGGGAAACAAGGAGAATTGGAAATAAAAGTTAGCGCCTTTAGTGAGATAAGTGATGAACTTAATTATGAAATATTAGCACATTTACCAGAATCAATAAAACGAAAAGTAATAAATCAATAACAATGGCATTTATAACCTTAGACACAAAAAAATTAAAATCAAATTTTGACTATCTCAATACGCTTTTTAAAAAGAACCGGATTGAATGGTCTGTGGTTTCCAAAATATTAAGTGGAAACAAATTGTATTTAACAGAATTACTGAAATTTGAGATCAATCAAATATGCGACTCACGTGTTTCTAACTTAAAGATGATTAAATCCATCAATCCTAAAATCGAGACGATCTACTTAAAGCCCCCTGCAAAACGCGCGATCTCTGGTATTGTGAAATATGCCGATATCAGCATGAATACTGAATTTGAAACTATAAGGATGTTATCCGATGAAGCAAAAAGGCAGGGCAAAACTCACAAAATAATCATTATGATTGAATTGGGTGAGCTTCGGGAAGGGGTCATGGGCGAAGATTTCATGGCTTTTTATGAAAGGGTTTTCAAATTGGAAAATATTATGGTTGTTGGGATTGGAGCTAATTTAACTTGCTTATATGGTGTGTTGCCAAATCAGGATAAATTAATTCAATTGAGTTTATACGAACAATTAATTGAAGCTAAATTTAACAGACATATCGAATTTGTTTCAGGAGGTACCTCGGTTACCATTCCATTAATTTTTCAAAATCTGTTACCTAAAGGAATCAACCATTTTAGAGTAGGCGAAACACTGTTTTTGGGAACTGATGTATATAATAACAAACCTTTTCCGAAAATGCATTCAGATGCCTTTAGAATATTCTCTGAAATAATTGAATTAATTGAAAAACCTATGGTTCCTGAAGGAACCCTTGGTAGCAATGTTGAAGGAGAAAGCTTTGATTTTGATCCTGTAAATATTGGAGAAACTTCGAACAGGGCAATCATTGATATAGGATTGCTTGATGTGGATGTTAATCATCTTGAACCGGTTGACAAAACCATTAAAATAGCAGGTGCAAGTTCAGATATGATAGTTATTGATCTGGACGAAAACAGAAAGAAATATAAAGTTGGCGATTTAATCGAATTTAAATTAGATTATATGGGAACCCTAAGGATACTTAACTCAAAATACATCGAAAAGAAGATAACTAGTGAAAGTTAATAAATTCTTCTGTATACGATATTTTCAGGAAATGGTGTCTTAGCAAGGCATTAAAGGATTTGTTTCGGATCCATATATGCAATTAATGGAGCTTAGCTCAATTTGCCGGGAAATTCTATTATTTTCAAAACATAATTGTAACTTAGTTTGAAAATTTCAATAGATGCAAGCCAACTTCCTAAACATCCGCAAATCCCTCAATAAAGCTTTCCTTAAAGTAAAACCTTCAAGATCTCAAATAGAGTTATTCAAAACCAATCTTCAAAACCTCTATAACCAGATTAGCGAAAAAGAATCTGAGGAGCATCATAAAAATATTGTTGCGGAATTTCTTAAAAACACCTACTACCAGCCTGATCATTACATAAATACTAAGGGTAGAACCGATCTCGTCATTCACAACGGCAAGGATGCCAAGAGTTCTGTTGGTGTTATTATTGAAATGAAAAGACCCGGCAATAAAGCCGAAATGCCTTCAAAAGACAAACTAAACGCAAAGGCTGTTCATGAATTGGTATTGTATTATCTGAGGGAAAGAATTAGCCAGAAAAACCTTGAAATTAAATACCTGATTGCAACGGATCTGTACGAGTGGTTTGTTTTTAACGCTCAGGATTTTGAGAAAATCTTTGCAAAAAATAAAAAGCTGGTGCAGGATTTTGAGAAATTTCAGGAGGGGAAACTCTCTGGAACAAAAACAGATTTTTTCTATAACGATATAGTAAAACCTTTTATTGAAAATCTTGATGCAAGCATTCCGGTTACTTTTTTTGATATTCGTGACCATCAGGCAATCATTAAAGGCGAAAGAAAGGAAGACGATAACAAACTCATTGGAATTTATAAGATCTTTTCCGCTGAGCACCTTTTAAAACTTTCTTTCTCGAATGACAGCAATTCTCTGGATAAGAAATTTTACAATGAATTGCTTCATATCATTGGACTGGAAGAACGGAAAGAAGGAAGTAAGAAATTGATTGGACGAAAAGCAGAAGGGAAAAGAGACAATGGTTCTTTAATTGAAAATGCAATAAATATTCTTCGATACGAAGATTGTCTTAATCAACTGGCAAAACCGGCCGATTATGGCTCCGATAAAGAAGAACAACTCTTTCATGTTGCGCTGGAGCTTTCTATTACATGGATAAACCGGATTCTTTTCATAAAACTTCTGGAGGGTCAGCTTATCAAATATCATCAGGGAGATGGTTCATTTAAATTTTTGAATCCTGAGAAAATTCCTGATTACGATACCTTAAACAAGTTGTTCTTTCATGTATTAGCCATTAAGGAAAACGAAAGAGGAAGTCATGTAAAAGATAAATTCAAAAACATTCCGTATTTGAATAGCTCCTTATTTGAGCCCAACGAGCTGGAACATAAAACCATTCGCATTAGCAATCTGGAAAATGACTTCACCATACCCATTCTCAGCTCAACGGTATTAAAGGATACTGCAGGGAAAAAACAATCCGGAAAATTAAGCCCTCTAACTTATTTATTGGACTTTCTTGATGCTTACGATTTTTCCAGCGAAGGAGCAGAGGATATCTCTGAAGAAAATAAAACCCTGATAAATGCTTCTGTACTGGGCCTTATTTTTGAAAAGATTAATGGATATAAAGACGGATCTTTCTTTACACCCGGATTCATTACCATGTATATGGCCAGAGAAACCATCAGAAGATCTGTGGTACAGAAATTTAATGAAGCTAAGGAGTGGGATTGTGAAAATCTGGATGATCTGTGCAATAAGATTGAAGATAAAAAAGAAGCAAATGAAATTATTAATAGTCTTAAGATTGTTGATCCGGCCGTCGGTTCCGGTCATTTTCTTGTTTCGGCATTAAATGAGATTATTGCAATAAAGTCAGAATTAAAAGTGCTTTCTGATAAAAAGGGTAAGATTCTATTGAATTACCATATTGAGGTAATAAATGATGAAATGGTAATCACAGATATCAATGGTGATTTTTTTGAGTATCATCCTAAAAATCCCGAGAGCCAAAGAATCCAAGAAACTTTGTTTCACGAAAAACAGATTATTATTGAAAATTGCCTTTTTGGCGTAGATATAAACCAGAATTCTGTAAAGATTTGCCGTCTCAGGCTATGGATCGAGCTTCTGAAAAACACCTACTATAAGCCGGAGTCGGGCCATACCGAATTAGAGACCTTACCCAACATCGATATCAATATCAAATGCGGTAACTCGCTTATAAGTCGTTATCCTCTGGATGCAGATATTAAAAAAGCCTTATCCAAAAGCCGGTGGACCATAGACAGCTACCGGATGGCCGTTATGACCTATAGAAATGCTGAGAATAAGGAGCAGAAAGCCTCGATGAGAAAACTGATCGATGAGATTAAATCTGATTTTGAAAGTGAAGTTTCGAAAAGTGATAAACGTTTTCTTAGATTGAATAAATTAAAAGGAGAATTGGATGCGCTAACCGGCCAGCAAAGCTTATTTGCTTTATCGGGCAAAGAGAAAACTGAATGGAGTAAGAAAGTAAATAAGATTAGCGATGAACTTGGAAAGTTAGAGACTGAAATTGAAGAAATTAAGAGCAATAAGATATACGAGCATGCTTTTGAATGGAGGTTTGAGTTTCCTGAAGTATTGAATGATGACGGGGATTTTGTGGGATTTGATGTGGTGATTGGGAATCCGCCTTATATTAGACAGGAAGCCTTCGTATTTTTTAAGAGTTTTTTGCAAACTAATTATATAGTCTATAATTCTCATGCTGACTTATTAACATACTTTATTGAGTTAAGTTATAATATATTGAGAGCAAAAGGAACATTCCAGTTTATTATATCTAGTAAATTTCTTAGAACTAGTTATGGTCAAGAATTAAGGAAATTTATTTCTGATAAAACTCAACTTACTCATTTTATTGATTTTGGTGGCATTCCAGTATTTGACGAGGCAACAGTTGATGCTTCAATTATTGGATTTATCAAAAACTCTAGAAATGCTAATGCAAAATTCACTCTTAGAGAAATTAAAAAAGAAGATAATATATCTACAGATTTTAAAGATTATATTGCGCAAAATGCAATCCTCTATCCAAATAAATTCTTAAACACAAAGGCATGGAGTTTTGAAAATCCTGAATATCTTTCAATAGTAAAAAAGATAGAGTTAAAAGGTAAACCATTAAAAGAATGGGGTATTAATATTAATCGTGGAGTGCTTACCGGATATAATGAGGCATTCATTATTGATGAGGTTTTAAAAGATCAACTTATTGAAGATGATTCAAATTCAGCTGAAATTATTAAACCTCTTCTTAGGGGAAGAGATATTCAAAAATATAAGGCAGATAAAAACACAAAATGGCTTATAGGCACCTTCCCTAGCTTAAAATTAAAAATTGAAGAGTTTCCATCAATCAAAACTTATTTACAAACATTTGGTAAACGCCTCGAACAATCTGGTGAAATAGGTTCGAGAAAAAAAACGGCACATAACTGGTTTGAAACTCAAGATAATATTGCATTTTGGGCGGATTTTAAAAAACCGAAATTAGTATGGAAAAGAATAGGTTCAGTTTTACGATTCAGCTATGATGAAACCGGAGTCTATTGTTTAGATAGTACCTGTATTGCAACAGGAGAGAAAGTTAAATTTTTAAGTGCTGTTCTAAATTCAAAATTATGTAGAACAGAATTGTTTAGAATTGCACCAAAGACAGGGACAGGAGATTTGATTATTAGTGTACAAGCAATAGAACCATTACATGTTCCAATTCCAAGTAAGGAACAAGAAACCCAAATATTAAATATTTTTGAGCAAATTCTAGCATTGAAAGAATCAAACTTAATTGCTGACACTGAGTCATTTGAAAAGGAAATAGACAAATTTGTTTATGAATTATATGGTTTAACAGAGGAGGAAATTAAAATTGTTGAAGAAGGAGTTTTATAGGTGCCGAGAGAGTTGGATTTATTTTTATATATCAGTTAGCCATAATTTAAAGAAAAGAGTATGCTAAATAATGAAAAAGTAAAGAAGTTAAAAAATCTTATTAAAGATTCGTTTAGGATAAGGCCTAACCATAATCCAAAGTACATTGATGTTGATGGACATCTAGAACGACTTGGTTCGAAACAACAACAAATAATTTTTGGAAGAAGAGGTTCCGGTAAATCTTGCCTTTTAGTCCACTATAAAAACGAGATTGGTAAAAACCAAAAAATACTTTCCATTTACATATCGACAGATGATATAAAAAGATTAGGGTATCCAGACGTACTTATCAGACTGCTTCTTCAAATTATGGAGTCGCTTCCTACATCAAAACAAAAATGGCGCAAATTCCTTTTTAAAGAAACCACAATTCAAAAACACATAAAAGATTTAAGGAAGCTATTGAATCAAGCGGAAACTCGAAAAGTAAAACAAGAAGAGAAAAGAGAAACAAAATATGGTGCCAGCGGAATTTATAGTGGTGTAGGTGCCAATGCTGATAAGTCAAGTAGTTTTGGTATGTTAAGTGAATTTGAAGAAAACAAACTCGATACCCTTGAAAGATTTCTTAGTGACTATAAATCTGCTCTTGAACAAGAAATAAGTAAAAGTAGTTATGATGCTTGTTTTATATTAATTGACGACTTTTATCTTGTAAAAAGAAGCCGACAGCCAGATGTATTAGATTACTTGCACCGCCTGGTACGAGGGACAGAGTATTATTTAAAAGTTGCAACTATTAGACACAGAACTGACCTAATTCGTCATGAGGAACAAACCATAGGAGTTGAATTAACTCAGGATGTCGAAGAAATAAATCTTGATAGAACATTAGAAGACTTATCATCGCCCAGTGAATATTTAGGTCGGATATTAAATTTTATGGCAAAGGATGTTGGATTAGATAATGCTAAAGAAAACTTGTTTAATCATAATGCTTTTGAAAAGTTGGTAATTGCCTCTGGAGGTGTTCCAAGAGATTTTCTCACAATTTTTGTTAATGCAATTGACAATGCTGTTTCATCAGGAAAAACCGAACACCTTACATCAACAAACATTTGGAAAGCTGCGAGTAGTTTTTCATATCGTTCAAAATTAAAGGCTCTAAGGGATGATGTGAGTGCAGAATCTGCAATGATTGAAACTGTATTCCGCGATATTATGCGGTTTTGTATTCAGGAAAAGAAGAGAACATGCTTCCTTATTTCACAAGATGAAGCACAAGCCGCATCTAGTATTCACGAAATTGTTCTACAACTAATGGACTTTAAACTAATACATGTTATTGAACCCGACACTTCAGCCGCATCTGGCAGGAAAGGGAGGTTTGAAGCATACACCCTTGATTTTTCTCTATTTATGGAGCCTCGAAAACGTGGAATTGTTATTGTTGAATTCTGGGATTTCGATGATGGAGGAAGACGAATTGGTGTCAGAGAATCACCAACCTACCATCTGGAAAGAGCGAACGTAGCCTTGCAAAATAATGATCAGGAGAAAACAGAAGATTTTATTGGCAGCATTGATAACTCAGTATAAAAAACTGCTCGCAAATTAAGTATGCATAGGGAAAGTTGTATCAAAATTTTCGAGAAGAACGGAGTTATAAATAAATATATTTTTGTGTAAAAAAATTATTAATGAAATTCTTTTGACTATTGCAAAACATTAATTTAAGGGTAAAAATTGTAATTTTAGGATTAACATCGATATGAATCGACTAATAATCAGTCGACTGATTATGAATGCAAAAAACCCTCAACTGATCCGTCAACAAGTAAAAAGTAAACCCGCCTGGAAGGTCGATTATACGAAGGATTTTAGTTTCATTTTGAAAAACAATTTACTTTTCGATACCGATTTTTTACTCTTTTTTACATAAAGGGATATAAGCTTAATGGCATTTCTACCTAAATTATAAGCTTATAGTCTTATCGGTAAATAGCAACAAATAATCTCATAAATTTATTTAGAATTAAACTCAATGGATAATGAAGTACAGGATCTATGTTGATGAAGTAGGAAACTCAGATCTGGCGAGCTCTGAGAATTCAAACCATAGATACCTCTGTCTAACCGGAGTTATTGTTGAGCTTGATTATGTTCGTAGCACATTATATCCTCAAATTGAACAACTGAAAGCTAAGTATTTTAATTATCATCCCGATGAACCAATAATTTTTCACAGGAAAGAGCTTTTGAGGAAGAAACCTCCCTTTTCTGCATTAGTTGATGCCGAAGTCGAAAAAGCTTTTAATAGTGAGCTTATAGAAAAACTTGGTGAATAGGAATATACCGTGATTTCTGTTTTAATAGATAAGCTTGAGCATAATCAAAGATACTCCACCTGGAAGTATGATCCATATCATTATTGTCAGGAAATTCTAATCGAGCGATTTAGATTATTTTTAGATATCAAAGGTGCTGTTGGCGATATGATGTTCGAATCCCGGGGTGGCAAAGAAGATATGAGACTAAAACGATCATTTAGAAAAATTCTGGAATCTGGCACTAATAATTTGAGTTCCCAGGATCTGATTGAACATTTCAGTTCAAAAGAATTAAAAGTAAAGCCGAAATCAGCAAATATAAGTGGACTCCAATTAGCGGATCTAGTAGCTCATCCTGCACGAAGATGGTTTTTCAAGAATATCTTAAAAATGGATGATGGAAAAGAAACCTTCGGAGATGAAATTATAAGGATACTTGATACCGATAAATTCTTTAGGTATAATTCTAAATTATATGGCTACGGAGCTAAAAAATTGCCATAAAAAAACCCCTTTGCAGGGGCAAGGGCCATACAACCCTCCACCTCCAGATAAACTGGATTGGTACAAATGTATAACATTAATGACCTTAAATCAAATATTTTATTAAAAATTTTACGATCAGGTTCAAAATCAAAATCCAGCTCAATTTCCCAAAATGATACAAAAACCAAAGCCGTATTGTCATATTAAGAGACCATTAGGTATTTTTTGAAAAAACTCCACCCTTCCCTCAACTCCAAAAAACAAAACCCCTGGAATGTTGATTCTAAGGGTTTTTAGTATCTTTGACTTAGTTACGTTTCAGAAGAAAGAGGCTTTACTAAGCATTACGACACAAAGGTAGGTATTTAAAAATATAAATCTGAGATAATCCAATGATTCTAGAACTAAAAATAGACCTAATAAACACCAATCCCAAGATATGGAGAAGAATCCAACTCAATTCCGATACCTCCCTCAATGAACTTCATCACATCATTCAGATATCAATGGGCTGGACAAATTCACATTTATATTCTTTTAAGATAGATGAGATAGAATACAGTCTGCCGGAATATAATTATGATTTTATTAGTTATGGGGATTCAAGGTCTTATAAGATAATGGATTTTGCTGATGAGTCTTTTGAATATCTTTATGATTTTGGCGATTATTGGGAGCACACAATTCAGATAGTAAGGAAGATTGAAGGGCAGAAATTAATAAATCCGGTTTGTCTGGATGGCCAAGCTACTTGTCCGCCTGAAGATGTAGGAGGAATTCATGGTTTTAAGGAGTTCAAGGAAATAATGAAAGACAAAACTCATCCGGAAAGAGATTCCTATATCGAGTGGTATGGCTCTGTGTTTAATCCCGATAAAATTAATTTGGAGGTGATCAATCGGAATTTGGCCAATCTTAAGAATTATATTCGCGAAATTGAAAAGGGGTAAGAAGTATGTGGAAAATGATTGATTATCGAAGATTGGCAGTTGATCATATTATTTTTTCAATAGTATGGGTAGTTTAGTGATTATTCAAGGTGATCACTAAATTTGATCTTAAAATATTCTTTAAACAGTACTGCGATATTGCAATAGGGAATCCCCTTCATATCACATATTTGAGGAAGCTTTTTAAAGGCTTTGTTATCATTCTCTGAAGTTGTTTCCTCAGTAATTATAACAGTTTTGTCAATTTCCAGAGAGTTCTTCTCCTTAAGGCAATATAGAATAAATTTCACATCGGCTGCTTCCAGATATCTCAGTTTTTCAGTTTCAAATTCAATCTCGTTCAGTTTATTTCTTTGCACATGATTACAAAATTCATTTTCAAGCATATTGAAAAATCTGGGGAAGGGCAATAAATCATTGGTGTTTGTTTGAAGATTTTTATCCAAAAGAAATTCAAGGTACTTAACAATGATCTTCTTTGAAACATATTTTGATTCTTCCACAACTTTATCTAAAAGAATGATTTCACCGGTAGAAATTTTATTTTTCATGAAGTTTTTCAAGGAATCATTCTTATCGAATGGCAAATAGTACCGAACCAGTATTAAAAGTGAATTGGTGTCGATTAAAAATTTCATTGCAGGTAGCTATCAATTTTTTCCGGTTTGATATTCATCCTTTTGCAAAATTCTCTTTCACCGATAATTCCTTCGTAATATGCTGATTGCAATGTCTTCTTGACCAATGGTGAGATAATTGGCACAGGGTTCCTTGCCGTAGTGATAATACCCTTTTCTTTATCAAGCTCTTTTTTTAATTGCTGTTCGTCCTCACGATCTTTAAAAGCTCTGTATATATTTTCTTTCACAAGATTATAATCCTTGCGAGAAATTTTATTTAGCAATACCAGTCTGGTATAAATTGCAATTTTACTAAGTGGAATTTCTTTAGTTAAATTTACAATCGCATCATCTTGAAAATTGTTTTGACTAACTGCTTTCTCAAGACTTGAAATATACTCGTCATATTCTCCTGCTAAAAAATAATATGCGAATTCATTGCACCACCTTTCAGTATCACTTAAAGATTTATTGGCGATAAATTCTTCATCAATTTCATCAATTTCCTCTACATCCAATAAATAGTGTCCTAATTCATGAGCTAAGGTAAATACTTCTCGTCTTAGTGCTTTTTGTATCCTCTTTAGAACAATTATGTTTGGACTAAGGTAAAATCCATTAACATTGGCCTTTTCCCTTTTATTAGGTGAATCAACAAATTCAAACGCTGCAATATTATAGTCTGCAAGCTTTGAAATAAATACTTTTAAAAATTCTTTAATATAAAATCCTTTTCCCGGATACAATTTTGTTCTAAGCAATAAGGCAACTTCTTTAGGATTATCTTGTACAGAATAATAGGGCAAAATCCTGTCTAAATTCAAATTTGAAAGCTTTGCCAGAGCAGACAATGCTATTTTTTCTTCTTCAAACTGAGTAACGCGTTGTTTGGATCCAAGAGATAATTCGGCATTAAATTGGTCCTTTCGAAAGAATATACTTTCTTCCTTTAATTCCTGAGGTTGTTTAGGGTCAATGTAATAGTTAAGGCCTTTATTAAAAATGTTATCTATCTTCTTTAAAAAACTGGTTTTAATTTCAGATTTAAATATTTCTGTACTAAAAACCGGAGTCTTACGTCCTTGATTTATATGCAATAAAATATCTTCTTTCGAAAGCCTGTATAGCTTCAAAAGATGCTCCATTCGGTTGATATTAATTTCAATTTTGCTCAAGAATTTTTTCTTCAAATTTAAATAAATAGAACTATATTTTCTCTGCGATATTTTTTTAATTAGAATCTACAATATAATAATTCTTGTTGAATTTAATCTTGTAATTCGGTAAAAAAAGTATATTCTTTGCAGGAATAGGGTAGCTACAGAGTTACAATTGTTTTTAGGAATATGAAATTAGAAAAACATTAATTTCAATATATGGAAAAGAATTCGCCTTAATTCCAATTCTTCCTTCAATGAAATTCATCACATCATTCAGATATCAATGAGGAAAAGGTTTGCCCTTTTCAATCAAAAAAATCATATACAAACAAACTCTTGGACACTAACTTAAAAATTTATACGTTTATCAAATTAAATAATCCCTGATGACAAGATCTGGCCTCTTAATGTTTTCCCTGTTTGTACTTGGCGCGAATGTTTTTTCGCAGATAGGAGGTACATACACCTATGCATTTCTTAATCAGACCAATTCAGCCAGAGTCGCAGCTTTGGGGGGCAAATCGGTTAGCATTGCTGATGGCGATTTGAATATGCCTTTTCATAACCCTTCACTTCTCAACGAAGAGCAGGATAATCATCTGGTATTGAATTATGTGGGCTACTTCGCCGACATAAAGTATGGCTATGTAAGTTATGCGAAAAGTTTAGACAGCATTGGAAATTTTGCGGTGGGTTTGCATTATATGGACTATGGTGAATTTCCCTATGCAGATATCTACGGAGAACGCTCAGGAAATTTTTATGCCGCTGAATATGCCTTAAACCTTATTTACAGCCGAAAAATTGATTCCTTCCTAAGCGTTGGAGCAAATCTTAAACCCATCTATACTTCATTAGAAAGATATCAGTCTTTTGGTCTTGTAGCTGATCTGGGTATAAATTATTATAATCCATATAAATTGTTTTCGGCTTCTTTGGTTTTTAAGAATATGGGATCCCAAATTACAAAGTATTATACCGAAGGCAAGACCGAACCTGTACCTTTTGAAATACAAGCCGGGATGTCTCAAAAACTGGCTCACGCCCCGTTTCGTTTGTCATTAACATTGCAGCATTTGCAGAAGTGGAACCTTCAATATGATTCAGACATTGATGATGAAAATAGCTTTGTTGCTGAGGAGGAAGTTGTTACAACATCAGGTAAAATTGGAGAATTTGGTGATAATTTCTTACGACATGCAATTTTCGGATTAGAGTTTATGCCAGGAAAGAATTTTTATACTGCCTTTGGTTATAACTATCAACGGCGGCAGGAATTGAAATTAAAAAGTATACCTGCTATGGTTGGTTTCTCATGGGGATTCGGTATAAAAGTTTCAAAATTCCATTTCAGCTATGGCCGGGCCACCTATCATTTGGCCGGAGCTTCCAATCATTTTTCAATGAGTACGAATTTGTCGGAGTTTTATAGCAGGAGGTAGGCTGAATAGAGTAGTGTGCCGGAGGGCTGATTTGATCCTAAAATATATTAGTGGTTAATAATAGCTTTTTTCCTACTTTTGCACCAAAATACAATCAACTTATGATCATTGCGATTGATGGCCATTCATCATGCGGTAAATCAAGTTTTGCAAAACGAATTGCCGACGAATTAGACATTTTATATATCGACAGTGGGGCAATGTACCGGGCAGCCACTTTGTATTGCTTTGAAAATGATATTATTCATGCAGCTAAGCTCAATGTCGATGTGCTTATACAATCTCTGGATAAGATTCAGATTGAATTCAGGAAAATTGAATGTTCAACAAAACCACAGGTATTTCTTAATGGTAAGAATGTTGAAGATAAAATTCGCTCCATACAATTGTCATCTATGGTTAGTGAAGTAAGTGTAGTTGCGGAGTTGAGAAAGCGAATGGTTGATATTCAGAGATCTTTCGGTAAGAACCAATCGGTAGTAATGGAGGGTCGCGACATCGGAAGTGTGGTTTTCCCTGATGCAGATATTAAGATATTTCTAACTGCAAGTCCTGAAGTAAGAGCGAAAAGAAGGTTTGATGAGCTGACAGCAAAAGGTGAAAAGGTTAGTCTAGAAGAAATAATGAAGAATTTAACCCACAGAGATAAAATTGATCAGAGTCGGGAAACCAGTCCACTAATTCAAAGTGAGGATGCCATTTTATTGGATAATTCTTTTATGACACCGGATGAGCAAATGGTTTGGTTCAGAAATTTGATTAAAACCTAAAGAGTGAAAGTTGAAATAGAAAAAGGCTCCGGATTCTGTTTTGGTGTGAGAAAAGTCATACAAATGGCAGAAGAAATCCTCGATAAAGGAGAAAACCTTTATTGCCTGGGTGAAATTGTGCATAATGAGGAGGAGATTAACCGTTTACTTGAAAAAGGAATGGTATTTATTAATGATGAGGATCTCCTTACATTGAAAGACGAAACGGTTTTAATCCGGGCACATGGCGAACCGCCTTCAACCTACAAAATATGTGAAGAACGGAATATAACTATAATCGATGGAACTTGTCCCATTGTTAATGCTCTTCAGAAAAAGATTCGAAAAAGCTATAATCAATCCGATACATTAACAGACCAGATCGTTATTTATGGTAAAGATACTCATCCTGAGGTGAAAGCACTAAATGGTCAGATTGATAATAGTGCCATAATTATCAGAAATGCAAAAGATTTGGAAAAAATAAATCCTGAGAAAAATACCATCCTTTTTTCCCAGACGACTATGGATTCTGAAGGTTTTGTTGACTTGGGGAATAAAATCAAACTCAATTCGATGTCATTTCCTGATGTTAATGTTGAAATAAAAAATACCATCTGTAAGCATATTTCTCACCGGCAACCGGGTATAGTAGATTTTGCAAGATCTCACGACATCCTTATATTTGTAGCCGGAAGAAATAGTTCAAATGGAAAAATTCTTTTTGATATTTGTAAAAAAGAAAATGATAATTCTAAGTTTATTTCTGAAGTAGATCAGCTCAAAAAAGAGTGGTTTAGTTCTGTAAAGAATGTGGGTATAGCTGGTGCAACATCCACACCGGCCTGGGTTTTGAAATTGGTAAAGGAAAGAATAGAAAGTTTTAAGATAATCTGAATTAATAGTCTAATTTTATAGGTGTTAAACAAATTTTGAGTAGAAAAAAATATTTAAAAAATAATGGGTAAAATTAAAAAAATTGGTGTCCTTACCTCCGGGGGTGATGCACCTGGCATGAATGCAGCAATCAGAGGAGTAACGCGGGCTGCAATTTTCAATGAGATGCAGGTAATTGGTATCCGTCACGGCTATCACGGCATGATCAACGGTCATTTTAAGGAACTAAAGGCTTATAGCGTTAGTGATATCATTGGCCGCGGAGGGACCATTCTGAAAACTGCCAGAAGCATGGAGTTTATGACAGAAGAAGGGAGAAAAAAGGCCTACGATAACCTGAAAAATGAGGGGATCGAAGCTGTTGTGGTTATAGGTGGGGACGGATCTCTGACCGGAGCAAGAATTTTCTGCGATGAATTTCCCGGGATTCCATTTATTGGTATTCCCGGAACCATTGATAATGATATTTATGGTACCGATTATACCATTGGATACGATACTGCACTCAATACTGTTGTAGAGGCTGTCGATAAAATAAGAGATACAGCAAGCAGTCACAATCGTTTGTTTTTTATCGAGGTAATGGGACGCGATGCCGGTTTTATCGCTTTGGAAAGTGGCGTGGCAACAGGAGCAGAAGCCATTTTTGTACCGGAACTCACTAATCAGGCCGCTGAATTAAAAGACTTTTTGGAAAAGGGATGCAAAAGAAAGAAGTCGAGCAATATAATTATTGTTGCTGAGGGCGATGAAGAAGGTGGGGCTATGCAAATAGCTGAAAAAGTAAAGAAGGAATTTGAGGAATATAGTGTAAGGGTATCTATTCTTGGTCATATTCAACGTGGTGGAACACCTTCTGCAAAAGACAGGTATAATGCAAGCAAATTGGGTTACTATGCCGTTGAAGCCTTACTCGACGATCAGAAATCGGTTATGATAGGGATAAAAGATAATGAAATTGTTAATGTTCCCTTCAGGAAAGTAACCAAAAAGCATAAGAGTATAGATCCTGCCGATTTGCTGATGGCAGACATACTTTCAATATAGAGCTTAAAAGGATTCACTTTTATCAATTCTTCCCTGTAAATGACAGGGAAATGTGGCTGTCTCAAAAGTCAGTAAGCGTTATTTTGCAGGTATAATTTGAAAGTTCAAGCTTTATACCCATCCAAATCTCCCCGAAAGGGTGGCTTCAGAAGTCTGTTTTAAAGGATTTGGGAAAGTTCGTGTCAAAATTGCTTTCAGATAGAAATTTTATAGAAATCTTTACTGGCTTTTGAGACAGCCTCTTTATGTTACTAAAAAATGAGCAGGAAGTTTTCATTTGTAGATGTTATTCTGCCCCTTGCTATTAAAGAGCAATATACCTACCGAATACCGGAGAATAATGTGGTCACGCCGGAAATTGGAATGCGTATCATTGTGCCTTTAGGTCAGCGAAAACTTTATACCGCCATTATTTATCGTTTACACAATCATCAGCCTGATAATGTAAATATAAGGGAAATCTCAGATTTTATTGATGAAAAACCTATTGTCAGAGAGACGCAGCTAAAATTATGGGCTTGGATTGCCGATTATTACCTTACTACACTGGGTGAAGTTCTAAAAGCTGGATTACCCGGTGGACTCAAACTTGAAAGTGAATCAAAAATTATTCTTAATGAAAGTTTTGAAGATTTTTCAAAATTAAATGAAAGGCAAATACTGATTTATGAATATCTGAAAAGAAATACTGCTGTTAGTATTTCCGAAATTTCCAGAAAAACCGGCATTACTAATGTTCAGAAGGATATCGGTAAAATGATGGATGCGGATATTATTTTTATTGAAGAAAGACTTAAAGCCGACTATCAACCTAAAAAGGAAATATTTCTTCAATTGAGTGAAAATGGCAGGGAGCTACTCTCCAGAGTTGGCTGGGAAACTGAATTTACCCGATCACCACGGCAGAAGGATCTTCTATCTTTTCTATCCCAATCGCTTTCTGAAGGGAAATTGGAATTAAGACAGGCATTGCTTTACGAGAATTTTAGTCTTAACATCATCAACAGCCTTTTCAGCAAAGGACTCATTGATAAAAGAGTGAAAAATAAACCCGCGATTATAAATTCTGATACCAAAATCAGGGAAGGTTTTTCATTAAGCACAGCACAGAATAAGGCTTACAAAGAAATAAAATCTTCATTTATAACTAAGGAGGTTACACTACTTCACGGAGTAACATCCAGCGGTAAAACCGAAATTTATATTTCACTTATAAAGGAAATTATTGATGAAGGCAGGCAGGTGCTATATCTCTTGCCGGAAATTGCGCTCACTTCCCAAATAGTTAATCGTTTAAAGGAAGTATTTGGAGATAGCATTGGTGTTTTTCATAGTAAATTTAACGACTCTGAAAGAGTTAGTGTTTATCTCAAAATGTTGGAAAGCCCTGAAAAAGAATGTAAACTAATCATTGGAGTAAGGTCAGCTTTATTCCTGCCATTCAGGGATTTAGGACTTGTAATTATTGATGAAGAGCATGAAAATACCTTCAAGCAATTTGATCCTGCTCCCCGCTATCATGCCAGAGACAGCGCAATTGTTTTAGCGTCTTTTCACCAGGCTAAAGTTTTGTTGGGAACAGCTACGCCAAGCATGGAAACCTATTCAAATTGTAAATCTGGTAAATACGGTTATGTGGAACTTAAGGAGCGATACAGGGGATTGATGTTACCCGAGATCCTTATTGGTGATATCAGAAAGTCCCGGTTAAAAAAGGAAATGAGATCTGTTTTCACCCCCCTTCTGATTAAACACATGGAGGAGACTCTTAAAAACAGAAAGCAAATAATTCTTTTTCAAAACCGGCGTGGATATTCAACCTACATTGAGTGCGAGACCTGTGGATGGGTTCCACAATGTAAATCATGTGATGTGAGCTTTACCTACCATAAGCATGGAAATTTTCTTTTATGCCATTATTGTGGTTCCAATTCCAAAATTCCGGCAAAGTGCCCAAAGTGCAACAGTAGCCGAATAGTAAGCAAAGGATTTGGTACAGAACTGGTTGAAGATGAGATCGAATTAATGCTTCCCGGGGTAAAGGTTGCCCGACTGGATCTTGACTCGACCCGTTCTAAAAATTCTTTCGACAGAATCCTTAAGTCCTTTGGAGAAGGATCAACCGACATATTGGTGGGGACACAGATGCTTTCAAAAGGACTTGATTTTGATAATGTGGCCCTTGTGGGAATTTTAAATGCAGATCAGATGCTGAATTTTCCCGATTTCAGAGCATTGGAAAGAAGTTTTCAACTCATGTCGCAGGTCAGTGGCAGGGCAGGGAGGAAGAATAAACGAGGGACGGTAATTATCCAAACCACGGATCCCTCGCACCCGGTAATTCAACAAATTCTGGCTAATGATTTTTTATCGTTTTATAAAGATCAGAACGCTGAGAGACAGGAGTTTCATTATCCGCCCTATGTCAGGATGATAAAAATATTAATTAAGTCAAAAGATTTTAGTGAAGGAAAAAATGCTTCAGCCGATTTGGCCCATGAATTGAGAAAGGTATTTGGTAAAAGGGTTTTGGGTCCTCATAGCCCACTGGTCTCAAGAGTAAAAAACTGGTATCTTCATCAGATAATTTTAAAGATTGAGAAAAAGGCCTCCTTTCAACGAGCAAAACTGCTGTTAAATGATAAGATAGGGATGCTGGAAACAACTGATAAATTTAGAAAAGTGCGCATAAACATTGATGTTGATCCGTATTAAAATAATATATTTGTAAATCAACCAACACACCACCAAATTACCACACCACCACACTAAAACACCAACCCCTATGCTTTCAAAATTAAATTTAGATAAAGTTTTTCAGGATTTTTCCACTCAAAAGATACTAATTATAGGCGATGTAATGATCGATAATTATTTATGGGGAAAGGTAAAACGCATTTCACCTGAGGCACCTGTTCCTGTTATATCTGATTTGATTGAGGAGAAAAGATTGGGAGGAGCTTCCAACGTGGCACTAAATATTAAAGCCATGGGTGCCATACCAATTTTATGCTCTGTAATAGGAAATGACTCTAAAGGTAAAGACTTTCTTAAGTTGCTTAAGGAAGAAAATCTTAGCGACATGGGCATTATTTTAGACAATGCAAGGATTACTACTCAAAAGACACGCATTATTAGTAATAATCAACATTTACTTAGAGTGGATGAAGAAATTGACACTGAAATTTCTCAGGTTTCAGAAGATAAATTAATTTCCTTTATCAGAGAGGTAATTAATAAAAAGTCGGTTCAGTCGGTTTTATTTCAGGATTACGATAAGGGTGTAATTACACAAAGACTTATAGAGGAAATAGTAAAAATGGCTAATGCAGCAAAAATCCCTGTTCTGGTGGACCCTAAGAAGAGAAATTTCCTTTCATATAAAAAGGTGAGCTTGTTTAAGCCCAATTTCAAGGAGCTAAAAGAGGGCCTGAAGGCTGATGTGGATAAATCAGACCTGAAGGATGTAGCTTCTTTATTGGAGGAGTTCAGGAAGATACAGTCGATAAAAACCATTATGTTAACTCTGTCGGAACATGGAATAATTGTGAATTATAAGAATTCTTACCATCATTTTACAGCAGAAGTAAGAGATATTACCGATGTTTCAGGAGCGGGAGATACCGTGATCAGTTTGGCAGCTCTTTGTCTGGGTGCAAAATTGAATCCCCTTCAGACGGCTGCATTAGCAAATTTAGCAGGAGGACAAGTATGCGAGAAACCGGGTGTTGTTCCGGTAAATAAAGAGCAATTACTTATAGAGGCGAAGGCCTATTCTGTTTAATCCGGATATTTAAGCCCGAAAGACACTTTGGTCTAATCAATCGATTAATTAAAACTTTTTGGTTGGTGTGTTATAAAATGCATATAAAATGAAGTGTTAATTTTACCATCAGAAATTCTTTTTGAATTAACCAAGAGAATATCTCGACAAACATGCTTGCCACATTCAACCTGATAAGGAGATGGCATAATGAAATTTAGCGCATAAACCGACCGATTAATAATTTCTATAATTGTGATTTTTCTATAGCCCGACAAAAATTATTAGTCTGTAAATGGCTATGTGTGCCATTCAATAGAATCGATAACTATTTTGTGATTTTTTTCTAAACTTTTTAGCTGTTTATACGTAAACAGGGAAATTATATTTCAAGATTATCACTTTCATCCTTAAAATTGTTTGAAAATTGTAATATTTCGGCTAATTTTATTGATTATCAACACATTGAAAATTACTATGAATTCAAAAAATAAGGTAGTCCTTTATGCAATAATAGTTGCAGTCATTTTGTATGTGATGGACGCGATGATTTATTATCTCATTTTTAATGATGAAGATACATTTATGCAAGTCCTGATTACAGCAGTACCTTTGTTTGAGGTATATAACAGGCTCTTATTGATATTTGGGGTAATAATTTTTGGCTTAATTGCGTCAGGGCTAATAAGTGATCTCTCTCTCGAAAATGAATTTCTAAAACATCAGCCCGGGAGTTCCAGCTCACCTTCCAAAATGGATACCAGTTTTGTATCCAGCTTGTCTCATCAGATTAGAACACCCTTAAATGCCATAGTTGGGTTCTCGGAGTTATTGAAGGATCCTAATTTGTCTGCCCAATCAAAACAAACTTATATCAGTCATATCCACTCAAGTGGAAATTATCTGATTCAGTTTATTAATAATCTGGTAGATATAACAAAGATTGAATCGAATGAACTTGAAATTAATAAAAGCGATTTTGATATTAAGGAGGTTCTGACCAACCTTATGGTACTTTTTAACGAGAAAAAGAAGGAGCTTGGAAAACAGGATATTGAATTGAAGTTAGAAACATCCATTGCGGCAAAATCACTGAGGATAAATACAGATAAACAGAGATTAGAACAAGTACTATCAAATTTACTGGAGAACGCTTTTAAGCATACCGAAGAGGGAAGTGTTGAAATTGGTTATCGCTTAAAAAAGGATGATCTTTTAGAGTTTTACATAAAAGATACAGGATTGGGTTTTTCAATGGACAGGCTTGAAATTATTTTCAACCGATATAAGAAATTGTCTGATAATCACAATCAGCCTTTCGATGGGGTTGCTTTAAGATTGACTATTTCAAAAAGTCTGGTTAAGTTGCTCGGAGGC
>JAIOZM010000053.1 GCA_021740585.1 Bacteroidales bacterium
ATTTCCAGTGTAATCCCACTTCAGGTAAAAATTACCACCGCTCTTTTCTGATCTCAGGTTTTGTGGCGCATCGGGTATAGCACCCACCTTCCAGGTCAAGTCGGGTATAATGGCGGGATGGGTATAAAAATTCAAAGCAAGATAATCAGCCATTCCCTGAACCCTGCTAAAGTCTTTTGCGCTAAAATAAACACCTCCCAATCCGCTTTCCAACTGTCTGGCTCTTACAATGTTAATTTGACGGCCAAGTTCACTTAAAGTCCAGGCAGAAACCGGATCGCTGGTTCCTTTTTTCAAATTTTGCTCCAGAAGTGAAAGGTCTGATAGCTCGCCTGAATTATTTATATACAGGTCGAAATAGTTTTTATTTTCATGCAAATCAGAATAGGAAACAGATTTTTTTAAACCAGGATCGGCCGATAAACGATAACTACCATGTCCGGTGTACAAATGTCTGCCATAGGTGTTACACTGATCTGCCCACCAATTGGCAAGCGATTCAAAATCCTGTCCGCCACCCGTAGGCCAATATAACTGAGGCGTAAGATAATCGACGGTTTGATCTTCAAGCCAGGCTAGCGGGTCACAATAAATCTGATTGTATGCATCCATCCCAATAATTCCTGGGGGCGTTCCCGGCCGGTATATTCCAAAAGGACTAACTCCAAAACGAATATTTGGATTTGCTTTCTGAATATTACTATAAACGGTATCTATCATACGGTTTATGTTGTCTCTGCGCCAGTCTGAAAGCGACATTCCGTTATTATAAAGTGCGTATTCGTCGGCATCGAGCGCCACATCGGTACCTTCGTAGGCATAGAAATAATCATCGAAATGAACTCCGTCGATATCGTAATTACTGCATAGATCATTTACTACAGCACCAATATAAGACATAACCTCAGGCAATCCCGGATTTAGCAATATCCGGCCGGAAGCGTAGGTCATGGTCCATTCAGGATGTTCTTTGTAAACATGTGTAGGATGAAAATAGTCGGCTCCGGGACTTGTAGAAGCACTTGCCCGATAGGGATTCATCCAGGCATGCACTTCAATCCCCCTTTTATGAGCCTCATCAATAGCAAATTGCAGTGGGTCATAACCGGGATAGTCGCCCTGAGTCCAGCTCAGATATCTTGACCAGGGTTCGTAGGCAGAATTGTAGAATGCATCACACTCGGGTCTTACCTGTAAAAATATAGCATTTAAATTAACCGATTCATACAGGTCAAGCTTGGCAATAAGATCGGCTTTCTGGTCTTCCGGTTTTCCTCTGTCTTCGTATTGAGGCCAATCGATATTCGCCACAGAAGCTACCCAGGTTGCCCTTAGTTCATATTTTCCCTCAGTTTGAGCATAACTGTTTATTTCAGCAAATACTGCCAAAAAGAGACAGATCAGGCTATATTTTATGAGGTTTTTCATTTTTTCAGGAAATTTTTTTTTTGAGAATGCAAAGTTAGCTTTTATCATCCGGTTTTTAGTAATTAATTACACCGAATTTCTTCGACCACCATACCTGCTGATAATAGGAATCTCCTCCCTGGGCGTCAATAGCTTTCAGGTAGTTTTCTTTGTTTAAATCAATTTCATCATCAGGGTAGGGAAGACGACCGGGTAATGTTTTTCGATCCACATCTGCCCATTCATAACTTAAAATTCTAATACCATCAAGTACCAGATTGTATTTTTTTAATTGAGGGAAACCGGTTCTTCTGTAGTCAGAGAAAGCTTCCCATCCATTCAGATACAAAGAAACCCATTTTTGCACCATAATTTGTTCAAGGCTATTCTCAAATGCACCATTGTTGGTCAGGAAATTATCAATTTCAGTAGTATCAACTCCGTAAAATTCCATGGAACTTCGTACACCTTTCTCATACCATTCCTGAGCATTGTCTGATGTCCAATTCCTGAATGCAGCTTCGGCTCTAAGGAAGCATACTTCAGAATAGGAAAGAAGAGCTTGTTTCAGAACAGGGTTTTCGGAGAAATACCGTCCGATGTATGATGTAGAAGAAACACCCATTCCCATTGCCTGATTTTCTTTTAAATTTGCATTCATTAAATTGGGTACCCCGCGATAAGTGGTATTATCAAGCTCGATTTTTTGAGCGTAAATCCCAAGTCGCGGATCATTGGATAAGCCAAGTTGAAGCATCATCAGCTCGCTAACTTTGGGCGTTGTAGTACCTGTAAGTTCAGGACTTGTAGGATTTTTTGAATTGATATTTATTTCATAATAAGGGTTCCACCATTCCTGAGCCTCAATGTATTGAAATAAGGCCGATTCCTCATTGGAAGATATCAGATTATTTTCAGAAATTATTTCTGCAATAACAGCCTCATTGCCACTTCGTACCGCAAGACGGAGACGAAGTGAATTTGCGAATCGAATCCAACCATCCAGGTCACCATTAAAAATCATATCATTGGTGAAAAAGGCCTTAGAAGGATCTATCTTGGAAGTGGCATCTTCTAATATGGACAGAAAATCGGCGTAAATACTTTCCTGAGAGTCGTATTCCGGCTTAATGGTCTCACTACTATAGGTTTCCAGAAGTTTAAAAGCATCTGAATAAGGCACATCTCCCCATAAATCGGTTACTTTATGGAAGCAATATACTTTCCATATCCTGGCAATCTGATGTTTATTAATTTGTTCCGGATCTTCACTGGTAAGGTCTTCGAGAATGTGACAATTTAAAAGCAAATTAGAATAGTAATATTCCCAGATAAGCTGAATGCGATACTGATCGAACAAGGTATAAGGAGGCATGGTTGAATTACCCCATACTGCCGCTGTTTGCATAATCCATCTTTGGATATAGGTAACATTGTAGGTATTGATTATTCCATATTCACCGGCCGCTTCTTTGGTCACATAATTAAATATATAATTCGGATCGGTGGTAGATGGGTTATTCGGATTGGTGTTTATCTCTTCGAAATTCTTTGTGCAGGAAGAAAAGATAACAACTGCTATAATGGCGCTTAATAAATGTTTCATTTTTTATACAATTAAAATACTAGTCTTACATTGAAACCTACTGATCTGGTGGTTGGCATGGCTGCATATTCCTGCCCCAGGCCGTTATTGTTTGAGCTAAAGGAGGATTCCGGATCAATATGAGGAACCCCGCTATAAATCAGCCATAAATTTTTTCCAATAATTGAAAACGATCCACTTTGGAAGAAATTATTAGCAAACCATTTAGATGGGAACTGATAATTGATAGTAACATCCCTGAGTTTAACATAACTGGCATCGTAAACATCCAATTCTGCAATACCTCCCCATTTTCTTTGGTGCCAATAAACTTGTGGATCTATTCCTTTAGTGTTTATAGTACCATCGGCCAAAACTCCATCAGGAACATATCCAACAGGTTCGGAAACGGCATCGAACATTTGGTTTTCGTCTGCGTCAAGCATGGGTGTACCATCAGCATTGTATAAACCCATCCTTCCCATAAATCGCTCATCAGTGGTTGCATTATACCAGGATTCACGACCCTCCAAAGTTTCTTCAAACTGCCCGTTATCCTTACCGTATTTATTTGTTTTGGAGAACATTTCACCACCAACCGAGAAGCCAACTGAGAATGACAAACTGAGATTTTTATACCGAAGATTATTAGTAATCCCGCCAGACCAATCCGGTGTTATATTCCCAATTACTCCCCGCTCATCCATAACATAGAATCCATTTTCGTCGATAAGAGGTTTGCCATTATTCGGATTATCTACTATATTACCATCAATGTCTTTTTCATAATATCTTGCCAGTCGGTTGCCGATTATTTCACCAAAGGGTCGTCCCGGAATGGCTACTATAATTATCTGACTTTCATCGGTTATTGTAAATTGTGCAAGCCCTTCAGCAAGGCTTTTTACCATATTATTGTTTTTGGCATAATTGGCAGAAATATCCCAATTGAAATTGGTTGATTTTATCGGTTTAGCATTGAATTGAATTTCAATTCCTGAATTTGAAATTTCTCCGCCATTGGTGATTATACTGCTATACCCCGATGCTTTAGAAATTTCTGCTTTAAAAATTTGATCATAGCTCAATTCATTATAATAGGTTATATCTAAACCAAGACGATTTTCAAAAAACCTCAGATCGGCACCTATTTCTTTTGAGATGGTGCTCTCCGATCTTAGATTTGGATTAGAGCCTTCACCACTCAGGTAAATAGCAGGAACCAGTCCATATTTTTGATTAATAAATGCTCTGGAAAGTTTATAAGGATCAGTGTCGTTACCAACTTCTGCCAACGAGAGCCTTATTTTTCCAAAGCTGAAGTATTTATTCGTAAGATTAAAAGCTTCGCTAAAGACAAAACTGGTATTAACCGATGGATAGAGGTATGAATTATTTTCAGGCGCCAGTGCAGAGGTCCAGTCATTTCTTGCGGTTAATTCAAGAAAAAGCCAGGTTTTATAACTAAGTTGTGTCGATCCGTAAAATGATTGAATCACCTTCTCTCTTTTTGTTGAACCCATAGATGATTCTGCAGGATATTTTGCGTTATTCAGAGTAAAGAAATTTGGAACTGCCAGGCCGTTTATGGTTGACGACTGATAGTCGACAAAGTAGTTATAATAATTACCACCCAAATTTGCATTAATCTGTAAATCATCCCCAATCGTTTTTTCAGCAGTTAACAGAAAGTCATGATTCAATGATCTGTAATTAATCCATTGTTCGGTAAATGATCCTTCACCATTCGCTCTTAGTGCATTGTTAGCTACACGGAGATATCTTTTAGAGATATATGTATCCATACTGCTCCTGATAAAACCTTTAAGCCAGGGTGTAAAGTTCAAATCAATTTTTGCAAATCCTGTAAATTGATTTTTATTGTCGTTATTATAATTTTCGTAAGCCTCCCAATAAGGATTTGTATGCCAGTCATCTGAAAAATACCAGTTTTGTTCGTAGCCATTCTCATTTTTATAATCGGTTCGAAGTTTATTTGTGTCTATACTTCTGGGCATCCACACAAAGGTTCTGGCACCTGTTCTTGAATCGCCCTGACCTACGCGGTTAAATGCATCTTCACGAATATAATTTGATTTGAAGCTAAAACTGGCAAACTCATTTAATTTGGAATTAATATTAAAATTAACCGAATTTCTATCGTAGGTACTATTGGGCTTCAATCCTGAATTATTTAATGAGGAGGCAGAAAACCGCCAGTTTGATCTTTCTGTTCCATTTTCTATCGATACCGAATTGGTTGCTGTAAAGCCATGTTCAAAATAATCTTTCACGTTATCAGGCTGTGGAACCATTTTAGTAAATTCACCATTCCAGTTCAATACCTCAAAACTTCCATCCAGTTCGGGTCCCCAGCTGCCTGTGGAATAATAAAAATAGGCTGAATCTCTACCGTATAATTCTTGTTGGGTTGGTGTTAATGCCTGATATTGAATACCCCCACCAAAACCGGCTCCATATTCATTCTGGTAATCGGCATGCAAATACGCCCTCTCGAACATAAAATTGGAGTTAATGGTAACTTTTAACTGTTCTTTACCCGAGCCTTTTTTGGTAGTAATCATAATAACTCCCATCGCAGCCCTTGATCCATAAAGGGCGGCAGCATTAGGGCCTTTTAGTATGGATACGGTTTCAATATCGTCCGGCGAAATACCCATCAGACTGTTCCCGTAATCCAATCCTCCAAGCCATGTGGCTCCATCGGCTGTATTATCCATAGGAACGCCGTCTACAACAATTAATGGCTGACTTTCAGTAGATAGTGATTTTACACCTCTTATAATTATCCGGGATGAAGTTCCGGCACCTCCGGCAGTTTGCGAAATATTTACTCCGGCAACTTTATTACTTATTGAATTGATGAAATTGACATCCCTGTTCGTTGTAAGATCTTCACCCTTAACATCTGAAAAGGCATAACCGAGAGCCTTTTTTTCTTTCTTAATTCCCAGAGCCGTCACCACTACCTCCTCAAGTCCTAATGCAGAAGGACTAAGAATAATATCTATTTGATTCACATTGGTAATGTCAATGGTTTTGGTTTCATAGCCAACATAGGAAACAAGAATTGAATTTATGGCTGCCGGTATATCCATAGAAAAGCTCCCGTCAATACCCGAAATGGTTCCTGAATGGGTTTTTCCACCGGCCTCAAGTGCTACAATGGTTGCTCCAATTAAAGGATCACCGTTTTGCTCCGTTACAACACCGGTAAGTGTCTTAGTTTGAGAATATGCTGTTGTGAAAATAGTCAGCAAAATAAGCGATGTGTAGATTAACTTGTTCATTAGTAGTTATATAAGTCTATGAAACATAAATACATATTTGTAAATTAGGAAAAATCTTACTTTGCATTGATAATTAATTGTGAACCAGAATATTTGTGATCTGTAAGCTGAAAAAGGAAAAGAGACTGACGAAGTACTTCTTCATTTAATTCAATTTTGGATTGACTTTTTTCAACAGACCCAAATTGCAATAATTTACCATCGATGGAATAAATGGAGTATTTTGTACTTGCCTGCAAACCATTAATATTTAATGAATTTCCCAGAAGCGGATTTGGAAAAACATTCCATGGATTGCTTGAATTTTCAAAAGGAACTCCCACAGGAAAAGCCTGACTTAATGCATCGAAGAAAATATCGCCGGAAAGCACAGAACCCGGATTTGCCGATAATTTAATATATTCAAGTGCTGTGGCACCGGCAGGAATATCGATGGTAAGAAAATTCCATCCGGCAAAATCAATAATTCCGGCATCCACTTCAATATCATTGTCAAATCCGAAGAGTAGTGAGTTTTCACTCATTTCTCCCCAAAGCCAGAAGCTGAGTTTGTCGATGGATTCAATTAACTGGACCGGATTCAATGGTTTAATAAGACAATAGGCACTTTCATCAAGAAAGAGGTATCTTAATAGCAATGACCCTGTTCCTGATCTGTAAATTGTAGGCCAATGATACACAAATGAGGAAGGATAAGGTTCAGTCTGAACACTGGATGCTAAATCCAGACTCCATTCTAATTTTTTCTCCGGTGTATTCTCAAATTCATCAATAATTACCTGATTGATGATTTCAGTCATGGTATGAAAAGCTATTTTTATTGTATCAACAACAGGGATATTGTTAACATCCTTTATGCTGCCAAGAATTTGCAATACATAATCTTCATCAAAGTTTAAATCGCTTGCAGCTGAGAAATAATAATGACCTTTATCATCCACGCTTAAAATTTTAGCGCCTTTTGTTGTCATACTGCTTCCATCTGAAGCAATTATATTAATTGCATTTATCAGAGATGCACTATTCAGAGGAGCATCAAAAAAGAGCCTGAATTGCAGGTATGGACTTACATTTTGCTGTTCGCCGGCAGGAAAGCTTGATTCCAGAATAAACCTGTTTCTGTTGCCGGTAGTGAAACTGAATTCAAGTGTAGTATCCAAACTAACGCCCCATTGATGTTCGGCTGTGGAATCAATAAATACCGTGTATTCAGTATTTGTTTCATAGGGAATATCGGGTTGAAAGCTCACGTTCAGGAATTCATCATCCCATGAAAAGCTTCCTGAGATTTGGGGTGAAATTGAAAAAGCAGAAGGAAAGCTCGCAGCATCCATATTCATGTTGAAGGTGATCTGAAGCGGGTCGAAGCATTCAATTGTGCCCCCGTCTGCCGGACTATATCCCACAATTTTTGGAGCCATAGTTTTATCGGCCCGTAACCAATAATTTAAATGATTATGCTGATGGGGATTAACCGATATTAAAACAGTATCGGTAAAATAGTCCGGAGCAGAAAAAATCAGATGATAATCGCCCGGAGAAATGCTGTCGAAATAATAGAAGCCGGTATTCTGTTGATCAACCAGATACTGTTCGCCGGTTTCAAGTATCTCAACTTTTGATCCGTTAACAGGTAAAAACCGGTCGGGTGAATTTTGTATGGTATAACCCACATTTAGTAAAAGTGAATCCCTGATGATTCCGGTAATATTCCCTGTCTCATCTCTGCCCGGAAGCTGAAAATAATCTGTCATGGCATACATTATATTCCAAGCTTCCTGTTTTCTGTACTCCAGGTTTAATAATCGGTCAACTTCAGGCTGATAATCATGAAAACTACCTTCCGAAATGATTCCGGGAACCTGTAAAGGCCATAAAACTCCATAACCACTCGTCCAGCTCGGATTTAGTGTTAAATCACCAATATAATGAGGGATTGTACTTGTCCAGTGAGTGGCTTTGTTTGTTATCAGATGTTCCCAAAGAATTCTCGCCCAGACTTTAGCTTCAGGTATGGTAGGCGTTTCACTTTTGCCATTAAAAATGGTGAGAGGAAAATTGGAACTTTGATTGCTGGCATTGGAATGAATTGAGATGAAAAGGTCAACCTGATTAGCATTGGCCATTGCAGCAATTTGGGAAAGGGGAAGATCATCTTCTGTTCGGTTTAGCACTCGTGACATAATAATGGAATCACTTCCTCTGGCTTCCAGTAAGTCTCTTAACCATAAACCTTTTGTGAGATTACTTTCCGACTCCCAGAATCCATTGGGCATGCCGCGGTCATTGGAATCATTTCCACCATGACCCGGATTTATCATTATTTTTAAGCCTGAAAAATCGGGTGCCTGAGCAAAAGACTTTAAACCTGAGAAAAGGAAAATAATTATTATGATATATAGTTTCTGTTTCAAAATAATGTAGTTTAATTGAGTTATTATTTATTTTTTAATTCTCACTTTAGCTATATAAATATTCCCCTCAGGTGTGCTAAATGTCAAGCGGTTGCCTTCAGGTGAAAATTTTGGATACATAGCTATGAAATTATCAGCCTCAGTTAACTTAAATGTTTTTTTTGCGGGGATGTTAACAGCAATAATTTCTGAAGAAAGAATTTTTTCGCCATCATCAATATCGTTCATGCCGGTAACCCAGGTATCGTTGATCCAGGAAGGATCATTCAAATTATTTAATTCGAGTAAAATAGTTCCCTTCAAATCGGTAATGAAAGTACCATGAGTAGTTGCTGTAAAAACTAATTTAGTTCCATCGGGCGAAATGGATGCCCATAAATAATAACAGTCATTTCCAAGGGGTGAAATGCTGTATATTTCAGAAGAATTCGTTTGAATATCAATTTTTTTTCCGTTTACTTTTGCAACAGGTTTTTCAACTTCCAGATTATTTAAAGTTGAAATGTCTTCAATTTCTGTAACTTGTTTATTTGCAGGCTCGAAGGCCATATATTGGGTTGTTTTTTTTCCTGCCACGATTTCAGTTTTCCTGAATATTATTTTTTCATTATCGGGGATTCTTATTTCTCCTGCACTTCTTTCATCCGAAATGCGAAGCAATTCCCGCGATTTAGTATTGTATAATGAAAGTCCGGTATAGTTTGGCCCGGTAAATAGTATTTCATTTTTATTATTTCCAAAGGAGGGGAAATACGCCTTTTCCTGAAGCTCTAGTTTTTTAAGCTTCCTCACCTTAATGTTTTGAGCGTTTATATTACTAACGAAAGCGCATAGTATGAATATGATTAGAAGCTTTTTCACTTTTCTAAAATTTAAATAAAACTGATTAATTTATGCTATTTGTAATCTATCTGTTAGGAAACATGAATTTTCCTGATTTCTAAGAAAATTTAAATAGGGAAGGGGAAAGATTCCCCTTCCTTATTTATTTAAAGAATTATTGTGTTTTTACGATGCTATGAACTTTATTTTGTCCATTCTCGCTAGTGATTTTCAGATAATATATACCAGTTTTAAAGTTGCTCATGTTAATTCTAATCTGATTATTATTCAGATTATCCATATTCATTAACAATTTTCCGGTAATATCGATTAAGGTCACATTTGAGATAGAGGATGAATTGTCGATGCTAAGTACATCGGCAACAGGATTTGGATAAATAACAATCCTGTCAAAGCTGTTGTAGTCAACATTAACACCAATAACAGCTACAAATTCAGACATAACAGCTTCACCAACAAGGTAATCTTCGCCACCGGTAGCAGAAACAGGCGTTACCTCAAAGGCTACGAATTTGCCTATCATATCGCTGGAAACTGTATAAGTGATACCTTTTTCGCCAATCAACTTAAGTTTGTTTGCACCGGCAGCATCGGTAGCTTCGTACCACTGATACAGACTTGTGCCTTCCAAATCGCCATCGGCATCGGTAAAGGTGTAAACACCTGTTAAGAGAGAGCCGTTAACCGCATCACCTGTAAATGATACTGCAGTGGCCACTGGCACGTCAGCACCTGTGATGTTTACAACATTCTCTGAAACAAAGGCTGCGAGCGGCATATCGGTTACAGAAGCAATAGTTCCGGTTCCGTCGTATCCAATGGTTATCACCTGACCTTCGGTTATTGGAGTTAAGAGTTCGAAGGTGATAGTGGTACCGGCACTGTAGATAGTATCAATGCTTACTTCTGTTCCACCTGCTGAAATACTCCAGACAGCTGCATTGGTAAGTAAAATCTCCTTCATCGGCATGTCAAATTCAGCCATTAACATGGTACCTTCATGATTGGTTTTTGCAGATACAAACTGAGGTAATTCCAGTTCTCCACGGAAATAACCAAGACCTTCGTTGGCAGATATCATATAAAGGTGGAAATATGAATCATCCACTTCAACATGAACGCTACCTAATTCCTGATTTGCAGTTGAAAGAATCTCTGAAGTCCCCAGGGTTACATGAGGAACGGAAGTTATATCCTGAACAATTATGTTCCACTGACTTAAAGCATTTTTCTGATGGAAAGCGGTAAGTGTACGTCCTTTGTAATAGAATACATTAGGAGAGTTAGACTGGTTGTTATCCAAACCAACTCCTTCGTAAGCACCTATGTAGTTTCCATCCTTATCAAATCTTTGAGCCTGATAACCGCGTCCGTCAACGATAAAGTCGGAGGTGGCAGTTGCATCAAAAGGAGCAGCTGCAGCGGTTGAACCAATAGAGGTAGTATTTGCAAGAGTGATGATTGTACCTGCGTCAACAATTCCACCGGTAACTACCCATCGTAATACCTTATTGTTTGCAGAAGCTGCAGCATAAATCACTGCATCGCCTGAAACATCTCCGATTACGGTAAATTTATCACCCAGTCGCAGAGCATCTACAGAACTAAATTCGATAAATTTGGTAGGAGCAGCAAGTTCATTTTCCCACTTGTAAATGGCAAACATTCCGGTGCTGGTATTAGTCTGCAATGGACATGCAAGGATCTGGCCGTCGTCGGAAACTTCCACATCGCTTATTTTGAACAGTCCGACATCCATACCTTCCGTGTTCATCTGACCTACCAGACTTCCGTCGGCTTTGTCGATTACAAGAAGTTTTGTTCCACCGTTTCTACTGGCTACATAAATATGTTCTGTACCGATAGCAAAACCACGTTCAGTACTTCCAGTTCCAATATATTCAGGAGTGCCTTCGAGTTTTTTAGCTCTAATCCACATCCTTTCAAAGTCACCGTCGTTTGAAGAAGCAGTAGTTGCTACTGTTGTTCCAACAGCCACAGGAGTTCCTTCCAGTAAGCCTCCAATGGTAGCCACAGGTGTTACCTCAAAAATAATATGCTTACCAATATTTTCTTCAGCAACAAGGTAAGCGTATTTTCCGGCTGCACCGGTTATCTCAACTCTGTTTGTTCCGGCTGCATCATCGGCAGTAAACCATTTTAAGAGAGTAGCTCCTTCAGGATCGTCGGTGCGGTCTGAATACGTATAGCTTCCATAAACTACGGCACCAACCTCAGGAAGACCTTTTAATGTAACATTGCTGGCAACAGGAGCTTCAGGAGCCGGTTCAGCAGCAATGAGACCTGTAACAGCGCTTCCCATAGCACCAATTTCAGCATCTGCAGTAACAGGAGTTACTTCGAAAATAACATATTTTCCCTCGTCGGCAGCAACCAGTGTATAGTTTAGTACGTCGGTAGCCACTTCAACTTTATTTATTAATCCTTCAGCATCATCAGCCCGATACCATTTCAGAATGGAGGCTCCTTCGAGGTCCTTATTCAGATCAACAAAAGTATAAGATGCTGTAAGTGGTCCTGCAACTTCTTCGCGACCTGTAATGCTAACATTCTCTACAGTTGGAGGAAGTGGTGGGAAAAGAACGGATTCGGCTGTTACCGTTGTAGCAGCAGTACCTTCGAGAAGATATCCGCTTGCAGCAACCGGAGTAACGCTGAAAATAATAAATTTTCCTGCATCATCACCAACAGCTGTGTAAGTGAGGCTTCCTTCTGCCAGTTTTACCGTATTGGTACCACCTGCATCATCAGCACGGAACCATTCATAGATTGAATTACCTTCAAGATCACCATCGGGATCACTGTAAGTATATGAAGCAGTGAGAGCCTCGCCAACTTTGGCAATTCCGGTTAACGTAACATCGGTAGCCACCGGTGGATTCATCGCAGCCAAAACTGGTCCGAAGGGTGTAGAGGCTTTAAGATGAAGCACATTCGACAGAGTTCCGGTTGCTGCTACAGGGAGGACTGTGAAGCTAATAAATTTACCGGCATCAGCAGCACCGAGGGTGTATGTTGACTGACCTGCGTTGGCAGTTATTTCAGCAATATTGGTTCCTGTAGCATCATCAGCCACATACCATTTAATTTCTGAAGTAGCTTCAGCATCTGCATTTACATCAATATATGTGTATTCAACAGTTTTTATCTCTCCCACTAATGGAGAACCCGAAAGTTTTGCATTGGCAGCAATTGGAGCTCCGTCGGTGGCAAGGGCTTTAATATAGTTTCCTCCCGATAGAGAATAAACTGCATAGGAGCCATCAGGATTACCAAGAACTGCTTGTTCTTGTCCATTTCCGTATACGTGTGGCCATACCGTTTCTAAAAAAGGTGCAGTACCGGGAATTTCAGTAAGATCAGCTGCAGTAACATCTGATAAATCGGCTAACTTTCCTGTAATATTTATAATCTGAACTTTTCCTACATTCGACACAGCAAGATATTCATTTGCACCTGCTGTAAAGTACTTAACATCCTGATTAACTCCGGTGATAACACCGGCAGGAACTGAGGCAACAATGGTTCCTGAGCCATTAAACTTAACTGGACCGGCAAGTTCTACTGTATTATACCAGAAACCATCTGTTATTTTTGTTCCCAGAGCCTGAACAGTTGGAGTTCTGATGGCACCAAGTCCGTTTAACACAAGTTTATTTACGTTCCCAAGTACTCCGTTTACTACTTCAAAATAATAAACATAACCAACATTAACACATGGGATGATTATTAATGCTTCAGTATTGAAATCGCCATAAACACTAAAAGAACCACCGAAATCATCAGCTGTTCCTGAAGCGTCTTTCCATAATTGAACCGGATTGGCATCCTCATTTTCCCAGTAATACAATTGTACCGGGTTGTATTGATTTGATGTACCAATGGTTCCGTAAATCCCACCAGCATCATCAACTTCAACATCTCTTATACCATAACCCCAGTCACCACCCATGGCCGAAGCAGGAGAAATGGTTTTAAGTAAATTACCTGTGGTGGCATCAAGGATACGCACCATATTATCTTCAACAACAGTTCCATCGGTATTTCCAACATAGGTACCTTCTGTACCTCCAACATAGAGTTGATTGTTCATTGGGTTATAGTCAACACCTCTGTAATAACGATCAGTGTTCCAGGTGTGAACCTGATTCCAAACCTCGGTGGGCTGGGCTTTTACCATCATATTTCCGGCAAGAAACAGGAGGGAAAAGAATAATAGAAAAGTAGTTTTAATTTTCATAGTAATGATTTTAGTTGAAAAAATTATTATTTAATAATTAATTTTCCGGTTGAGAGTTTTTGATTATAAACCACCTGATAGGTGTAGGTTCCAGAGGATAGTTTTGAAGTGTTTATTTGTATTTCCTGTGGTCCGGCTTGGGCTTCATCGGCTGTAAGTCCAATAAATTTACCAGACATGTCAAAGATTTTTATGGCAACAGCTCCCCTTGCATCTTGAGGAAGGGTGTATCTGATATTAACAAAATCGTTAGCAGGATTTGGATAGGCTGATACATTAAATTCTTCCGTTTTAATGTTTTTAACTGAGTTAATCAAGCCATCCACTCTATAACATGCAATGCCATTACTTGGAGCACAGACAAAAGCATACAAATCTTCTGAAATTATACCGAAATCTACAGCACCTTCACCATAAGCATTGGCAAATTTGGTTCCGAAAACAGGAGTGAAACCTATGATGTCTGCATCGGTAACATTTTCACCCTGCTTTGTGAGATCTAATATAAAGGCACTTTGGTCACCACTGAACATAATCATTAATAATCTGCCGCCATATTCTATGGTTCGTCCAGCAATGATGGAAGAAGGCATAGACGCCATATTAATAGCAACCTGACTTAAATTAACACCACCGGTAGTAAACAGAGTAGGAGCAAGTCCTTTTCCGCTAACGTAAATCCAGTCAGATTTTGAGGGAACCGGTGCAACCGTAATGGATGTGCCGGCTGTTGTAATGTCCTGTAAGGTAATGGTAGTTGGAGCAGCATCAACAATTCCTCCGGTAACTTTCCAGCGAAGTAATTTATTGGATTCTGAAATGCCGGCATAAATATAGGCTTCAGTGTCCCAGTTGCCAATTACGCTTAATTTATCTCCCAATCGATATCCACCTTCTTTATAATCTATAATCATTGAAGGAATATCCTGTTCCCAGCTCCATCTGTAAACACGGAAAGCTTTAACAGTAATGGCACCATCGGTACCAACAATGTCAGGACCTGAAGCCAAAGTCATATTGCAGGCAATTATACTACCGTCGGGAGTGGCGGTAACATTATTTAAAGGATATCCACCCCCAAAATTTGCATCAGATGATGTAATGCCCGAAGTTAAAAGCTGGGCTATTCCAAAGGCAGGGGCACTTCCTGTAAGGGGATCTAAAACATAAACATGAGGTTCGCCGCGATCAGGAATACCGTCGCTATTATTGTCTTCGGCATGACGACTGGAGACATATAAATGACCCGAGTAATTGCTGTAGACAATTCCTCTTTCAGTTCCTGCGAAAGAATTGTCCCCTCCGGGTTGGTCAGGCTCTGTTCCATCAGTAAACCATGCCGGAGCATTTACACCATATTTTGCCCAGATTTCTACAAAGGAAACCTCCTGTGCCGATATTCCGCTATACAAAAAGGTCGTTAATAAAAGTAGAGGTAACAGTTTTTTCATAGTTTAAATTTTAAAAAGTTAATACTAAAGCAGGGATTTTAAGTTTATATTTGTTAAGTAATCTATTTTACGATCGTGCCAATTTTAACAGGGATTTTTTTGCATAGGATAAATTATTTCTTGCAACTATTGTTTATTTTAATTTGTTGACTAAAAAGTAAAGCTTATTAAATTCATAATAGAATGTTCTTAAACAAAATTACATTGGTATGACAAATATTTCCAATATTATCCTATGTTGTAAAACAGGTATTTGTAATATGAATGATGTATGACAAATATTTAATTTGGCTTCATATTTAAGTGACCTAAAATAGTTTTTTCTTTACTACATAAAAGTTAAAATAGCCTTAAAAAACTTGTTTATTTCAAATTTAAATCATGAATATATATCCTAAGAAAATAGTTAAGTCTTTGACTGTGATTCTAATACTAATGTTTTTAACTCATTCTTTATTAAAAGCCCAAAATCCAAAAAGAGAATTCAGAGCCGTATGGGTTTCCTCTGTAGTGAACATTGATTGGCCTTCTAAGTCTGGACTTTCAACCATGGAACAGACTCAGGAAATTCAAAAAATTTTGGATAAGCATAAAGAGAATGGAATTAATGCAATCATTTTGCAGGTGCGTCCGGCTGCCGATGCTATTTATAATTCTCCTCTTGAACCATGGTCGAGATATTTATCGGGGACTCAGGGAATAGCTCCCCAGCCATATTACGATCCGCTTGAGCTTTGGATAAATGAATGTCACAAGCGGGGAATGGAACTCCATGCATGGTTAAATCCTTACCGGGTAAAGCAAAATTTGGAGGATAGTCTGGCTGCAAACCACATCTTAAATACTCACCCCGAATGGGCCTGGGAATACGGAGAAAGAGTGTATTTTGCTCCCGATAATCCAGAAGTTTGGAATTTCGTAAAACAGGTGGTTGTCGATATCGTTAGTCGCTATGATGTGGACGCCATTCATTTCGACGATTATTTTTACCCATATGAAATACAGGGTGTGGAAATCCCCGATCAACATGCCTTTGAAACCCGTGGTGGTGCATACTATCCCGATCGAAAGGAAGACTGGAGAAGACATAATGTAGATACCATTATTCAAATGCTGAGTATCGCAATTAAAGATGAAAAACCCTGGGTGAAGTTTGGTATAAGTCCCTTTGGTGTTTGGAGAAACAGGACTCAGGATCCAATGGGCTCTGAAACAAAAGCAGGTACAACAAATTACGATGGTTTATATGCCGATGTAATCTATTGGCAGAAAATGGGATGGATCGATTATCTGATGCCTCAGCTATACTGGAGAGACGATCACCCTGTTGCGGACTACTCAAGTCTGGCTTATTGGTGGAACGACTTTTCTTATGGACGTGCTATGTATTTCGGACTTGCACCGTACAGGATTGATAAGAAGTCTGATTATAAGCTTTGGAAAAAAGATAAGTATTTTCTGGATCAGATCGACCTGCTTCGCACTCTCGAAAATGTAAATGGATTTGGTTTTTTTAGTAGTAAACATTTCTTTAGGAAAGATCTTGAGAGTCTTAATAAAAAATTACAGAAGAATTATTGCAGTTCACCAGCTATTGTTCCTGAAATGCCATGGATTAATGCAATTGCCCCCGCTGCACCTTATAATTTAAAATTGAATGGCGATACCTTATCCTGGGAAAATGATCAGAATATCGATGAAATGAACAATTCAAGGTTTTTCGTTTTATACTATTATAATAAGGAATCGTCAAGATATTTAAAGGAAAGCTCCAGAATAATCCAAATTACAGGAGAGAAAAATTTTATTTTCAAAGAAGGCATAAAAAAAGGTGTGTATCGTCTTTCTTCATTGGACAGATTGAATAATGAAAGTCAGTTGTCCAAAGAACTTATTGTACATTGAATTAAAAACTAAGGTAATCCATTTTGTATAAAGTAATACATCATACAAATATTGGATTTCTTAATATATTGATTTAATTTTGAGTTTATTTTGAAAATCATATTTACTTAATACTAACACATTCCTGAAATATGTCAAAACTAGAATGCTTTATCCCCGTAAGTTATACAAAACAGTGCCCTAAGCTTGTTGATTTGCTTAATAATCATTCGCTTGTAAATAAAATTAGTTTGGTTGGGGAAGCTTTATCTTCCACTAATGTAAATTTTCAAAATATTGCTAAAAGCTTTTATTCAACAATAGAACTTAAAAATATTCTGGATACAGCTACTTCAGAATACCTTTTATTTATCATAAGTGAAAATGAACTGGAGATAGGATCTTTTGCTCTGGACAGACTACTTGCCGTAGCAGAGGCAAGCAAAGCAGGATTGGTATATTCAGACTATGCCGATAAGAAAGAGGGAAAATTAATTCCACATCCTGTGATAGATTACCAGCAGGGCAGCTTACGCGATGATTTTAATTTTGGTCCGCTAATTCTTTTAAATACCCGTGCTGCAAAATGGGCTGCAGGCGAATTAAATGAAGCTTATGATTTTGCAGGATTATATCAGCTTAGATTAAAGTTAAGTCAGAAGTACGATCTTATTCATTTGCCCGAAAGCTTATACTCCATTCAGGAACTCGACGACAGAGCTTCAGGGAAGAAGATTTTCGACTATGTTGATCCGAAAAACAGAAAAGTCCAGATTGAAATGGAAAAAGCGGTAACAGCTCATCTGAAAGATATTAATGGCTATCTGAAACCGGATTTTAGTAAGGTAAATCTTACATCGCATGCATTTGAAAATGAAGTGTCGGTTATTATTCCTGTGCTTAATCGCGAAAAGACTATTGAAGACGCTATTAAGTCTGTTATGATTCAAAAAACTTCCTTTTCATTTAATTTAATTATAGTTAACAATCATTCAACCGACAGAACTACCGAAATCATTAAGTCTTTTGCCGATAAATATTCAAATCTCATACATATAATTCCTGAAAGAAGGGATCTTGGAATTGGTGGTTGTTGGAATCTTGCAGCAACGGATTCCTGTTGTGGGAAATTTGCGGTTCAGTTGGATAGTGATGACTTGTATAAGGATGAAAATACCCTGCAGAAAATTGTTGAGGTATTTTACTCTGAGAATTGCGCCATGGTAATAGGATCATATCAAATGTGTAATTTCAAATTGGAAGAAATTCCTCCCGGGATTATCGATCATAATGAATGGACACCGGAAAATGGAAGGAATAATGCGCTGCGAATTAACGGCTTAGGTGCACCAAGGGCATTTTACACACCTGTTTTGAGAGAAAATCTTATTCCCAATACCAATTATGGTGAGGATTATGCAGCAGGACTTGCCATTAGCAGAAAGTATCAGATTGGAAGAATTTTCGAACCTTTATATTTATGCAGGCGATGGGATGATAACAGCGACGCATCACTGAGTACAGAAGCTATGAATAAGCATAATTTTTATAAAGATAAATTAAGAACCATCGAGCTAAAAGCCCGGATACATTTGAATACTAAAAAGGACTAAGTTTTTTCTCCAATATGGAATACGATAAAAAAATACTGGAGTTATTGGAGGAGCAGAGACTTTCCTGGAAGTTGTTAGACGACAATATGAAGTCTTTAGGTGCAACCCGGATAAAAGAATTCAGCTTCTCACACTTTTCATTTAAAGTTCAGTTTAATCCTGAAAGAATAGTCTCTTCCGGGGCCAAGGTCGATAAAGCCACAATATCAAATCGTAGGTGTTTTCTGTGTAAAGAGAATCGTCCATCCGAACAAAAGGAAATTATTTTTCAGGAAGATTATGAAATATTATGCAATCCTTTCCCAATCTTTAATCAGCATTTCACCATTTCTCACCTAAACCATATTCCACAGGAAATTAATCATTCCTTCCCGGTTATGCTTGATCTTTCAAAAGAATTAAATCATTCTGTAGTGTTCTATAATGCTCCAAATTGTGGAGCATCGGCACCAGATCATTTACATTTCCAGGCAGGGAATCTCGATTTTCTTCCTATCCCAAATGAACTGGATCAGTTAAAAAATCACTATGGCGAGTCCTTATCTGATAATGAGGATGTTATGATTACAGCAATAGATGATGGATTAAGAAAATTTATTGTCCTGGAATCCGATTCTAAAAGTGAAATAATTAAAGCTTTCAATAAAATATACAAACAATCCGAACTGTTTTCCGGAGATGAACCACCTATGCTTAACATCCTGGCCTATTATCAGCAGGCATGGAAAATTTTGATATTTCTCCGTGAAAAACACCGGCCATGGCAATACTTTGCTGAGGGGGAGGAGAATATCCTGTTTAGTCCTGCCTCCGTTGATATGGGGGGAGCACTAATTTTACCTTTGGAGAAAGACTTCAATAAAATTGAATCAAGAGACATTGAAATTATGTTTAAAGAGATTATGATTTCTTCCGAAAAATTTGCAGTTTATAAAGAATTATTCAAATCGGATAAAAAATAATGTTGAAATTCAGGACATATAAGGATAATGATCTGAACGCTGTTCACCGATTGCTTCAAAATAATATGGAATTCGATACCATTAGTGAATCTGTATTAAAAGAAAAACTGTATTTAGATCCTCATTGGAATCCCGACTCGTGCTATATTGCAGAAAATGACGGAAATATAATTGGTTTTATGCAGGCTGTAACCCGGTTGATCAGGGGAGAAAAATATGCCTACATTAAACTCATGGCTGTCGATAAAGCTTTTAGGAGGAAAGGGATTGCCTCTGAATTATTTAAAAAAGTTGAAGAGGAAGCCAAGAAACAATCTTGTGTGAAAATACGAATTTACGATGTTCCTTTAAATTATTTCATGCCTGGAATTGATCCGTTTTATACTCCGGCAATATGCTTTGCAGAAAAAATGGGTTTTAATCGATTTGGTGATGCCATCAACATGGAAGTGGATTTGAATTATTCCGATTGGGATGTAAGCGGAAAGATTATCGAACTAAAGAAATCAGGTATAATAATTTCAAGAGCTACTGTCGGTTATAAAGAAAGTCTCTTAAAACTTCTTGACGGCGAATGGGAGTTGTGGAAAAATGAAATCAATATGGCTTTTAAAGCCAGTCCGGTAGCTATACATATTGCTGTTAAAAATAATGAAGTTTTGGCATTTTCGGCCTATGATGCAAACAACATTGGCACAGGATGGTTTGGGCCTATGGGTAGCCATGAGAAAATCAGAGGTCATGGAATTGGCGGTGTTTTGCTATATTTATGTCTGGCAGATTTTAAGAAACAAGGTTTGGATAAGTGCATTATCCCCTGGGTCGATCCCATAGCTTTTTATTCAAACTACACCAATGCCAGAATATCGAGAGTGTTTTGGAGATATGAAAAGGAATTGAAGACGGATTAGTGTCTGTTTGACTTTGATTTATTCAGTTCTGAATAGGTTTGATTAATCCTGAAAGTACCATCAGGTTTGTAATTTGCAAAACCTGTAAGTCAATATATTTCAGGAAGATAAATTAAAATAATTATTCAATGTAACATAATACATTTATGCTTAAGCAAGAACCAAATATAGAAGTTGGGATAGTAGGTAAAAAAAATATTTCCTTTAATTTATCCGGTAATTTTCAGTTGGAAAATTCACC
Organism: Bacteroidales bacterium; assembly: GCA_021740585.1. Taxonomy (GTDB): domain Bacteria; phylum Bacteroidota; class Bacteroidia; order Bacteroidales; genus JAGLSB01. Next base: position 20,884 of record JAIOZM010000053.1, read on the forward strand.
ATATATTTATTTCGGTGAATGCACAGCCAGCATCGACACTAATAAACTTGTTATTGAAAATGCTGACAACAGGCGGATTTTTGACGAGGAATTATGTTTTATTCCTTCAAATATGTCAGATCAGCATTTTGAAATACACAATGTTCTTATTGGAATCGATTTTCATTGGGAGAAGGAGGAAGATCAGAAATTTCAGGGTAAATTGAAGTTGAAAATTATTGAAGGCAACATTCAGATTATTAATATTCTACCCATTGAGAGTTATCTAAAAAGTGTTATTTCATCTGAAATGAATGCCAACAGTTCCATTAATTTATTAAAAGCGCATGCAATAATTTCCCGAAGCTGGCTTATAGCTCAGATAAGTAATAAAAAAGTATTAAATCAACCAGAGGCTTCAGAGGAAATTAAAAAGGATGAATATATTAAATGGTGGGATAGGGAAGATCATCATTATTTTCATGTTTGTGCCGATGATCATTGTCAACGTTATCAGGGAATAAACAGAAGTTTTAATCCAAATGTTGTAAAGGCGGTAACTGAAACCAGAGGGATGGTACTGACATATGAAAACCGGATTTGTGATGCAAGGTATTCAAAATCCTGTGGTGGATACACAGAGCTGTTTGAAAATTGTTGGGAAGGATCCTCACATCCATATCTTAAAAGTTTTCCTGATATTGATTCGGATGATAATCTTCAAATTGACTTAAAAACTGAAGAGAATTCCCGGAACTTTATCCTGAATTCTCCTGAAGCTTTTTGCAATACAAACGATAAAAAAATATTGTCTCAGGTTTTGAATGATTATGATCTGGATACTCAGGATTTCTACCGCTGGAAACTAAACTATAGTCAAGACGAATTATCCAGCCTGATAAAGAAAAAGTCGGGTATTGATTTCGGAAAAATTATATCTCTTGAAGCGGTCGAAAGAGGTGAGTCAGGAAGAATCGTAAAACTCAAAATTTCAGGTACTGATAAAGAATTAATCATTGGGAAAGAGTTAGTGATAAGGCGCTGGCTGAGTGAAACACACTTATACAGTTCTGCCATAATTTTTGAGCCCGGTAACAAAATTAACGGTATACCTGAAAGTTTTACTTTGTATGGATCAGGCTGGGGTCACGGAGTAGGCTTATGCCAGATAGGAGCCGCAGTAATGGCGGAAAAAAAATATGATTATTCCCAGATTTTAATGCATTATTACAAAGATTCCCGGATAGAAATGTACTATTCATAAACTCAATGAAATGGTAAAAAATAAGCAATCAAAAAATACTTCTCCCTGGTTCTGGGTTCCCAGTTTATATTTTGCTGAGGGAATTCCTTATGTACTGGTTATGACATTATCTGTCATTTTCTATAAGAGAATGGGAATCTCAAATACAGATATTGCTTTGTACACCAGCTGGTTGTATTTGCCCTGGGTTATCAAGCCTTTATGGAGTCCGGTCGTAGATATTCTGAGAACAAAAAGGTACTGGATTGTTTTTATGGAGCTTCTTGTAGGTGCAGGTCTGGCAGGTGTTGCTTTTACCATCCCGGTTCACCATTTTTTTCAATATACACTCGCTTTCTTCTGGTTATTGGCTTTTAGTTCTGCTACCCATGATATTGCTGCCGATGGTTTTTATATGCTGGGACTAACCAAGCATGAACAAGCATTTTTTGTTGGAATCCGAAGTACCTTTTACCGCATGGCAATGTTAACAGGTCAGGGTCTCCTCGTAATTCTTGCAGGGTATTTCGAAGCGAAGACCGGATTGCCACCGGTGGAAGTTTCTGTTCGTGCAGAATATAATATTGATTCTGATTTCAGGAATTTTCAGCCAACACAAATTGAATCCTATACCGATGATGATTCTTTATACATCATCTCTAAGAAAGATGTGTCTATTGATTTAAAACGAATTGACAAAACCGAAAGAGATCAATTCATTCAGGTCCTGGAAGATTGGAACATAAGTCATGGTTTTTACACAATGGAGAATTCGGGCGCAGATGAAAACAAAAAAATCAGCTGGTGGGCGGAAAATATTTCTGCGCCATTGACCTCTATGCTTAAAAATATTTTTGATACCGGCGACGAAGATACAGGACAACTGCTCTGCGGTAATATTGCTTATACTTATTTTATGCTTAGTAATTCACCAAGGGAGGGAGAAACAGTGGTGTTAAACTTCAGCCACGATTCAGGAGATAAAAGTATTTCTCTTATTAAGTCGTACCGTTTTGAATTCAATGATAAGAACTGGAATCAGCCAGCATTTGCCGTATTTCAACTCGATCCGAAACTTGAGAAACCAAATAGAGCTATGTTTTTAGGACTCTCCGGTGATATAAGGTTTTCATGGATGATTGTGTTTGGGATTATTGCATTAGTATTTGTTTTATTTTCGCTTTACCATAAAATAGTGTTGCCAAGACCACTAGCAGATGTATCTCATTTAAGTGGTTCTGAAGGATTTCTGAAAGAATTCCTAAATACTTTTGCTGAATTTTTCAGGAAAAAAGAATTAGGAGTTATGCTTATTTTCTTGTTGGTATACAGGCTGGGAGAATCTCAACTGGTTAAGCTTGCATCACCCTTTTTGCTTGACTCACGGGAAATGAACGGACTTGGATTAACCACAGGTGAAATAGGTCTTATATATGGAACAATTGGTATACTTTTCTTAACTTTGGGAGGCATTATTGGAGGCATTCTGGCATCAAGAAATGGCCTTAAATATTGGTTATGGTGGATGGTAATTGCAATGAATTTGCCAAATCTTGTTTATGTGTTTTTGTCATACGCACTGCCTGATTCACTATGGATAATTGGAGCATCTGTTGCGGTAGAGCAATTTGGATATGGTTTTGGATTTACAGCCTATATGCTTTATATGATCTATATTTCTGATGGAAAACATAAAACAGCTCATTTTGCTATTACAACTGGCTTTATGGCTTTGGGGATGATGATTCCGGGCATGATAAGCGGCTGGCTGCAGGATATTATCGGGTACCAGAATTTCTTTATCTGGGTAATGATTTGTACCATACCAGCTTTTCTGATAGTGCCATTTCTTAAAATAGATCCTGGATTTGGAAGAAAAACAACAGAGAAATAAAAAGCAGCTATGGAATATTTTTCCATAATTAAAAATACGCTAAGGAATGTGTTTATTGCATATTTTTAAACTACACATTTCTTTAAAATTCAAATAGAGTTTAATTAAATAATAATAAAATGAAATTTAATTCGGTAGTTGAACAGAAATTTTTTGAATTATCAGGTCAGTATGAAATGACTGGTAATATACCATATATAATAGTGGATAATTTCCCGAAACTTGGTTTTCTTACTGCCTTACGATTTCTGGAGTGGGTTGGTTATAATCCGAATGGGGTTATTAGTTTGCCAACAGGGAAAACCCCTGAATATTTTATTAAATGGACAAATTATTTACTCGAAAACTGGGACGGAAAACAGGTTAGAGGCTATAGAGAAACCTATGGACTTTCAGGTATGAAAAAACCTGTTTTAAACAACCTTTCCTTTGTCCAGATAGATGAATTCTATCCTATAAGTTCCATGCAGAAAAATTCTTTTAATTATTATGTGAAGAATTATTATATCAAGGGCTTCGGACTGAACATAAGTAACGCATTATTAATAAATAGTGATGAAATTCCATTGCACGGAGGAATGCATTTTTCGGAAGTGTTTGAAGATAGTAAACTTGATTTATCGCTTCGGTACAGGGATGCAAAAACATCCACAGAACTGATACAACAAAAATCAATTTTTTCTATCGATGACTGGTGTACAGAGTACGAAGAGAAAGTGAGAGAAAAAGGAGGAATAGGATTTTTTCTAGGGGGAATAGGTCCCGATGGCCATATTGCATTTAATACCAGAGGTTCTGACAGATTCTCAACAACAAGGCTAACTCCTACAAATTTTGAAACACAGGCTCAGGCAGCAGGTGACCTGGGAGGAATCGAAATTTCTAAAAACAGACTGGTAATTACCATCGGATTAGAAACCATAACTTATAATAAAGAAGCAGTTGCCATAGTTTTTGCCGCAGGTGAAGCGAAGGCCGATGTTATTAAGAATGCACTTGAGAATAAACCATCAAATGTATTTCCGGCTACGGTACTTTCAAAAGTTAATAATAGTTGTTTTTATCTTACAAAAGGGGCTGCCGTCAATCTTCATGATGTGGAGAAGAAATATTATTTAGAGGGTGAATGGACCATGGCAAAAAGTGAAAAGGCAGTGTTGAATTTGTGCAAAAGGCTTAATAAGTATGCTCACAGACTTAGTCTTGAGGATTTGAAAGCCGATCGTTATTGCAGCCTCATACCCAACCTGAGCCTCAATACGGTAACTGAAGTGAAAAAAAGTATTGAGAATAAATTATTGAGAGGATGTAAAAGTGAAGATAATCAGATGTATTATCACACCGGTCCACACCACGATGATATTATGCTGGGGATATTACCTCATGTGCACCGGGTATCGAGAAATGAAACCAACCGGTCACATTTTGCAGTGCTTACATCAGGGTTTACAGCGGTTACGAATGAATTCATTCTTGATGTATTAATTGACACAAAAATGTTTCTGTCAACCGGTTTAATCGAAATGGTTCGCTATCCCGACTTTTTCAAAGAAGGATACAAGCATAAATGGGATAAAGATGTATATCATTATCTGACCAAGATTGCTTCCGGAGAGCCTCAGGAAAGACGCAGAGGTTTGTGCCACCGAGTGGTAAGAGCTATGGTGGATATTTATTCGATTGCTAATGAAGAGGAACTTAAAGATAAAATAGAGGAAAATCTTACCATTCTTAGGAATAGTTATAGTGGTGAGAAAAACCCACCCGAACTCCAAAAGTTAAAAGGAATGATTAGGGAATTTGAGGAGGAAATGGTCTGGGCTCATTTTGGATTCAGAGTAAAAAATGTTCATCACCTAAGACTCGGTTTTTATACCGGTGATATTTTTACTGAACAACCTCAGAAAGAGAGGGATGTTGAACCAATAATTAAACAGTTCAGGGAACTTAAGCCCACCGTTATTAGTCTGGCTCTCGACCCTGAGGGCAGTGGACCTGATACCCATTATAAAGTATTGCAAGCCATTGCTGAAGCGGTAAGATCGTGGTCAAAGGAGGAGGATTTGTCAGGTCTAAGAATTTGGGGATACAGGAATGTGTGGTTTAGGTTTAGTCCTTCCGAATCAAATGTTATCGTACCGGTCTCGCTCAATGCCATGGCTGTTATGGATAATTCATTTACCAATTGCTATTTAAGTCAGGTTGATGCATCCTTCCCCAGTTATATGCACGACGGAAAATTTTCAGATCTGGCTAAAAAAATATGGGTCGATCAGTTAAAAGATGTACAATTGATACTCGGGAAAGATTATTTCTATCAAAATGAAAGTCCAAGGATAAGAACCACGCATGGATTGTTGTTTTTCAAAGAGATGAATGTTGAAGAATTCCTTACGCAGGCGCGCGAACTTGAAAAATCGATGGAAGGCAGTAATATTTAAAGAACTAATTTCTAATACAATGGTTGAAAATCTTAGACTGAGTTTACAGGAAATTAATTCTATCCTTGGAAAAGCAAATGTTATCTCAGATCAGCTGCTTCGAATGGCTTTGGCACCCGATGCCGGTTGTTATATAAAAACACCTGAAGTAGTTCTTAAACCTACAACAGAAAGCGAAGTAAGTCAAGTTTTAAAGGTTTTATCCAAATATAAAGTCCCGGTAACTTTCAGAGCCGCAGGAACCAGTTTGTCGGGTCAGTCCATTTCTGATTCTGTTTTAATGGTTGCTGCAGGTGATAAATGGAGTAAAACGGAAGTAATTGAGCAGGGAAAATTTATCAGAACCCAACCCGGAATTACAGGGGGGCGGATAAATCAAATCCTGAAACCCTTCGGAGTTAAACTTGGACCCGATCCTGCTTCCATAAACTCTGCTCTGATAGGAGGAATTATTTCAAATAATGCAAGTGGAATGAGTTGTGGAACGCATGCAAACTCTTACGCCACCATTAAATCAGCAAGGATTGTTTTCGCTGATGGTTACATTCTCGATACTTCAGATGAGGAAAGTCGCAAAAAATTTACTGAAAATAAAGCTGATCTAATTGAAAAAATAAATAATATAAGGTTAAGAATTATACAAAACCCGGAACTGCTAAATTTAATAATTGCGAAATACAGCATAAAGAATACCACCGGTTTTAGCATGAACGCCTTTGTCGATTATAGCAATCCTATTGATATAATTCTTCATCTGATGGTAGGTTCAGAAGGCAGCCTTGGTTTTATTTCGGAGGCTGTATTTGAAACTTTACCCGTACTAAAAAAACGGGCTTCATCCCTTATATATTTTGCCAGTTTAAAGGAAGCTTGCGATGCTGTTCCGGTGCTTAAAAAAGCGGGTGTTTCAGCCATTGAACTTTTAGATAGGGAAGCTTTAAGATCTATTGAAGATAAGCCCGGAATTCCCGGTTTTATAAAGCAATTTCCAAAAACAACTTCTGCACTTCTGATTGATCTGGAAGAAAAAGATGAATTGGCTTTGGATAATCTTATGAGTAAAACCGAAAGATCATTAAAATCCTTCAGCTTAATCAGAGATTTTGAAGTAACAAAAGACACCAAACAAATTCTGGAGTTCTGGAAAATCAGAAAAGGTGTTTTCCCGTCCGTAGGGGGAAGAAGGAAACCCGGAACAGTTGTAATTATTGAAGATGTTGCAGTAAAATTAGAATATCTGACAGAAGCAGTTTTAAGTCTGAGGAAATTGCTTGATGAAAATGGATATGGTGATGCAGTTATATATGGTCATGCCCTCGATGGCAACCTACATTTTATCTTTTCTCAGGATTTTACCAAAGAGGACGAATTGAAATCCTATAAAAATCTTATTCATAAACTTACCCGGCTTATTGTGGATAAATTTCATGGTTCTCTTAAAGCAGAGCATGGAACAGGAATAAATATGGCGCCTTTTGTTCGCTACGAATGGGGCGATGATATTTACAGCATGATGAAGGAAATAAAGAATGAATTCGATCCTCATAATCTGCTTAATCCCGGCGTAATTATAAATGAAGACGAAGAAGCTCATTTAAAGAACTTTAAACGTATCCCTGAAATACATCATTCTGTTGATACATGTATTGAATGTGGCTTTTGTGAGATAAATTGTCTTTCAAATGCCTTTACGCTTTCAGCCCGTCAAAGAATTGTGGTTCAAAGAGGATTAAAGCTGCTAAAGAATGAAAATAATCCAAATAACCGCCTAACCATCCGTGAAATTGAAGAGTCATTCGAATACCAGGGAAATGAATCCTGTGCCGGCGATGGTTTGTGCTCAACCTCCTGTCCTCTCGATATCGACACAGGTAATCTTATAAAACATATCCGCTCGGAAAAGATTTTAACCAGTAAGTCTTCACAGAAGTGGGCCGCCCGTCTGGCAAATAATTTTAGTAAAACAACATCAATTTTACGATTTGCTTTACTGTGTGTTGATTTTCTGCATAGATTATTTGGAACAGGAATTTTTAAGGCACTAACCAGTTTTGTACACTTCATTTCTTTTCGTAAAATTCCGGTCTGGCATAAATATATGCCAAAAGCTGCTCCTAAATTTAATAAACCTGAGCACTCTGATTCTGACTCTGAATTAAAAGTGGTATATTTTCCTAGTTGTCTTAATCAGACCATGGGACCTGCACGATCCGGTAAGGTGGAAAAATCGTTGATGGATGTTACTCAGGATGTTTTAAGGAAAGCCGGATATGAAATTCTTTTTCCCGAAAATATGAACAAGCTTTGTTGTGGCACTCCATGGGAAAGTAAAGGGCATTTTGAAATAGCAAACCTGAAGTCTTCGGAACTTGAAGAGGAATTATTAAAAATAAGCGATAATGGAAAAATTCCGGTGCTATGCGATACAAGTCCCTGCATTTACAGAATGAGAAAAGTAATGGATAAAAAATTAAAACTATACGAACCCATTGAATTTGCTCATGATTTTCTGTTGGATAAGCTTATATTTCATAAAACAAATAAAAAACTTGCGTTTCATACAACTTGCACAACTACAAAAATGGATTTAGGTGATAAGTTTTTGAAAGTTGCTTCCTGCTGTACCGAAAATGTTGTGTTTCCACAAGAAGTGGGTTGTTGCGGATTTGCAGGTGATAAGGGTTTCTTTCAACCGGAGTTAAACGATTGGTCCCTTAGAAATCTTAAACCGGCAGTTCAGAATTGTGAGGAAGGGTATTCGAATAGCAGGACTTGCGAAATCGGATTATCGAAAACAGCGGGTTTTGATTATAAATCGATAATGTATCTTATTAGCGAAACCTCAGAATCTAAATAAGATAAGTTACTATTTTGTAATTTAGAATTATTGGTGTCCGGTAGAACGTATAAAACCTAAAGAGATTGCCGCGCTGCGCTCGCAATGACTCTGAATGTCTATTGACTATGGCTTGGGAGGGGGTCGGATTTCGGCTTCGCCGGAATCCGACCCCCTCCCAGGCCATAACATACGTAAACCGAGTCATTGCGAGCGTAGCTAAGCAATCTCATATTTTTACCGGACACTAATAATTTAGAATATTATGACAGCGATTTCCTCAAAATATGTGCTCATTGATTCGAAATGATAGCTTATTTTGTTTAGACTCATGTCGACCCATTCAATTTTAACAAATAAAAAACTATCTTTGAATTTTTAAATACAGAATTGTATAAATCATAATACCCATATTTTAAGTTTATTTAATGGATAACATTTTTCAAAATATTGGAAACAAACAAACCCTAAGTCAAAAAATTGAGCGAACCATAGAAAATGCAATTCGGGAGAAGAAACTTGCTATTGGATCAAAACTTCCTACCGAAAGAGAGATGTGTGAATCCTTTGGTGTTAGTCGCACCGCTCTAAGGGAGGCTCTTCGGAGACTTAGCGCCAGAGGACTTATAATCGTTCAAAAGGGTAGCGGTATGTATGTCTCAGCTATTGATATTAAGGATGCCATTAATTCCCTCAATCTTTATTATGATTTAAAATTTGACAAAAATCTACTTCGTCAATTTATTGAGGTACGTCGATTCTTTGAACCTGAAATTTCAATGTTGGCTGCACGGAATAGGACCGAAGAGAATATTTTGGAGCTTGAAACAGATTTTTATGAATTTGAAAATTGCGATCCGGATAATACTCAAAGAGAAGCTGATCTGGATAATCGGTTTCATTTAACTATAGTAAAATCTACTTCTAATCCGATTATGCAAATCACCATGGAGCCCATCTATCTGCTTCTGCCCCGTATGCGTAATTATATTTATGCAAATATTGAAGGTGAAAAGATGTACACTCTGGAATCGCACAGGCAACTTATATCTGCAATAAAAGATCAAAGAGAAAATGATGCCAGAGAAATTATGCTGGCTCATTTGCTAAGGACTCAGGAAATATATGACAAATACCTGGATTTATTTTAATTGAGATTCTTTCGTTTCTGATTATTCCTATAAACTTGAAAGGCTTAAACCGTAACAACCACGGGTGAAGCCCGTGGTTAGAGATCGCCACACCACTCCAGTTCCAATATTTTTGCCGCAGGCAAAAATATTGGGACTGGTTTTTTGGGAATTCGTTTTGCCACGGGTGAAGCCCGTGGCTAAAGATGTTTTACCCCTTCAGGGTAAGTAGAGTTATATTACAAACTCTAAT
>JAIOZM010000054.1 GCA_021740585.1 Bacteroidales bacterium
CGGAAATTGGGTAGCTATTTTGTACTTTCATATCAGGTATTTTGTGCAACACCAATTTAGGTGAAAGTATCTTAGCTGTAAAACTTTAGTTATTAAAGTTTTACAGCTTTTTTCAACAAAATCTTGCGGATTTTAGAAGTTATCGGGATGGGTTCGAACCGACGACGAAGGAGGAGCTCACGAGAATCGACGACAGGAGATTCGAGTAATCCCGGTGGGGCATCCCAAAAATGCCATCTTCATTTAATTTGCCCTAGTTTTAGAAAAAATAACTAAATTTGCTGCCCTTAAAACAATTTTTACCGGCCCCATAGTTCAATGGATAGAATGTAAGATTCCGGTTCTTATGATCTGGGTTCGAATCCCGGTGGGGTCACAAGGCAGAGTGAGAGTGAGAGCGAAAGTGAGGAAAGAAAAGAAATTACATATTTGAGTAATATTAAACCGGGATGAGAACCCCGGGTTCGAACCGAGGACGAAGGACGAGCTCATGAGAGCTGACGCAAGGAAGCTCGAATAATCCCGGTGGGGTCACAAGGCAGAGTGAGAGTGAGAGTGAGAGAAGAAAAAAAATTATATATTTGGTGAATTAAGTTAAAGCGGGAGTAGCTCAGTGGTAGAGCATCAGCTTCCCAAGCTGAGGGTCGCGGGTTCGATCCCCGTTTCCCGCTCAAAAATGCAAAAAGCCTGACAAATTTGTCAGGCTTTTGCATTTATACTCTTAAAAAAAACCTGCTATTCCTTTACTATCTTAAGTACCCTGGAAGAATATTTTCCAATAACTTCAACAAAATAAATTCCTGCTTCATAGCCTTCCATATTGTATTGATGTGTATCTGACCCGGCGGATATAACATCAATTATTTTCCCATCCATGCTATAAACTCTAATGGTGCTGTTTGAATCTGTTAATTGCAAATTCAATACATCTGTAACCGGATTAGGATAATATATGAGCGCTGAAGTCTTACTATCAGTGACTATCCCGGTATTTGGATCCGGGAGGCAACTTCCAACAACATAGGTATCCATATTACTCATGGTATTTTTTTCACCTTGTCCCGGATAGGAATAGGTATAATAGAAATACACAGTCGCTCCTTCCTTTGCTGAAAGTCGATAGGGAGTGTTTGGTGTGACATTATATCCGGGAAAAGGAGGATTCGCATTTGTGCTGTAATAGAGAATGCATGTCGGACTGCCCACACCGGTTTTTGACGGGATAAATGTTAGTGTCGGATTACTATCCTCTGCAGAGAACTCGTATTTGTAATCTCCGTTATAGGATACCCCGTCGCATGGAGGTGCTAACGTAAAAATGATGTTTACCGGAGCCGAGTTTCCGGTATTATTCCCATCGTCGTATGCTACAGCTATAATTTCATACTCACCCGCAATGGCTGTCCAGTTAATACTGAAAGGCTCTGAGAAAACACTCTCCATAAGTATCCCGTCAATATAGAATTCAACTTTCTGGATGTGCCCATCAAGATCACTGGCCACTGCAGAGATTAAAATTTCGGTCCCTTCAATAAACTCTGCATTATCTTCAGGTGCCGATATCGAAACCACAGGTGGAATAGACGCGGTTGAACTCACAATTACATACAATTCGTCGGTATCGGTATAACTTCCGTTGCTAACGCTTAATCTGATTAAATATATTCCTTCACTTAGATTAGAAATGACGGGGTCGGGAACTGAATTATCAGAAAATAATCCAACTGTAGGACCATAAACTTGTGTCCATAAATACGTAAGAGCTCCTGAAGCCGGATCGCTGCTGCCGGTACCGTTTAGTGTTGCTGAACTTTCGGGTGTAATTACAATTATGTTTGAACCTGCATCTGCTACGGGCTGACTATAAGGGAGTGGTTCAGAATAACTAAATGTCATTTTACCCAGATTGACTTCTCCATTGGAAAATACAAGCCTCAATACCTGCTCCCCGGAGTTTAAAGGAATATTATTTACAACTTTCGTACTCCACTTATCCCAATCGGTTGTTGAACTAACATAAATAGAATCGCTTATTTGTTTACCATCCGATTCCAGATAGAATGGACCACCTCCATTTCCATTCCCTGAAGCATAGCGAAATGAAAGACTGTACAGGCCAGGATTGTCCACTTTAATGGTATATTCCATCCATTCACCGGTTGAAATCCAGCCCACTACAGCGCCTTCAACAAAATTAATACCTGCATCAACATATTCTTCAGGCCTAAATCCGCCTTCATTAACTACTGAAACATCGCTGTAGGATATTCCCTGCCCATTTCCTCCTTCAAATTTGTCGAATAAACCCGCCTCAATGGTACCGGGAACAGAAACCGGGGCTCCGCTATATGGGATTTGATTTCCAACAATCACAGAGACAATATTGCTTACATTAAATTCAGTTCCTTCATATACTTTTGCATAAAAACTATGTTTGCCTGCTTTCAGATTTGAAGCCGTGGTTGAAAAAGGAGCCTCTGAAGTAGATGAAACCAATTCCGTGCCGTCATAGAATTCCACCAGGGTCGGAACGCCCCCGTCGCCGGTCATTGTAAGCTCAACACTTCCCTGTGTATATGCCTGGGGATAACTGGTTGTGAGAATGCCGCTAATGGAAATGTCTCTGCTGGTTGCCATTTTTTTGGCCGGGACATTCAGTACAAAGCCGTCTGAAAACCTTACGGAAATATCTGCATCTGAATAATTATGCGCGGTGTAGGTTATTGTACCTTCTTTAATAAAAGCGGCGGCTATGGGATAATCTGCACTAATCGTGTCAATCACAAATCCCAGGGCATTCATCGCATTCAGCCAATAATAAGTCTGGACATCTGAAATGCCGAATTTTAGGGAGCGGTTGGGATAGGAGTCATACAGATTTATAGCTGCCTGAGGATCGATAAATGCCAGGTATTCCCACATCACATCATGCCATAGATTATCGTTTGCGGCATTGGTTAATATGCCTGTATTCTTAGCTATCTCCGCCCATAATTTTTGAACATATTCTTTATTATGCCCAAGATATAGCGAGCCGCCGTGAATTGGATACATCTCAATGCCATAGGCTGCGGCAATATCCGATGTCCAAAAGGTTTGATTGTCGTAACCATTGCCCCATATTCTGGATACCAGGCTAAAATTATATTCAGGTTTGAAATTGCGTTCGTGAATATCCAGCCAATATTCCTCTATGGCTGTCTGCTCTGTGGTATAAAGATAGATCCCCAGATCACGAATTTCGTCATTTCCGGTAATGCTTCCCCAATGAATAAGTGAAGAATTGAATTGCATGCTTTCAGAGGTTGATTCCTGATCGTTTCCAAAGGGGAATGTAGCGAATCCGTTAGCCCAGCAATGTCCTGCATAAGGACTAAAGTTTCGCAGATAGGGGAATAAATCATCGTTCCGGTTTGAAGATGCCGCATCACGTACCAACAAATTAATCATTTCTCCCCAGCTATCGGCCCATGTGGAATCGAATTGTTGTATGAATGAAGCAGCATGGATAAAATATCCCCAATGGAAATGGTGATCGTTGAGATTGCCATCTTGTCCGTGGCCGGCAGGATAGCCAATCATGGAGGTCCAGATTGAATTATAATAAAACAAAAATGCCACCTCCCCTGCTTCTGCTTTGAGCCAATCTTCCAGCCGTTCTTTAATGGTAGCCAGCATTTTATCCCGGGCTTCAGTATTTCCGGTCAGATCAGCAATTCGGGCCGTTTGTATCAATCGGTTCATCACTTGTCCTTCATTATACGAATCGGTCCAGGTGCTTAATCCCTCATTTTCCAATAACTGAATTTTTTCATTCAGTTTTGCCGGATTAAAACCGGGGCTGTAATTATCCAGATAGGGTAAGGTTGGAAGAATTCCATGAAAAACATTTTCAACAAAAAATTCATTTCCTGCCAAAGTTTTTATTTCACCTCTTATTGAAGGATAGGAATAGCCTCCTGGTATTGGGGAATCGCCGGATAAATGACTCCAATGATGAGGAAGAAGTCCGAGAAGCACATCTGTTTCAATGCCTTCTTTAATATCTGTTGTAACCTGAAAATGAGATCGAATGGTTGAATTAGCCTCATTATATTGATAACTCACTTCGGTATTTGCAGGAAAAACATAAGCGTATTTTTTGTATTCATTGGCAACCGCAGCAACATCAGCAGCCGTGGGGGGTATGTAAGCCATAGACCAGTAATTCTTATCATTCAGGTTTGAAGTGTAAATATTTCCCGATTGAGTCCATGTTGAACCTGTAGGAGCGTAAATGGCGAAATCGGCACCATTGTGCGAGTTTTGAATGATGATCATCTCCCCGCTTAGGGTTACCGTTCCCTCCGTAATTACAACTTTTGCGATGTCGGTTTGATTTTTAGTAAAATAAATGAAGGGCATGGCAATTCCAATCCTTGCATTAAAACTATGCGTACTGTTTGCCCAGTTCATTGTAAAGTCAAAATCGGAGTAATCGGAAACGGTAGCTCTGGAAGCTGCCAAATCGCTTACTCCTACGGTAATTGGCAAAAAATCGTCCATCGGCTGACTGCTGCCATTTGCACCGGAGGGAGCAGGAATATAACTTACAACCAATCCGGAATTGACAGTCCTGAATGCAAGTGGATAATTAAATAAATTATTTACGTGATCATTTTTTAGCTTGGAGGACCACCAATCGTTTGTCGGTACAGGTTTTGTGGATGCCATACCGGATGTAAGAGGGCTGCCCGTTGGGTAAGTATTCCGGGATGCCACATCCACTCCCGGAAATGTTTTTGTATAACTCCCACTTCCCACAGGTACTATTTGTGCATTTATTCTTGTCAGGCTAAAATTAGAGCATAGAACAAGAAATATTATTATAATGAAAACATTGATTTTTTTCATAAGAATGTATAAGGAGAATTATTTTGTATGTAAAAATAGCACTTTTCAATGGATAACTCCGACTAATGTAAGCATATAAGCAGAAATACTTCCATAAGCAAACAATCAATTTAATCTCATCGGTCAAAATATGATTCGTTAATAAAACAGTTTTTCCTTGATATGAGAAGTTCATGCAAAATGCTTAAGCACGGCTGACTGCCTGCTCTGGGGAGGACTTTGAGAAAAAAATTGAATGCCAATTGTGTAGCAGTTTATTATGCTTATTAGATTTTGTTACAAAGAATACTTTTCAGCTCCGTTTTATTTAGAGTTCTAAACAAAAAAAAGCCCTCCGTTAGGTTAACGGAGGGCTTTTTTTGAATCAAATGTTATATTACTTCATTCGCATCTTTCGGGTTTTTACTATCCCGTCAATAATAATATTCACAATATAAACACCAGGTTCACTTTCGTTTAAAAGAAATTGAGATGGAGTTTTCTTTTCTATTGCAAAATACTGTCTTTCAGCAACCATATTCCCTTTCGTGTCAAAAATCTTTACTTCCATGATGTTTATATTTTTTGTTGTTATTTTTTCAAATCACATTTTATCAGATCCGATATTTGAATTAATCCAGGACGAATATTCACTAATAAATATCAAATAATCTTTTCGACTTTCACCTGAGTAAAATTATGTTAAAAACAAATCGGATATTTAACCTTAGCAGTGACATATCTCACCGTAAAAGAGTGATATTACTCACCTATAAGTGGTGATTTAAATCACCGGGGGAATATTGGCCGGGAAAAACACACTTTAATAAATGGTATTAAACCCCAGAGTAGAACTCTGGACACTTTTTTTACGATGCAGCATCGGGGAACCGAGTTTACGAGCTCGACGCAGCCTATTAAACCAATGCCTTCGCGTCCACCGAAGCGAACGCGAAGGCGGTTTAAATCCTATGCTGTAATGATAAATGCGTAACTCAGGTTCTGTTATACAGACCTGTACCTACCTTATTCAATCAAGGAATAAGTAAAATGGAGATTATGTTAACTAACTGT
This sequence comes from Bacteroidales bacterium, assembly GCA_021740585.1. Lineage (GTDB taxonomy): Bacteria > Bacteroidota > Bacteroidia > Bacteroidales > JAGLSB01. Next base: position 5,947 of record JAIOZM010000054.1, read on the forward strand.
CTTTTATTTTCTGAAGTTTAACAAATTCTATTTCGTTTTCAGTATCAGATAACAATAACTTGTAATGGAAAGAAGAGGCTTCTGTGCTTGCCTCTTGTTTTTTTTCAGCGATCACCTTTCCCTCCGAATCGTATATAATGACTTCCATAATCGTGTGCTTTAAATGATCTGTGAAAAAGTATACAAATAGTGAATCTATTAATCCAATAAATATTAAAATAACCAAGAATATATCATCAAATATAGGCAATAGAGAGCTTAATAAGTCCGAAATGGGATTGATATATATCAGCAGCTACAGGTGATATTGCTCAACATAACAGCCGATATAAATCTGTTTTATTGTTTTTAAAAATTAATTTCAATATCGATGGCATTAAAATCCTTTTCCTATCTTTGCACTGTTTTAAAATAATTTGATTAAATACATTGATAATGAAGAAATTATCTGTAGTTGTTTGCGTTTATAATGAAGAAGAAAATATTAAACCTCTCGTTGATAAAATTAATTCTTCTCTTTCTGAAATAGATTACGAAATTGTTTATGTTGACGATTGTTCCACCGACAATACCGTTAAAGAAATTTTAAAGCTTAAAGATCCCCGCCTTAGCCTTATTCAATTTAGAAAGAATTACGGTCAGAGTTCCGCAATGGCTGCAGGAATCGACGAAGCCAAAGGGGAGTATATCGTTCTGCTTGATGGTGATTTGCAAAATGATCCTGCCGATATTCCCGGCATGTTAAAAAAGGCTGAGGAGGAAGACTGGGATATTGTTGCCGGGGAAAGAAAAAACCGGAAAGACGGGATGTTTTTGCGTAAAATTCCCAGCTGGATAGCTAATTCTATCATTCGTAAAACAACCGACGTAAGAATAAGAGATTATGGCTGCACACTAAAATTATTCCGAAGTGAGATTGCAAAAGATCTAAAGCTGTACGGTGAGCTGCACAGGTTTATTCCCGTTTTGGCAAGCCTCGATGGAGCAAGTATTACCCAGGTTGAGGTAAACCATCATCCCAGAATACACGGGAAAACCAAGTATGGTATGGGAAGGGTTTTTAAAGTTGTGGCCGACTTATTGTTGATGCTTTTCTTCAAGAAATATTTTTCACGACCTATGCATTTATTTGCGAGTTGGGGAATAATAATTACTCTGGCAGGGGTAATTATCAATGTCTATTTGGTGATTTTAAAACTTGGCGGGCAGAATATTTGGGGGAAACCATTGCTATTGCTTGGGATTCTTCTAATCCTTGCCGGTTTCCAACTCATTACCATTGGTATTATAGCTGAGCTTCTGATGAGAACCTATTATGAATCTCAAAATAAAACACCCTACCGCATTAAAAAAATAACCATTGGTGAAGACCGCAATAAATAAATCGCTCATAACTTTACTTAAAGTTGTAATTTCCTTTGCTGCACTTTATTTTGTTTTTACAAAAATTGATGTTTCTCAGCTGATTTCTATATACAAAGATGCGAATCATTTTTGGGTGGTGATGGCAGTCCTGAGTTTTGCTCTGTCAAAAAGCATTGCTGCATTTAGGCTCAATAGGTTTTTTACGAGCATTGATATCCATATTTCTGAAATTCAGAATCTTAAACTTTACTTACTTGGAATGTTCTATAATTTATTTCTTCCGGGCGGAATTGGAGGAGATGGTTATAAGATTTTTATATTGAATAAGAAATTTGAGGTAAGAACGAAGAATATTTTCTGGTCGGTGCTTGCAGATCGGATGAGCGGAGTTTACGCTTTGTTTAGTTTATCTGTAATTCTATTATACATTATAAAAATTGAAATTAACTTCAATTACCTCTCTGTGGTATGGCTTTTAATTCCTCTTGGATTATTCTTTTTTTATTTCATCCTCAAAAAATTTGCTTCTTTTCTAAATAAAGTATTAATAAAAACTACACTACTTTCTTTTCTGGTTCAGCTAATGCAATTAGTTTCAGCCTATTTTATTCTTAAAGCTTTAGGTGTTGAAGAATTTCAATTCCGTTATTTATTTATTTTCCTTATTTCGTCTATTGTTGCTATGCTTCCTATTTCCATTGGGGGAATGGGCTTAAGGGAATTGACTTTTTTATACGGCTCACAGTTTCTATTCCTTGATGAAGGCAGCAGTGTAGGTATAAGTCTTATGTTTTATCTAATCACCGCTTTTGTTTCTCTCACTGGTATTTATTATAGCATCAGGACAGAGAGGATTGAAATTTAATTCGTCTTTAAATATTGTTGCAATCGTTATCAAAAACGGATTACGTTGCCCTTACAGGGCGCTGGAACTGCGTGCGTTTCAATACCCTGGGCCTTGCCTTGGGCTGAATTAAGATGGCCTTTCAGGGTGCGGTAAAGGATTATGTTTCACACCTAAAAAAAATGCCGTCCTCGATGAGAACGGCATTAAATCATAAAAAAGTTATTTTAGAATTAACGAACCGGCTGATTCTCGTAATCTCTTTTTGCCGAATAGTTAATTTTAAGAGCGTTGGCATATCTCAATGCTTGTTTAACATCGGTAACCTTACCCATATTAATGTTCTTGTCGATTCTAAGTGAGATAGTCATAAAATTCCTGTCTTCTTCAGGTAGTTTTTCCCTTTCGAACAACACAAAATCTTTAATGGGTTCCACAGGAACTCCTTCGTCGTTGATAATCTTATCGTTAAGCTGAATCATAGGTTCTGTTCCATAAAGTTCAACTATGCCACTTACCGGTCTTCCTACATAAATATAGCTAACCAGTGACTTCTTTTCAATTTTCTTAACCTCAGAAGCATTAGGAACCTGAACCTGAACCTGCAAGGTTGTTTCCCTCATTACGGTTGTTACCATAAAAAAGAACAACAGCATAAAAACGATATCCGGAAGTGAGGCTGTATTAATTGCTTGTAGACCTTTAGTGTCCTTCTTTTTAAATTTTGACATATTAATTTCCTCCGATATTTTTAGGTTCTGCTTCAGAAATATTCATTTTATAGATTTTTCTGATCCCTTCAATTATTTCAGCATCAGTAAAGTTCAGGGGATTTAAGTCATCAAAATGCCTTCCGAAATAATCCAGAGCGCATTGATCCCTTAATTCGTTAACTGCAGCCACCAATACATCCTGAACCTGCAAATACTTGCCATAGGTTGTTGAGCGGTCGTTCTGAAGGGAGATTACTCCCTGCGAAACTAAAAATGTTGCATTTCCGTCAGGAAAACTAGCTGAAGTTCCCGGAGGAAAAATAATATCAACCTCCTTCATCTCAGGTAAATTTTCAGCATTCGTAGGATTGCTGAAAAATTCAAGTGTTTTTTCTTTCAGGGTAGGTAAATCCATTAATTCTCCGCCTACCATTAATTGATCATCTCTGTTGATTAATACAACCAAAACGTTTCTCTCTCTCACATCAATTTCAACATCTTCCTGGTCTTCGGGTATTGGAGGAAGTAGCCTTGAGATACCAGTGTCAACGTCCATGGTTGTGGCAACAAGAAAGAAAATCAAAAGTAGAAAGGCGATATCCGCCATCGAGCCTGCGTTAATTTCAGGTGTGCCTCTTCTTGCCATTCGATAATATATTTTAGGTATCCCAAAATGGGATACCTGGATTTTTATTTAAAATATTTTGCTATTTCTGAATACAGAATTGAAATCAGAATCATCCCAAGAATAAAATATGTTGAGATCAGACCCATATCAACCATTTTCAATACTTTCGGATCGCTATTGTCGGTACCTTCATACCCAAGTATATTGAGAGTCTCTCCGGATCCAAGCATATAAGCCAGTCCGACTAATAGAGCTATACCTACAAATACTATAAGACCTCTTACAAGGGCTTTTGTATTAGTAAGCATCTGCAAAATTGAAAATACAACAGCAACCATCAAGGTAACAAAAACAAGAATGTAGGCCCAAACAAGAGCAATGCTTGTTCTGGCATCCACCATTTTTTCCATGAAGGTAATTTTGATCACTTCTGGCTCAGACACTTCTTCTTCAGCAACAGGAAGTACTTCTTCCTCCACTACTAGGGTATCTGTTCCTTCAGCAACTTCTTGGGAAACAGGATCAGTTGAGGTACTATCTGCCTCTACAGCTGCTGTCTGCATATAATAATTTGCAGAAGCGTCATCAGGGGCATTTAGTTTCTCCACTTTGGCTTCATAGGCTGCCACATCGACGAGACTATCGCCGAAATAGAAAAAGCCAATCACAAGAACCGAAATTCCTACGACTATATAGAGCGCTATTTGTGGTATTTTAGAGAAAGACATAATTTCTTATTTTTTAAGATTGTGTTTTACCAAAAGGTCAATAAGTGTAATGGAAGCATCTTCCATCTTGTTCACAATTGAATCAATTTTTGCAATAATATAATTGTAGAAAAGCTGAAGAATAATAGCAACAACAAGACCAGAAACTGTGGTGATAAGTGCTACTTTAATACCACCGGCAACCAATGATGGTTGAACGTCACCAGCAATCTGAATTTTATCGAATGCAGCGATCATACCGATTACCGTACCCATAAACCCGAGCATAGGTGCAATAGCGATAAATAATGAAATCCAGCTCAATCCTCTTTCAAGGAGTCCCATTTGAACACTGCCGTAAGAAACAACAGATTTTTCAACAACGTCTATCCCCTGATCAGATCTTTCAAGACCCTGATAAAAGATGCTCGCCACCGGCCCCCGGGTATTTCTGCAAACTTCTTTTGCTGCCTCAACACCACCACTTGCAAGAGCTTCTTCTACACTTAACAGAAGTTTATCGGTATTTGTAGTTGCAAGGTTTAAGTAAATAATACGCTCAAAGGCAAAAGCAAGACCAAAAATAAGGGAGAGAAGAACAGATCCCATAAAGGATGCTCCACCTTCAATAAATTTAGTTTTAAGATTTTTGTGAAGAACTGATAGTCCACCAGCCTCTTCTGCTACTTCAACAACAGGTTCTGCTTCCTCAACAACTTCATCAACGACGGTTGTATCAACCATTTCGTCAACTACGGTGGTTGACTCATCTGTAGCCTGGTCCTGAGCAACTGCAACGAATGATGTCCCCATCATTAGCAAACCGAAAACTGCTATAAATGCAAATAACTTTTTCATGATTCAATTTTAGATTTAATATTTATTTATTAACGTTATTTAAAGACCCAAAAGTATATTCTTTTTCTAAAAAATTCAAGCTTAATCACTTAAATAATTAATAATTCTATTGCAATATAGAATCATTTTAATCTTTAGCTGCGAAAAATGATCTTAAAATCCTTATTCTCTGAAGGGAGAAAGGGTTATTCGATCCTCCTTCGTCGGCTCTCATGAGCTCCTCCTGCGTCGTCGGTTATTCGATCCTCCTTTCGTCAGCTCTCGTGAGCTCGTCGTCTCCCGATAGCTATCGGGATCGAACCCCTGCACCCTTTTTCCCATTAATGATCAATCTCTGCGGAGAGAAAGGGATTACTCGATCCTCCTTCGTCAGCTCTCGTGAGCTCCTCCTTCGTCGTCGGTTCGAACCCCAGCACCCTTTTTCTCATTAATGATCAATCTTTGCGGAGAGAAAGGGATTACTCGATCCTCCTTCGTCAGCTCTCGTGAGCTCCTCCTTCGTCGTCGGTTCGAACCCCTGCACCCTTTTTCCCATTAATGATCAATCTCTGCGGAGAGAAAGGGATTACTCGATCCTCCTTCGTCAGCTCTCGTGAGCTCCTCCTTCGTCGTCGGTTCGAACCCCAGCACCCTTTTTCCCATTAATGATCAATCTCTGCGGAGAGAAAGGGATTCGAACCCCCGGTACCCTTTTGAGGTACACACGCTTTCCAGGCGTGCCAGTTAAACCACTCCTGCATCTCTCCTTAATATATTATCGTATTTCAAAGAAGTTTGTTAAAACGGGGCGCAAATTACAAAAAAAATTAAATACTTCTTCTATAATGTTGTAATTTCTCCGGCAAGACTAATATTTAAATCTCTCTTTACGTCTTCAGAATTTTGGTGTTTACCAAAAAGACACATCATTTTTGTTGTAGCTGCCTCAGTAGTAATATCATAACCTCCAATTACCCCTGCCTCGAAGAGTTTTCTTCCGGTTTCATACCTGCCAAGTATAACGCTTCCGGTGGTACATTGGGTAATATCCAAAACAATAATTCCGCTTTCAGTGGCTTTACGAATTCGTTTAAGAAACCATTCCTCAGCCGGAGCATTTCCCGAACCAAAGGTTTCGATAATTAAGCCTTTTAATCCACAAATACCTAAAATAGAGTCGATAAAGGCCCGATTCATCCCCGGAAATAATTTTAATATTGCGATATGATTATCGAATTCCGTTGAAAGTTCCAATGCTAAATTGTTATTGGTTGGCAGAATGGCTTCACGATTGTATTTAATATCTATGCCAACTTCTGCAAGTGCCGGATAATTTGCAGATTGGAATGCCTTAAAATTCTCAGCGTTTATTTTAGTTGTCCGATTACCTCTGTAAAGCTTATTTTCAAAGTAAATACAAACTTCCGGAACAATTGCTTTACCCTTATCTCTGGCTGCAGCAATTTCGATGGCTGTGATAATATTTTCTTTACCATCGGTTCTTAAGACTCCAATAGGCAGTTGTGAGCCGGTAAATATGACAGGTTTAGCAAGGTTTTTTAGCATAAAACTAAGAGCCGATGCTGAATAAGCCATGGTATCTGTTCCATGAAGAATCACAAAACCATCATAATTGTCGTAATTATCTTTAATAATAGAGGCAATTTTAATCCAGATATCAGGTCCTATATCAGAGGAGTCCAAAGGCTTTTCAAAAGAAATGGTATCCAGTCGAAATCCGAATTTCTTTAACTCTGGTACCTGTTCCGAAATTTGATCGAAATTCAAGGGCAGCAGACTACCTGTTAAAGGATTTATAACCATCCCGATGGTTCCTCCGGTATATATTATTAATACAGTTCCTTGTTGCATTATGCTTCTATTCTAAATAATTGTAAGGCATTTGTTGTGGTCAATTCTTCTATCTTATCAGAATTAATATTCAGAATTTCTGACAATTTCTGACAGGTATGCTGTAAAAAAGAGCTTTCGTTTCGTTTGCCACGTTTCGGAACCGGACTTAAAAATGGGGAATCTGTTTCCAATAAAATCCTGTCAGCCGGCAGCGTCTTTATTACTTCAGGAAGAGCCGAGTTTTTATAGGTTGCAATTCCATTTATTCCATAATAAAAATCATATTCCTTTATCTTTTTAGCATCTTCTTTAGTACCGGTGAAACTGTGGAATACACCTTTCATTCCGGGTACATACATCTTATCAAGAATTTTAAAAATCTCCTGAAAAGAATCCCTGGCGTGAATAACAACAGGCAAAGATAAATCTTTAGCCCATTTCAACTGGATTTCAAACGCCTGCTCCTGTTCTGCTAATAATGATTTATCCCAATATAAATCGATACCTATTTCGCCAATTGCAATAAACTTTCCTTTCCCGAGATAAGACTCCAACTTTTCAAGTTCTGTCAAATAATCTTTCTTAACTGAGCCCGGATGAAGTCCCAACATTGGATAGCAATGCTTTGGATAGCGCTCTGACATTTGTAGCATGTTCTCCACACTGCTAAGGTCAATATTTGGGAGAAATAATTTCTCCACCCCCGATTCAATGGAACGAATCACAACTTCGTCTCTATCTTTATCAAATTCCTCCAGGTACAAATGCGTATGTGTATCGATCAACATATTTTTTTGAATTGAAGGGCAAAGGTAGTAAAATAGTGTGGTAGTTTAGTGGTGTGGTGGTGTGGTAATGTGCAGGTTCCGATTTTCAATTGGTATCTCCATATTATATAAAAAACACATCATCCTTCGGCAAGCTCAGGAACCATCATACCATCCTTCGGCAAGCTCAGGAACCACCACATTTGCACACCACCACATTATCAAACTATTCCCTGTGCAAGCATAGCATCGGCAACTTTCACAAATCCGCCAATATTTGCCCCTTTCACATAGTTCACATATCCGTTTTCTTCAGATCCGTGTTTTACACAGGTTGAGTGAATATTCTTCATAATCTCCTGTAATCTTCTATCGACTTCTTCTCTTGACCAAGGCAAACGCATGGAATTCTGCGTCATTTCCAGTCCTGATACAGCAACACCACCGGCATTAGCTGCCTTTCCTGGTCCATAAAGAATTTTATGTTCTAAATACACTTCAATAGCCTCAGGTGAAGATGGCATATTTGCCCCTTCAGAAACCACTTTACATCCATTTGAAATAAGCAATCTGGCCTCTTCCTCATTAATTTCGTTTTGTGTTGCAGAAGGGAATGCGGCAAAAGCTTTTATTTTCCAAGGCCTTTCACCATTAAAATATTCCACGCCATACCTTTCTGCATATTCCGAAATTCTTCCTCTTTTAATATTTTTTAATTCCATAATATAGGCAAGCTTCTCCTTATCAATACCTTTTGGATCATAAATAAATCCTGCAGAATCTGACAGAGTAACCACTTTCCCGCCTAATTCATTTATTTTTTCTGTTGTATATTGAGCTACATTCCCTGAACCTGAAACCACACAAGTTTTTCCTTTCAGACTATCTCCTTTTGTTTTTAACATTTCTTCAGCAAAATAAACGGCTCCATAACCAGTGGCTTCGGGACGAATTAAGCTGCCTCCCCATTCTAAACCTTTACCGGTAAGAACGCCCGTGAATTCATTCTTTATTCTTTTATATTGTCCGAAGAGAAATCCAATCTCTCTACCTCCAACACCAATATCGCCGGCGGGAATATCAGTATTAGGGCCAATATGCCTGTTTAATTCTGTCATAAAACTTTGACAAAACTTCATTACTTCATTATCTGACTTGCCTTTGGGATCGAAATCTGATCCGCCTTTACCCCCGCCCATAGGCAATGTGGTAAGACTATTTTTGAGCACCTGCTCAAAAGCAAGGAATTTAAGTACACCCAGGTTAACCGTCGGGTGGAAACGCAATCCCCCTTTATAGGGTCCAATGGCACTATTCATCTCAATTCTAAATCCACGATTTATTTCTACTTCCCCCTTATCATTCATCCAGGGAACTCTAAAAATAATTATTCTTTCAGGTTCAGCAATTCGTTCAAGAATCTTCGCATGTTTATACCTCGGATGCTCCTCGATATAAGGAATTAAAGTTTCAGCAACTTCCATAACTGCCTGATGAAATTCAGGTTCAGCAGGATTTTTGGCTTCAATTTTAGCCATAAATTGTTTGACTCTGGAATCCATAATAATGTAGTATTTAAGTTTGATAAATAATTTGTCTAGCAAACTTATAAACTTTAATAATTCATTTTACAATTTATTAGCAGGGATTGTATGATGTACAGCACAATATTCTAAAAGACCTGTAAAATAAGGGCTGCATAAGCTTACAATTTTTAGTGTTCTTCAACATTTATTCTGTGAATTGTGCTAAACTGTCCTGCTATTGCTCATTTTATAGTGATTTCCAGGCAAAACAGAAATTATGCTTTCAAATTCTAACTTCAGTAGCATTGCAGAGATCTTTGAGATTGGCAATCCCAAAATAAGTGCCAGGGAATCTCTTGATAAACTTTCTTCCTCCTGAAGGGCTTTTATTAGTCTTTCCTCATCTTCACTAAGACTTACAAAGAGTAATTTTTGTTTAGGACTCACCGAATGGATTCCCCGGTCCCAATTCAGTAAATATTCAATATCTTCAAGACTTTCTATCATTGCCGCCTTATTCTGCTTAATTAACCGGTTGCATCCTGTTGAATATTCATCGCTCACCCTTCCCGGGAAGGCGAAGACATCGCGATTGTATGAATTAGCAATATCTGCTGTTATTAGGGCACCGCCTTTGGGTCCCGATTCAACAACTATTGTAGCATCTGATAATCCCGCGATTATTCTGTTTCGCTTTATAAAATTATTTCTTTCCGGATTCATATCTGAGGCAAAATCACTAATAAGACAACCATTTTCAATTATTTTAAAGGCCAGATTTTTATTTTCTGCCGGATAAATGGTGTGTAAGCCATGACCCAGAACAGCAACGGTTTTTAATGTGTTTTTTAAGGCTGAAAAATGTGCGTGATAATCAATTCCATAAGCCAATCCACTTATAACCACCAGAGAAGGATAATGAAGAGCTATATCTGCTAATAGAGAATTTATATTTTGTATACCTTCGTGGGTTGCTCGTCTTGTCCCGACAATACTAAGAATTTTATCAGCATTACATACATTCTCACCCTTAAGATACAAAATTAGGGGGGAATCGTGGCAGGAACGAAGCCTGACAGGGTAATCCTTATCATAACTGCTAATTATCCGGATCTCTCTGCTTTTACAGTATTCAATTTCTCTTTCAGCCCGTTCAAGATCGAAACCTGTGTTAGCCCGTTCAGATAAAAATTGTCCAATCCCCGGTATCTTTTGCAATACCAATTTTTTCTCTCTAAAAACTGCCTCCGCATTTCCTAAATAGGATATCAGTTTCCGGGCTGTAAGTGAGCCGATGGAAGGGATCATAGACAATGCGATCAAATATTTCAACTGGTTTTCCATAATACAAATTGTATATGTTTATGGAAAAAGCTGCCAAAAATCGCTATGAAAATTTAGATTTTTACAAGCTATTTTTTAAGATGCTGATTTAGAGACGTTTTCAACGACTTTAAATCTTCTCTGGAAACCGCTGATAAAGGAATGGATGGGTATCGGCCAACTCCCTTTTTAAAATTCTGATACAAAACAAGGGAATCAAAAGCTTTTCCTTTCTCAATTTCATAACGAACGAATTTATCCTTCGGAATTTCAATGCTATGCTTCTTTTGATTAAAAGGTCTTATTGGGAAATACCTTATTGTTATTTTATTACCCCGGTCGCTATAGAAAATAAAATGTGGCTTTGTAACTCTGTGATAAACAATTACAGATGCCCAGATAAGAACAAAAAACAGTATCCAGAAAACCCTGTCAATTCCCCAGAAAGGCTTGTCGAAATAATGTGAAAAGCTAAATGTTAACAGAAAGGGAATGATAACTATAAGGGTAACAAACTTCTGTAACCAGACTCTATAAGTTCTCTTTTTATTGTCAAATTGCATATTCAACTTTTTGATAAAGGTATTGAATATACTGAAATAATAAAAAGAAGTTTTTTGGTAAATCCGAAATCGTATGTAAGCAGTTCACCCAATGTTTGGCCATTAAGCCCTTCAACCTATTTCTCTTTCTTCCTTCTCCTTCTTTCCGCAGTAATTAATTTCAATTCTCTTCCCGTCTGACCTTTAACCGATGTGTTCTCCTCAGCCCTCCGGGTTAAATATGGCAACACGTGTTTCACAGGTCCGTAAGGAACATATTTAGCTACATTAAATCCTGCCAGAGCCAGATTAAAACTTATATTGTCGCTCATTCCGTAAAGCTGTGAAAACCAGCAACGTTCGTCACTAGCTGAAAGTCCAAGCGTTAGCATTTTCTCTGCCATCAATTTTGAGCTGAACTCGTTATGGGTACCGTTAAATATTGAAGTGATATCAATATTTTCGAGTGAATATTCCAATGCTGAATTGTAATCTTTATCGGTCGATTCTTTATCCTTTTGAATGGGATCCATGTAATTTTTTTCCATGGCCCGGGCGCGCTCTCTTTCCATATATGCGCCTCTTACAAATTTAACCCCAATAAAGTATTTTTCTTTTCTGGCCCGTTCCACATCTTTCTTTAAGAGATCAAGCCTGTCCCAGCGATACATTTGATAGGTGTTAAATACAATGGCCTTTTCCTTATTGAACTTCACCTGCATTTCATATACTACCTGATCGATGAAATTCTGATACCAGCTATCTTCTGCATCTATTAAAATTGACAAATTATATCCTGCCGCTTTGGTGCACATTTTTAATACCCTCTCTCTGAATTTTGCCCCTTCCTTTTTCGATTCTTCGTCGGCTTTTTCTTCTCCCTGACTCAAAATCTCCAGGGCACGCGATTTTATAAAAGCAGTGGGTTTAAAAACGGCAAAGGGTATATTTTCATTCTTACCGGCAAAATCTATAGCCTTCAAGGTTTCCTGAAGGGCTTTTTCTATTTCAACATCCGATTCACTACCCTCAACAGAATAATCAAGTATGGATCGCACCTGTCCTGTTGCCAGCTTCTCCACAACCGGAGCGCATTCATTAATGGTTTCACCTCCGCAAAATTGCGCATAAACCGTTGGTTTTACAATCCAGTTAACCGGAAGACCTATTCTGGCCATCATTCCAATTACAGAGTTTCCCAATTTTACCAGACCGGGTCTGGAGATTAATTTAAACATAAGAAAAGCTCTTCCCAATTCCCGTTTTGAACGTACTTTAAACGCTACTGCCGTATTCTCAAAATTTATTGTAGTCATTTTATTTGATTTTTTTCAGGGCATAATTATAGCGAAAAGAGTGATTAAATTTATTTACATTTATCATGTTTATTATATGTTATGCAATACAGGATAAAAAATACCAAAAAGACAGGGCGTTTTACTATAATTCTTCCGGCCTCAAAAAGTATAAATAACAGATTATTAGTTATTTCCGCTTTATCTAAAGGCAAAATTCAACTTAATAATATTTCTGAAAGCGACGATTCACAAATTATGAATTCAGTTCTGAATTCTGAAAATAAAGTAAAAGATGCCGGTCATGCCGGAACTGTGATGCGTTTTCTTACCGCTTATTATGCAATCCAGCCAGGGGAGATTATACTTACCGGCAGCGAAAGAATGAAAAGCAGGCCGATTGAAAAACTGGTAGATGCCCTTCGTTTGATCGGTGCAAAAATAGAATATATAGAAAAAATTGGTTTTCCACCCCTTGCCATCACAGGAAGAGAATTATCGGGAGGGAAAATATGCATCGACTCGGGAATATCAAGTCAGTACATTAGTGCCTTAATGATGATTGGCTCCTCACTTGAAAATGGGATTGAAATTAAACTGAAAGGAGACACGATTTCCTCCTCATATATTGATCTGACCCTAGGTTTATTAAAAAAAGCAGGAGTAAAAGCTCAGCGAATCGATAAAACCATAAACATAAAAAAATCTGAATTTAATACTCTGAAAATGAGTGTAGAGGCCGACTGGAGCAGTGCTTCTTATTGGTTTTCAATGGTGGGATTATCTGAGGAACTGGAAATTGTACTGCCGGGACTGGATGAATTAAGTCTGCAGGGAGATGCTGAGATCAGGCATATCTTTTCTGATCTGGGGGTTCAGTCTGTTTTCACAAATGAAGGCCTGATTTTGACTCCCGGAAAGCAGGAAATTAATTCATTTGAATACGACTTCAGGGATAATCCCGATATGGTTCAGACTTTCATCCCCTATTGCATTGCAAAAGATATTCCCTTCTATTTTTCAGGATGCCAAAGCCTCAGGATTAAAGAAACTGACCGAGTGTTTGCCTTAGCCACTGAATTGAAAAAATTTGGAGTAAATCTCCATTATTCCAGAGATGGCGAAAATATTTCCTGGGATGGGAAATCGAAACCCGACTGGACAAAACCGATAGCTATCGACACTTACGACGATCACAGAATGGCTCTGGGAATGGCTCCTTTATGCATTATGACAGGCGAGCTTCAGATTAATGAGCCCGCTGTGGTTTCAAAATCATATCCCAATTTCTGGAAAGATATGAGGAAAGCGGGGTTTTCAATTACTGAAGTTTAATTACCGGGAATTCGCGATCATCAATTTTTTGACATTAAGTATTTCTACTCTAGAAGATATCGGGGCCATCCAACCCCCTCCACCCACCCTTTATGGAGAAAAATTCAAAAAAACTGCTAGGGAAATCTGCTTTTTTGACGAAAAAAAAATTATTTATCTCTCTTCCCCTCAAAGAAATTTTTCAATAATGCTGCCGACCTGTCTTCGAGAATGCCGGTTTTTACCTGTATCTTTGGGTTAATTGCCTTTTCAGAAATGGTCCTATACCCGAATTTAGGCTCGGAAGCTCCGAATACCAAGGTCCCTAAACGGGCCCAGTTTATGGCTCCGGCACACATAAGACAGGGCTCGAGTGTAACATACATAATGCAATCGTCCAGAAATTTATTTCCCAGATAATTCTCCGCAGCTGTAATAGCAATCATTTCGGCATGGGCAGTAACGTCGGTTAAATTCTCAGTCATATTATAGCCCCGGGCAATTATTTTATTATTTATAACAATTACTGCCCCAACCGGAATTTCATCCTCAGAAAAAGCTTTTTCTGCTTCTTTCAGAGCCTCATTCATAAAATATTCGTCTGAGAAAATCGTGTAGCTCATTTTTTTTGAAAATTATCTGTAAATGATATTGTTTCTTTATATTTTCGCAGTCTAAAGCACTGATGCCATCCCAACCGATCACTCATTTTAAAAGATAATGAGCAAATTGGAGATAAAACAAAGCGCTGACGAAATTGATTAATTTATATCAAGCACTAAAAATACACAATAATGTACAGAACACATACCTGCGGCGAACTGAAACTGGAAAATAGTAAAGAAAAAGTAGTCCTGAGTGGCTGGGTTAAAAAAGTAAGGGAATTTGGTGGCATGACTTTCATCGATTTGAGAGACAGATATGGTATTACCCAGCTGGTTTTCAATATGGAAGTAAATGAGGAACTTTGCAAAGCTGCCATGGAACTCGGTAGAGAATATGTAATTCAGGTTTCAGGTGCTGTTGAGGAACGTTCCAATAAAAATCTGAATATTCCAACCGGTGAAATCGAAATTATTGTTGAATCGCTCAAGGTTCTGAATAAATCTGAAGTGCCCCCATTTACCATCGAGAATCAGTCAGATGGTGGTGATGACATCAGAATGAAATACAGATACCTTGATTTACGCAGAGATGTGGTTCGTAAAAACCTGGAACTCAGACATAAAATGGCTCAGGCAATCCGTTCCTATTTAAGCAGCGAAGGATTTCTGGAGGTTGAAACACCGGTCCTTATTAAATCCACTCCCGAGGGAGCCCGCGACTTTGTGGTTCCTTCAAGGATGAACCCACATCAATTTTATGCTCTTCCCCAATCGCCCCAGACTTTTAAGCAACTGCTTATGGTGGCAGGATTCGATAAGTATTTCCAAATCGTAAAGTGCTTCCGCGATGAAGATTTAAGAGCCGACAGACAGCCTGAGTTTACACAGATAGACTGTGAAATGTCTTTTGTTGAACGCGACGATGTGCTTGCCGCTTTCGAAGGCCTAACCAAGCAGCTTTTCAGGGAAGTGCAAAATGTTGAGTTCGATTACGATTTCCCAAAAATGCCTTTTACCGAAGCAATGGAATCGTACGGCAGTGACAAACCCGATATCCGCTTCGAAATGAAAATTAAAGAGCTGACAGATATCGCTAAAAATAAAGGCTTTGTAGTTTTCGACAATGCTGATTTTGTGGGAGCTATTAAGGCTAAAGGCTGTGCAGAATATACCCGGAAACAACTCGATGAGCTTACTGAATGGGTTCAACGCCCACAGATTGGAGCAAAAGGGCTCATCTATGTAAAATATAATGCCGACGGTAGTTTTAAATCATCGGTAGATAAATTTTTTGGAGCCGATGATCTGAAAATCTGGGCCGGACTGTTGGAAGCCAAACCTGGCGATTTGCTGTTTGTGATGGCAGGAAAAAGAAATCCAACCTTAACTCAATTGGGTACCCTGCGCCTGGAAATGGCTGAGAGGCTGGGCTTAAAGGACAAAAACACATACAAACCGCTTTGGGTGGTGGACTTCCCATTATTGGATTGGGATGAAGACACCAAACGCTTCCATGCCATGCACCATCCGTTTACTTCTCCGGTTGATGAAGATATAGCTTTATTGGGAACTGATCCGGGAAAAGTGAGAGCAAAAGCTTATGATCTGGTAATTAATGGTGTTGAACTTGGTGGCGGATCCATCAGGATTCATGATGAGAATCTTCAAAAGCTCATGTTTAAGCAGCTGGGATTTACGGAAGAAGATGCCAAAAATCAATTTGGATTTCTGATGAACGCCTTTAAATACGGGGCACCACCTCATGGAGGGATAGCTTTTGGATTCGACCGTTGGGTTTCAATGTTTGCCGGATTGGATTCTATAAGAGACGTTATTGCATTCCCGAAAAATAATTCAGGTCGCGATGTAATGATTGATACACCTTCGCTTATTTCTTCAGAACAATTAGATGAGCTTTCGCTTGACTTAAAAAAAGATACTAAGTAAATTCTTCACTGAATAAAACATCTTATTATGAAAAGGAATCTTATTTTATTTCTAATCCTTCTGGGGCTGCCAGGATTTTTATATGCCCAGGAAAAAAAGAATCAGATTAAAACCAGCTTGTTTTTCCCTCTCACACAAAATTTTCAGATCAGTTACGAAGGATTACTAAATGACGAGATGAGTCTGAACCTGGAATTGACAGTGGGTGAAATATTATCGGTAAGACCTTCCTTTCGGTATTATTTATCGGAAGAGTTAATTGCTCCAAACGGTACATTTATTGAACCCTCATTGCATTATCGTGAAGAAGATATTGGGTTTTGTCTGATGATTGGCCATCAAAAATTGTTTAAATCAAAAATATCACTTGAAGCCTTCGGCGGACCCGGTATTTATGGGGAAGGGGTTTCGGTATGGGGTGGGGTTAACCTTGGGATTGCCTTTTGATATCTTTTTTTAAATGTTTGTTTTTTAACAGAACTTTGCCTTATATTTATTGTTTCTTATGATTATAAACCAATACTTACGAAATGAAAAAAATTCTATTTAGTTTACTCGCCGGTTTACTACTTACTTCGGGTTTATTGAATGCTCAGAAAACAAACGTAGTAAAGACAAGTCTTACCTCCATATTTTTAAAAACCTATGTGCTTGATTATGAAAAGGCTTTTAATGAGGACATGTCTGGTCAGCTAGGGTTCTATTATACCGGGTATTCTTTTCTTGATGTCAAATTCTCGGGATTTGCCATTACTCCTGAATTCAGGTATTATTTATCTGATGAAAAAACAGCCCCAAATGGTGCTTTCATAGCCCCTTATTTTAGATATCAGAACTTCACTCTGGAGGATGCAAGTACAAGTGAAACAGCAACATTTACAGGAATTGGTGGTGGTATACTTATCGGAGCTCAAAGGGTATTTAAAGATGTTATCACCTTAAGTGCATTTATCGGCCCTTCATATATTTCCCCATCCGTTACCTACGACAATCCCAATACCACCTGGGAATTTGAAAGAGGAAGTGGCGGTGTTTGGGCACGTGCTGGAATTAATGTTGGTATTGTTTTCTAAAAATCTATACTCAACTGCTCATCGAGCAGACGAAACGACATACGGTGCCAGATATTGGCGCCGTATTTTTTTATAGCCTCACGGTGGGCTTTGGTAGGATAGCCTTTATTATTTTTCCATTTGTATTCAGGAAAACCGGCATCAATTTTCAACATAAATTCATCCCTGTAGGTTTTTGCCAAAACGGAAGCCGCCGCAATGGAGAAATAAATTCCATCCCCTTTTATAATACAGTGGTGAGGAATATCTTTATAGGGTCTGAACCGGTTTCCGTCGATAAGAAGCTGACCGGGTTTTATTTTTAGCTTTTCTATGGCTCTGTGCATGGCCAAAAAGGAAGCATTCAAAATATTTATTTCATCTATTTCTTTAGCACTGCACCAGGCAACAGCGAAGTCAAGTGCCTCCTTTTCAATCTCAATACGCAAAATATCCCTTTGTTTTTCAGAAAGTTGCTTGGAATCGTTCAGCAATGGATGAAAATAATCAGGAGGCAAAATTACCGCAGCAGCATACACCGGACCGGCCAGACAGCCACGCCCGGCTTCGTCACATCCGGCTTCCATTAATCCTGAAGTATGAAAGGATTTAAGCGCCATGCAAGACTTTTTCAATTAAAGACCAGAAACGTTCCGCACTTTTATCCCAGCTAAAATCACTTGCCCTTTTCAGTCCCTTTTCAATGAGCCCGGTTCTAAGCTTTTCATTAGCAGATATATCCAGCATAGCAACAGAAATTTGCCGGGTGTTATCCGGATCGCAATAGATGGCAGCATCACCTCCCACTTCGGGAAGAGAAGTGCGATCGGAAGCAATAACCGGCACACCGCATTTCATCGCCTCCAGTAATGGAATCCCAAAACCTTCGAAGTAGGGAACAAAAGTCATGGCAAGAGCCGATGCTATAACAAGATGCAAGTCCTCCGGACTCAAACGGCCGGTAAAAATTACGTCCTTACTATATTCCATTGAAGAAAGAGCATCATCAATCTCACCGGTGAGAAACATTCGTTCACCTACAATAAGCATTTTTATATCAGATTCCGTTTCCCTTCTGAACAGGTCAAAAGCCTTGAGCATATTCACGATGTTCTTTCTGGGATGAAGGGTTCCAACAAATACAAAATACGGATTCGCTGAGCTGTATTTCAGACGGGTTTCATGGATCAGATCCGACTTTACAGGTTTATAGATTTCATTGACGCCATTATACAATACATCTATTTTATTTTTTTTAACTGAATAAGAATCAGCAATATCATTGGCCGAATATTCTGATACTGTACCAATTTTTGTTGATATTTTTGCAAAGCGAGGGAAAAAATAATTATAGTACTTCCTTGAAAAAAATGGAAGGTCCTTGGGGCGATGAAAAAAGTTAATGTCGTGAATAACAGATACTGAGGGAATTTTTGAGCTAAGGGAAATAAATCCATCCGGAGAAACAAAAATGTCGGCTTTTAATTTTCTTAAGACTTTTGGAATGGAATATTCAAGCCACAAATACCACAAAACCGGGTGTCGGGTAACAGGACGAACAATGACCGGATGAACATTTTCTGCGAATATAAACTCGCTTGAGTATTTTCTGTCGAATAAAAAATAGAACTCGTGTTCAGGGTGGGATTTGGTAATCCTTTTCAGAGTCTCAAATGAAAACCAACCTATTCCGTCGAGTTTATCTGGAATTAAAAGTCGTGTATTAACAGCTATCTTCATAATGGGAAACTTCTATTTTTTTTTAAAGATAGTGAAAAAATTTAGTGGTGGGGTGATTATGTGGTGATGTGATGGTGTGGTGATGTGGTGGTGTGGTGATGTGATGGTGTGGAAGTGCAAGGCCCCGCGAATAAAGTCTGACAAAGGAGGTGAAAAAAATAAAAATTTCCCATAAAACCCTTATATTGCATATTCAAAACACAGCCTCTTGAAAAGAAAATTCATCACCAATCTTGCCCTTATATTTATCCTAAATCTTTTTGTTAAAACATTCTGGATGTTTGGGATTGACCGTGGAGTACAAAACAGGGTTGGAGCTGAGGAATATGGTTTATATTTCTCATTGTTAAGTCTTTCAATCCTTCTGAATATATTATTAGATGCAGGAATTACGAATTTCAACAACAGGAGTATTGCTCAGAATAATTCATTACTGGCAGAACATTTTTCAAAAATTGTACCTCTGAAATTCTTTCTTTCTGTAATCTATGCCATTGTTGTATTGGGTACCGGACTCATTCTTGGTTATTCCCAACGGCAATTCAGTATTCTTTGGGTTCTTATTATTAATCAGTTTTTACTGTCCTTCATTCTATACTTACGTTCAAACATTAGTGGTTTGCATTTATTTCGAACCGACAGTTTTTTATCGGTTCTCGATCGGTTTTTGGTTATTGTAATTTGTAGTTTTTTACTGTGGACAGATATTGCCGGGACTGAATTTAGTATTGAATGGTTTGTGTATGCACAAACGGCTTCGTATTCAATTGCATCAATAATTATTTTCTCCATTGTACTGGTACGGACGGAAAAAATAAAACTTCAATTTCCATTAAAATACGGTTGGAGTATAATAAAACAAAGCTACCCCTTTGCCATACTTATATTATTGATGTCGTTTTTCAACCGGTTTGACTCAGTTTTTCTGGAACGTTTATTGGCAGACGGGAAGGTTCAGGTTGGGATATACGCACAAAGCTTTAGAATTCTTGATGCTGCCAATATGTTTTCGGTATTGGTTGCCGGTATGTTGTTGCCGATTTTTTCCAGAATGTTAAAGGAAAAACAGGATACCACATCCATGGTAAAATTATCATTTTCCATAGTTTTAATTCCGGCTATTTGCCTCGCAATTATCTCCCATTTTTACAGCGAGAATATTATCAAACTACTGTATAATGAATATACCGGTTACAGCTCACAAGTGTTTTCAGTATTAATAAACGGATTTATCTTCATTTCTATATCGTATATTTTTGGTACATTGCTTACTGCAAATGGCAGTTTGAAAGCATTGAATATTCTGGCTTTAATAACTGTTATTCTTAATGTTGTTTTGAATCTTATTTTAATCCCTGAATATAAAGCTCTGGGATCTGCTGTGGCAGCCGTTGCTTCTCAATCATTTTTTGCAATTGCACAAATGATTATTTCAGTAAAAATTTTAAATATTAAACTATCAGCTGATTATTTTCTCCGCATCTTCCTATACATTTTATTGTTAACAGTCAGTGCTTTTCTCATCAGGTTAAAAATATCAAACTGGATATCGGGGATGCTACTAATTATATTCCTGGCTTTAATTTATTCCTTTAGCCTGAAAATTCTTCAATTAAAAAATCTATTTCAGATAATCAATAATCAGGAGGAATAATATGGCTTTCAAAGCCATGCTAAAAATTACGCATCACATTCATTTATAATTCTTTACCAAGCTGTTTTTTCAGCCTTATGCCAGAAATGTTCATACTTTGTTAATACATTCACCTCTAAATCGGGTAGTTAGGGAAGATTAATTCACTATTTTTGTTTAAACCAAAGCCTTAGCAAAGTGAGCGGCCGAAAAATAAAAGAAAAGGATTTACTTAGGAATAACAGCGTAACTTTTCTGCTTAATAGCAGGGAATTTAAAGCTATAGAAGCCTATTGCAAAAAGTATAAAGTAAAGAATCGGTCAAAGTTCATGCGAGAGGCTGTTCTTACAGAAGTTTTAAAAAAATTTGATGAGGATTACCCTAGTTTATTCGAATTTGAAAAACCGAATCTTTTTGTAAAATAATTTTATCTTTTTACTGTCTTTTTATTAGTTTTACAAAAATTCTATCAATTATGCATATTGAAGGAACAAAATCATCGCCGAGTATTGATGTAGAGGGGGGAGTTTTCAAAATTAAGGGAAGATCCATTCCTGAGGATGCATACGAGTTTTATTCGCCTTTGCTTAGGGAATTAGCTCAATATATTGAAAACCCTCAACCTAAAACCGAAGTTCAATTTCATCTTGAGTACATTAATAGCGGATCAAAAAAGTATATTACTAACTTCCTTGCAAAAATGAATGAGTTTTACCAAAAAGGTAAAGAAGTCATTATATACTGGCACTACGATTACGACGATGAATCCATGCAGGAATTGGGTAACGATTTAAGGTCAATGATTCAGATTCCATTTCATATCGTTGAAGTATAGTTCATTTTCTTCAACAACACCATTAAATAATCAAGCATAAGGCAAATATACTATTACACGGGTTCCTTTGTTAATTGTGCTTTCGATTGTCATTTTACCTTTATTAATTCTAAGTAATTCCTGAGATAAGATAATTCCGAGTCCTGAACCTTTTTCATTTGCTGTTCCTTTTCTAATTTCAATTTGCTCATTTTTATGTGGATTGTTCAGATGATTTAGCATATCCACAGGAATCCCTATCCCCCGGTCTTCAAAAATAAGAATAAGCTCTTCCGAACCTTTTACACGTGTTGCGGTTAAGGTAATCCTGCCATTCCTCTTACTATACTTTATTGCGTTTGAAAACAAATTTCCAAGAACAACTTTTATCAACTGTGGATCACAAAAGGCAGTTAGCTCCTCTTTTACAAGGATATCGGCATCAATCGATTTTTGCATTAAGGCAATTTTGTTTACAACCAATAGCTCATTTAGAAGATCCTGAACTTTTACCAAATGTGGACTATACTGTATATCTCCACGCTGAGTTCTTGTCCAAAACAACAAATTATCCAATATTGTGCTTGCCGCACCCGACATATCACGTATAGAAGCTACGGTTTCCTTTAATTCACCATCTCCATAGCTTGAATGAAGATAACCCGAAACCTGGAACACGCTGGCAATGGGGCTTCTCATATCCTGAGCCAGAACTGATTGAATTTTTCTGATGAATTCACTCTCTGACTTTAGCTTTTTTTTCAATTCAAAGATTTCTTCCTTTTGATCCAGAAGCTCTTTTTTGTCAAGATTCAATTCTTTTTCGGAATCCTCAATACGTTTTTCAAGTTTAAGGTTTAAATATTCTATCTGGAAATTCATCTTCTCCTTCTCTTTGTATGCTTTTATCCATGAATGAATCATCAAAATAACGTGGGAGAAAATAAAGACCTGAAGAGCAAAGTGAATGGTGTAATCATTCATTATACCTGAAGCGGATGCAGAAACCCGGAGATCATTTATCAAACCGGCTAAAAAAACCAACAGGGCAGCGAAATAAAACTCATCATTTTCATTCCGCTTAAAAATATATACAAAACTAACTATCAGATAATAGCTGAAGAATAATAAAACTACAGGTTTAAAGTACAATATTGTATATGAAAAGAAATCGGGTTCCAGCACAACAACACTCAGGCAAATTAAAGCCATAAGAACCGAATTCATTCGCAATAATATTTTTACAATTTTATTTGGATATAAAAGTTGAAAATACCAGCACGCAAATATAAAGGCGATATAGGTACCAAGATATTCCAGCCGAATTAATAATTCCCATGGAGGGTCGCTAAAGGTTTGTATTACAAAAGTATCGGTTGAAATTATCCTAAGAAGGATTCCAAAAATAGAAAGGGAGAAAAATAAAGCTTTTCTGTTTCTGGTATAAAAAATAAAGAATACACCAAAAAATAAGATCGATGATATAATAAGTCCAATGGTTATGTGGATAATTACTTCATAAATATTCTTTTGATGAATTACCAATTCGGATTCACCCAAACGGATTGATTTCCAAAACCCGCCTCTTCTGTGTTTGTAATTCGAAACATGAATTACAATATCAAGTTTTTCTGAATCGGGTTTAAATAAATACAATACAGGCTTATAACCTGGCACTGCCTCTTGCTTATGAGCACTTACCCATCCATTGCTCGCCACCTGCTTTTTATTTATAAAAAGGGTGTAGGCATCATCGAATATAGGAATATCCAGAGCCAGTTCTTTATTTATGAGATCTTTGGGTAAAAGTACAGATAATCTATAGCTACCAAAACCTTTCCCCGGAAGTTTGAGACTATCTGAATAATACTCGGTCCAGTATGACGGAACATCCACTATTTGAGCTGTTGGACTTTCAATATTGTCAATATGTAAAGAATCATATAAAAGCACATCCCAATAAAACTCCCATTCTCCATCCAGGGAAACGATTTCTTTTCCATCCCAGTTTCTTAGGTCCAATTCAGCATTTTTAGCTTTTGTTACTGCTGATACAGTTGTCATTATTGACAATAACAAACAGAAAAAGATCAGGTAT
>JAIOZM010000055.1 GCA_021740585.1 Bacteroidales bacterium
CCTCAGTTCAAATATCGACAGAAAATTCGATTATGCCTGTCTGTCGATGGCTTTGCATCAGTTTCATACTGAACAGAGGGCAACGATATTGGAGGAGGCGTTAAATGTATCTGATACATTGATAATTGCCGATTACAATCTTAATTTACCTAAAGGATTTTTTAAATGGCTTGTTTTTTTAATAGAAAGAATGGCAGGGAAGGAGCATTACTCTAATTTTTTAAGTTTTCGCAAAGAGGGGGGCGTGGAAGGAATAATAAATAAAAATAATTATTTAATCCTTTCTGAAGTTAAAGCCTCCTCCGAAGTGTTTTCCGTATTCAGGGTTTCAAAAAAAAATGGTCGGACTTAATATGACAGACATTCAATTACTATTTCGATTTCTAAGCTATAAGTTATTTTCAACGGGCAGGAAGGGACATGGCGTTCACTCGCCCTTTGTTTTTAAGTTTATCCAAAATGTTCTCAATAAAAGTAGTATAGGATTATCTGAGGATGGTAAGAATTTGTTGCAATGGCATTTAAATCTTGAACACTGCAGAGATGAAATCCGGATTGTAGAGATGGGAGCAGGATCCAGAAAAGATGTTGGATCTTCGGTTAGTATTGGTAAAATGATTAAGAAAACAGGTATTCGTCCAAAATATGGACGATTGCTGGGAAGTTTGGTGCAGTATTATAAATCAGATAAAATTATAGAGTTGGGCACCGGATTTGGAGTTAGCACAGTGTATCTGGCCAAATCATTACCCGATGTAGAGCTGCATACTGTTGAAGGGGATAAAGCAAGACTTACTTTTGCGGAAAATGAATTTCGGGAACTTGGTTTGAAGAATATTTTAACGTATAATGAAAGTTTTGATGATTTTCTTGCAAGATCTTTATTTAAACAAGGGAACTATGCCATTTTTCTCGATGGAAATCATAGTCTGGAACCCACTTTAGAATATTTTAATTTTTTTGTTGATATTTGTGATGAGGATAGTTTTATTGTTCTGGATGATATAAACTGGTCGGATGAGATGAGGACTGCCTGGCAGATGGTGAAGCGCCATCCTTCAGTGACAATTAGCATCGACCTGTTTTTTATGGGAATAGTGTTTTTTAGAAAGGGATTAGCAAAGCAAGATTATATTTTAAACTTTTGATAAATAAGCTATCCATTTTCGCCTTATATGGTTAAATTCGTAAAAAAATTATTGAATTATGTCAAAGATTATTGAACTCGATAAGGTTGTTAAGTACTATTATATAGGTAGTATTGTAGTAAAAGCCCTTCAATCTATTACACTTGATATTCATAAAAATGAATACGTGGCCATCATGGGGCCATCAGGTTCGGGAAAGTCTACGCTTATGAATCTTCTGGGCTGTTTAGACACAACCACTAATGGACGATATATACTTAACGGTACCGATGTTAGCAAGATGGACGATAATCAATTGGCTGATGTCAGAAATTCAGAAATTGGTTTTGTATTTCAAACATTCAACCTTTTGCCACGATATAATGCTTTGGAAAATGTAATGCTACCATTAATTTATGCCGGAAAAAATAAGGCTTTTAGGGAAGAAAGAGCAAAAAAAGTACTTAAAGACGTAGGGTTGGCAGACAGAATGGACCATAAACCAAATGAACTGTCCGGTGGTCAGAGGCAAAGGGTGGCTGTTGCCCGGGCTATGGTAAATGATCCATCGATTATTCTTGCAGATGAGCCAACCGGTAATCTTGATTCCAAAACATCCATCGATATGATGGCACTATTCGGTGAAATTCAGTCAAGAGGCAATACCATGATTCTGGTCACCCACGAGGAAGACATTGCCAGGCATTCTCATAGAATTATAAGATTGCTTGACGGATTGGTTGACAGTGATAAGGTAAATAAGAACCCCATTGTCTCTACTTTTCAAAATCAAATTTTATAGCAGTGAAGATTTATACTAAAACTGGTGATACGGGCTCCACATCTTTAATTGGTGGAAAAAGGGTTCCTAAATATCATGAAAGAATTGAAGTATATGGAAGTTTGGATGAATTGATTTCTTTTATAGGACTACTGAGAGATTCATTGGAATCAGAGGAATATCAAAATATTCTTATTTCAATACAGGACAGGTTGATGGTGTGTTCTTCGATATTAGCCAGTGAAAGTGATGAGTATCTCGAAGGCTTACCTAAAATATTTAATGAAGATATTGAGCTGCTCGAAATTGAAATAGACAGGATGGAAGCTGATTTAGAACCACTAACGGCTTTTATCTTACCCGGAGGCCATCAGGCGGTCTCGCTTTGTCACATTGCCCGTACTATTTGCCGAAGGGTTGAAAGACAAACGGTAAAACTTGCAGAGCAAGTGGCTTTGGATGAAATTGTAATTAAATATTTAAATCGATTATCTGACTATTTTTTCGTTCTTTCGAGGAAAATTTCCAAAGATTTTAATGCAAAAGAAATTCCATGGAAACCTAAGTTGTAAATATTAATAATTTTTTTATATTTGCGAAAAATTAGAATACAATAGATTTTATAATAAATTATTAGTTATGTATTGGACTCTCGAATTAGCCTCAAAATTAGAAGATGCACCCTGGCCTGCAAGTAAAGAGGAATTAATTGACTTTGGTATCCGTTCAGGAGCACCTATGGAAGTTATTGAGAATTTACAGGAAATTGAAGAAGAAGGTGAGATCTTTGAGAGCATTGAAGATATTTGGCCAGATTATCCAAGTAAGGATGATTTCTTTTTTAATGAAGATGAGTATTAATTAGATATTTCCCCCTTATTTCTTCCAGATAAAGACCTCAGATTTATTTTGAGGTCGGTAATCTTCATACCAGACAAAATTTGGAAAGCGGGATTCTGTTTCAGGGAATTTGGCTATTGGGTAGTAGGTACCGTTTGGATTTGTGAGGTAAATGATTTGATCTATTTCGTTCTTAACAAAGCGTATTATCAAATTTGAGCTAAGCGTTTTGTTCACTCCAATTATTTCTTCTCCTTCTTTACCATAATAGATGCTTTGCGAATTGCCATCTACTTTTATATTCTGTATTTCATTATTCTTAATATAACCAGTCATATTCCTGCCTTTTATCTGGTTAAATTTCACAGTATCTTCCTGTGAAATGATGAATGCAGAGTTGATCATCTCGATACGATGAAGCTGTTTATTTTTAATATAAAGCTCAATGAATTCTGAAGTCATCTGATTTTCATCAGACCATATTACAGGCTCACCAAAGAATCGAAATGCCGAGTCAATTTCGCTATAAACCATGGAGTCACATTTTCCCTGTATGTCATCCCGATAAAACTTTACCTTATAAAAAGCTTTGATTAGTCTTTTATCAGGTACAGTATCTGTCATGGAAAACAATGTGTCGGCGTGAATAAATAAGGAGTCTCCCTTATCGATCTGTATCATTAATGCCCTGTCGGTTATCATTGCGTACTCGCTTTTTTCATAATAAAGGGCATAATTGCCTCGCAATACAACATCTTTAACTGTATCGATCAGCTCAACATTTACAAAGGCTTTCCCCATTCCGGTTTCCCTCTCATAATATATGGAATCACCTTTCAGAACAGATCCTTTACTTTCGAGCCAGGCATTTTTATTAAATTGCGAAATATCCCTTTGGGTATCGTACCAGCCATTTTCGCAATAAATATAATTTTCCTCCGAAATAATATCAGTTGGTCCCAAAAAGTAGGAAATTTCTGTTTGCGTGTTGTATTTGAGGGTGTCGGAATAAATAGTGTAATCGGGATTGGTTACTTTAACACTATCTTTAAAAAACAAGAGTTTTTCTTTTGTGTAATAGTATCCTATCATGCTCTCCAGATTGTTCTCACCATTTACAATTTTACCGCCGCCAAGATAATAAGCAATATCATCACCAAAGTTATGATCAATATAATCGGTAGTCAGCCGGGTTTCCTTGTCGATTAGCAAAACATTCTTTCTAACTTTTGCGATTTTATTTTCGCCCTCATATTTTAAGAAGTCGCCATATAAATCGAGTGTGTCGCCTTGCCATAGATGAACGTTCGAATAGGCGTCGACCAGGTTCTCATCGGAAAAATAGTAAGCGCTGTCGCAAGTCATATAAACGTCTTCATGCAGGAAGACAACATTTCCCAATAAGCGTTTTGCACCGCTACCCAGACTGGCATCGAACTCTATAAAATCTGATGTAATATCTATCTTTTTCACTTGTGCCTGAGCAAACACAGAAGGAAAACTAAGAGCCAGCAAAAAAGCTGCGGAAAAAAGTTTTTCCTTGTTTTTCAGATATCTGTATGAAAAAGTCAGGTGAAGCATGAAGCCATTTATAAATAAGTACTTAATCGATCCAAATACCTTTTAAAGGAATACAATCCTGATACAAAGGATCAATTTTGAAGTAGGTTTCATTTTTCTTTTCGAGGATCCATTCTTCAATAATAAGCTGTTTTTTTTCTTCCAGCGCCATATTTTGGAGTAAAAGGTAATCCTGTTTCAAATTGGCCCGGTGGGGATCAGTTCTAGACTTAAGTTTGATAATTTTGTAAACAGTTTTATGGTTTTCATCCAGTGACTCGTATGGTTTTGATACTTCACCAAGTTCCAGATCACGTGCAATTTCATAATCTTTTGTGTCGAGTTGTTTCAGTTCAAATTGCGAAGAGTTGGTGCGTGGATTAACCATAAGACCTTTGTTGATGGCAGTACTTTTATCTTCAGAGTAGTATCTGGCCGCAATTTCAAAACTAATGGAGTCTGATCTGATTAGCTGTGCCAGGCTATCGAGTCGGGAAATTGCTTTCTGCCGGGCATCAATATTTATTCTGGGTTTCATAAGAATATGCCTTGTCCTCACCTTGTCATCCCTTCTTTCAACCAACTGTATAAGATGGAAGCCAAAGTCGGATTCAACAATTTTTGATACCCCACCTTTCTTCAAACTAAAAGCTTCCTTTGCATAAGCAGCATCGAGTTCTCCCTTACCTAAAAATCCAATATCACCACCCTCAGGTGCAGAAGGACCTTCAGAATAGAGAATGGCAAGGGTTTCAAAACTTTCTCCCTCCAAAATTCTCTTTCTCAAGTCGAGAAGCCTTTCTTTTACTTCGAATATAGCAGCATCACCCAAAGCAGGGTAAATCATAATATGCTGAATTTCAACCATTGCGTCAATATAGGGAATGCTGTCGGTGGGTAAGCTATTGTAAAATTTTCTGACTTCAGAAGGTGTTGTTTTTATATCGCCGGTAATAACCCCCTGCATCTTCTGGGTTATCATCTGATCCCTTACAACGGTTCTAAGGTCTTCTTTGATTTCGAGAACAGTTTTATTGAAATACGCTTCCAGTTCTTCAACAGATCCAATTTGATTTATAAAATAATCTAATCGTTGATCAAGACTCATTTCAACATTCGACTCTGAGACCTCGAGACTGTCAATTTTAGCCTGATTCATCATTAATTTCTGTTCCAGAAAATCTCTGTATATCATACACTTCAAATCAGGTACATTAACACCCTGAGCCTTGTATTGTAAGTATTGATTTTCTATGTCGGATTGAAGTATAGTGTATTCTCCCACAATACCCACAACCTTATCGATTAACATTGGCTGACTGAATACGGATCCGGTAAGCAGAATAGTTCCTAAAAGTATTTGCAATAATTTCTTCATGTGTCTTTATCAATAAATTTCGATCTGATTTCTACTAATTCCTTCTTTATAAACCGTGTTTTCCAGATCCTGTATAAACTCTATTTTTCTTTTATTTAATATTACGCTACGTATATTGTCTTTTACCAGAGCAAGTGGTTTAATATCCCCTTCTTTCAGGCGGTTGTTAATTTTTATGAAATAATAATAGGAAGAATCGCTCAATTCGATATTCCTGTTGTAATTGAGGTATCTTTCAATATTATCTATATTAAGAGGTGTATTTGCCACAATATCCCGAAAATATACCCAGGTTGAATCATCTATAGAATACTGCACCGCATAATTTTCAGCATAAGCTTTAAGCCTGGAAACATAATCTTCCCGATCCGACCTGTACCACAATCGTACATCAGATATTTGCGGTGAAGATACAGGAATTTTGAGAATCCTAAGCTGAACCAGGTCAGAATCTAGTATGTAATTGGACAGGTTTTCTGAATAATAGGACTCAATCTCCTGATCGTCAATCTTTTCATTTAGATTTTCCTGTAAAATCAGTTGCTTATATCGAAAAGTTAATAAGGATGATCTGTATTCTTCAACTTGTTTTTCGATATCTTTTTGTTCCTCAGGTAAATTAAGTTCTGCCTGGTATAAAAACAGCTTATTCCTGGTCCATTCTTCAATTAAACGCCTTGCTATCCTGCTGCTATCCTCTTCACTTAAACCGGCAGGAATAAGATCATCAAGATAGGTTGAATAGAGAATCTGATCGTGGACGCGTGCCAATGGAATCAAATTGGTCTCATCACCGGAATTCTTACAACTCCATACCATGATAATCAAAGCGCTGTATAGGAAAAAATGCTTGATGTTCATATAGACAGGTTCTTAATATTCGTTTCAATATCACCTAAATAATTTTGCGGAGCATATCAATGTTTCTTAGAATTCTATGGCGCAAGGATAAGCTCCGGCAAAATATCTTTTATTCCTTAATATACTTCAGAAGTTCCTTGTTTACATTATAGCTGTATTTTTCTCTCAGACTTTCAACCCATTTGTCTTCAAGAAACTTTTGATAATCGGCAGTAACAAGTCCTCTGGTTTCCTTAAGTTCCTTTAATGAAGGACTTAACAAGTCTGTAATTACCACAAAGCTGGGTCTGCTGTTAACGGTGTATAAACTGCCAACGCCTTTTTTCCATTTTGTAGCATCCACCTTTTCGTCATCTCCCTTTTCATACTTATCTTCTTTTATTGTAAGGCATGAATTCAGGCTATCTTCGGGACAGAAGGATTTATACAAAGCCTCTGCACTAAACTGACCTTTCTTAATAAGTTTGGCACTTAGTTTTCTGACATCCTTGGTTATTAATGAATCATTTACTGTTATAGTAAAAGCATTAACCCTTTCACCCCATTTGTAATTATTCCTGTTCTGCTCGTAATAAGCTTCTAATCCGGCAGAATCGCTAACCGCCTTCGACCAGACCAATTCATCGGTAAGATCAAAAAGTAGGATTCCATCGTGATATTCCTGCAGAATATTTCTAAAATCCTCATATTTATTCAACAGATTATTTTCTTCAAAGTCAAGTATTTCCTGCTTTTCGAAGGCTTTTACTTTTTCTCTTGCATAAACTTCAAGCTTAGCCGGATTTTGTTTGCGTTGTTGCTTTTCAAGATAAGCAGCGAATTCACCCAGTGTTACCCTTTTATGGTCGATTGAAAATAATTCTTCTTCTTCCATCCCTGCAATAGCAGTGGCTTTCCAGCCAGCTTCAAAAATGGAGGCGTCAAGTTGATTGAGAAGTTTCCTGAAGTTTTCTTCATTAAAGCTAAAGTTATATTCTTTCTTTAGGTCTTTAATAAATGCCTCATCTTTTATCGCATTTCTATCACCCTGCTTAATTTTTAATAAAATCTCAGCCTTTTCATCCTCATAACTTCCAACGAGTTTCTTATCCAGAAGTTTGATGATATGCCATCCGTAATCGGATTGAATAGCTTCTGAAACGTCTCCGGGATTCTCCAAACTAAAAACGGCCTGATCAAAAACAGGTATCATCTGACCCGATACCAACCATGGAATTTCCCCACCTGACTCTGCACTGCTGCGATCTTCAGAATGCCTTCTGGCCAAATCTCCAAAATCAACACCCAAATTCAGGCTGTCGGTTAAAGCAAATGCTTTTATTTTAGCAGCATCACGGTCCTCATCCGACATCGACTTAGGAGCACGGATAAAAATGTGAGCCACCTTTCTCGAACCTTTAGCATCTCTCAGGTCGTCTACTTTAATAATGTGCATACCAAAACGTGTTCTTATAGGCATTGAAACTTCACCTTTTGGAGTATTGAAAGCAGCTGATTCAAAATCGTAAACCATTCTGAACACACTAAACCAACCCAGGAGTCCGCCATTTGTTTTAGCCGATGGGTCTTCTGAAGTGGCTCTGGCGAGTGATTCAAAATCTTCACCATCCAGAATTCTCTGCCTTATATTCATTAACTTTTCATATACATATAAGGTATCCTCCGGTGAAGCGTCTTCAGCAAGGGATAATAAAATATGACTGGCTAATACTTCCTTTTTCATCCTTTCGTATGCTTCTTTTGCAAATTCTTCAGTGATATCAGGATTTGTCATATAAGGTTTTGCCAATTGCTTTTTGTAGGAATTAAATTCCTTTAGAAATGATTCAAGCGTGTCTTTTCCAAGTTCCTCGGCTTCAATTACTTTTAATTTGAAATTAATAAACATATCAAGATATTCTTCGAGACTTTGCTTTTGAACTACATTATCATTATTGTTTTTCATATAGATTCTTTCAAATTCACCAAGAGTGATATCACGTCCCGCAATAGTCATTAGAATATCATTTTTATGATCCTGAGCACTGATAATAAAGAACCCTGAGAGAATGAATGAGAATATTAAAACTGTTTTTTTCATTTTTATTAAGTTTATTTTATTTGTTATAATGGTACATCCGCCTTAAGATTGTCAGAAATCATCATTTTTGATTCCTCTGGAATGGCCGGATGTTACATAAAACTAAATTGAATTATTTATGAAGTTAAACGAATATAATTTGCGATTAGTATTATCGGCTATAATTTGGGGCTTCACGCGTAATGGTTACATCATGTGGATGATTTTCAACCACTCCTGCAGAGGTAATCCTTACGAATTTTGCATCCTGAAGTTTTTCAATGCTTTCAGCACCGCAATACCCCATGCCGGCTCTGAGTCCGCCCATTAACTGATACACAACCTCGGTAAGTGTGCCTTTATATGGGACTCTGGCTGCAATTCCTTCAGGAACCAGTTTATTAATATCCTCTTCTATATCCTGAAAGTAGCGGTCTTTTGAGCCTTTTTGCATGGCTTCAATGGATCCCATGCCACGGTATGATTTGTATTTTCTTCCGTTATAAATAATAGTTTCACCGGGCGATTCTTCTACGCCGGCAAGCAATGAGCCTGCCATAATAGAATCGGCTCCGGCAGCAATAGCTTTCACAATATCACCTGAATATCTGATACCTCCATCAGCAATTATTGGAATACCCGATCCCTTTATTGCTTTGGCCACGTCATAAATGGCTGTTAATTGAGGAACTCCCACACCCGCAATAATACGCGTGGTGCAAATGGATCCCGGTCCTATTCCAACTTTTACACCGTCGGCTCCAGCTTCAACCAGCATTTTTGCAGCATCTCCAGTGGCAATATTTCCAACAATTACATCCAGGGCCACATCCTTAAATTCCTTTTTAATTTTTTTCAGAGTGTCAATTACACCTATATGGTGACCATGAGCGGTGTCGATAATTACCGCATCAACACCGGCATTTACCAGTGCTCTGACTCTTTCAACGGCGTCGGCTGTAACACCTATGGCAGCCCCTACCCGTAAGCGACCTCTCGAATCCTTACATGAGTTAGGCCTGTCTTTTGACTTGGTAATATCCTTATAGGTTATTAATCCTATCAGTTTGAAATCCTTGTCGACCACTGGAAGCTTTTCAATTTTATATTCCTGAAGAATCATTGACGCCTCCTGCAAATTGGTGTTGGGGCTGGTTGTTACCAGATTTTCACTTGTCATTACCTCACTCAGCGAACGATTCATATCTCTTTCAAAACGCAAGTCTCTGTTGGTAACAATTCCGATCAGCTTTCCGTTTTCATCAACAACAGGAATGCCACCTATTTTAAAATCCTTCATAATTGCCAGTGCATCAGCAACTACGGCATCTTTTGAAATGGTAATGGGTTCGTGAATCATTACACTTTCAGCACGTTTCACTTTCCTTACTTGTTCAGCTTGCTCTTTTAAAGGCATATTTTTGTGAATAATCCCTATGCCTCCCTCACGGGCAATTGCTATGGCCATACTTGCTTCTGTAACGGTATCCATTGCCGCAGAAATAATTGGCGCATTCAGCTGAATATTACGACTAAACATAGTCGTAAGCTTAACATCTCTCGGGAGGGTCTCTGAATGAGCGGGGATCAAAAGAACATCGTCGAATGTAAGTCCCTCAGAATAAACTTTATCTGCTAAAAAAGACATTGTATTTTATTTTGTTTAAATTAAAGCTGTGAAATTACAAAAATTTGGACAAATACAGTCCCTTTTTTAACTTTGATTAACACTTGGCTATTATCAATGATAATTGCTAAATTTAGAGTGATTAATGAAGGATGAAATATCAGAACCGGAATAACTGAAAAATACTATCAATTTGACAGATTTTAGGCAAATATTACTGAAATACTGGGGATACTCCGATTTCCGTCCTATGCAGGAAGATATTATACAATCGGTATTTGATGGAAAAGATACTTTGGGATTGCTGCCAACAGGAGGGGGGAAGTCCATAACTTTTCAGGTTCCGGCAATGGCAAAAGATGGGGTCTGTATTGTAATTACACCCTTAATCGCTTTAATGAAAGATCAGGTTTCAAATCTTCAAAACAAGGGAATAAAAGCCGTAGCAGTGAATTCATCAATGTCGAAAGAGGAAATCGATATCGCCCTGGACAACTGTATTTTTGGTGATTATAAATTTCTGTATTTATCTCCTGAAAGACTTACAACAGAGTTATTTAAGGTGAGACTGGAAAAGATGAAGGTTAATCTTATTGCTATCGATGAGTCGCATTGCATCTCTCAATGGGGTTACGATTTCAGGCCTTCTTACCTGAATATTGCAGATATCCGGGAGCTTTTACCTGAGGTGCCCGTTCTTGCACTTACGGCTACAGCAACGCCGAAGGTAGTTGAGGATATAATGGAGAAGCTGAAATTCAGAGAGAGAAACCTTTTTCAAAAGAGTTTTGAACGAAGCAATCTGACCTATCGGGTCGATAATGTTGAGGATAAGAACAGAAGACTACTAAATTATCTTAATGATCATAAGGGTACTGCCATTGTTTATGTAAGGAACCGGAAAAAAACCAAAGAGGTTGCAGAGTTTTTAAAACTGAATAACATTTCATCCGATTATTACCATGCAGGCATTAATCACGAATCGAGAAGCAGCAAGCAGGAAAAATGGCAGAAAGGAAATACCAGAGTAATAGTTGCTACTAATGCTTTTGGAATGGGAATTGACAAACCCGATGTTAGACTGGTAGTGCATATAGATTTGCCCGATTCTATTGAAGCCTATTTCCAGGAAGCGGGAAGGGCAGGAAGGGATGAGAAGGCGGCTCTGGCTGTGCTAATTGTAAATGCCGCCGATAAAAGACTGGCCAGGCAAAGGGTCGCAAATACCTTTCCTGAAATATCGGTTATTAAAGACATTTATCAGGCTCTGGGGAATTATTTTCAATTGGCTATTGGTAGCGGAAAAGGACAATCGTTCGATTTTATTTTGTTTGATTTTCTTCACAAATACAAATTTAATGCTCTTATAGCGCATAGCAGCATTAAAATTTTACAAAGGGAAGGATATATAGATTTATCGGATGAATTTAATAATCCTTCAAGAATACATTTTAAAATCGGACGTGATGATCTCTATAAGTTTCAGGTCTCAAATTCGAAGTATGATGGATTTATAAAACTTATACTCCGATCGTATACAGGGCTTTTTTCTTCCTATGTAGCCATTGATGAAAATTTATTAGCCAGGCGCTCCCTTCTTAGCAGGGATGATGTGTATAAATATCTGGTCAGACTTTCTTCGAGTCAGATTATCGACTATATCCCCATGAAAAAAAATCCGGTTATTACCTATATTGAGGAAAGACTGGATAAAAGCAACCTCTATATTTCTGCAGAAAGTTATAGATTCCTTAAGGAAAAATTTGTGGAAAGGCTCGATGGTATGCTATTATACGGATTCGGAATTACAAAATGCCGGAATCAAATACTTCTGGATTATTTTGGCGAGAAAAAAACCCGTCGCTGCGGTAAATGCGATGTCTGTCTGCAACGCAATGAACTTGATATGAGTAGTTATGAGTTCGATCTGATTCTGGAAGATATTAAAAAGGAATTAAAAGCGAATGCATGTCTTATTCCCGAATTATCCCTGAAAGTAAAACATCCTGAAGACAAGTTCATAAAAGTTTTCCGCTGGCTCCTTGATCATGGGAAAATTGAAAAAGATATCATGGAAAAATATTTGTGGAAACAAGATTAGTGGTAAGCCGGCTGTGCGGGTACATTTTTTAAAATTCTTAGCTGAAAAATTCCCCATTTTAAAAAGACAAACTGACAAAATAACATCCATTTTACAGACTAAAAGTTGTCATTTTGACACTCAAAAAGTCGTAGTTATAAATCTGAGATTTGCGCTTAATCATCTAATTATCAGTATATCAAATTTTTATTGCAAGACATTTCTCATCCTTTTTTGAGATGGCATTTTTTTTGAAATATTTTAGTCAAATTATGATTTCTATGTTTAACTAAAAGTATGGAGGATAAAATTATGTCACTCGTAAGATTTTCTAATCAGGTACCTGGTTTGTTCGACCGCTTTTTTGAAAATGATTTCTTTGATTGGTCGACCAGGAATTATTCTAATACAAATACTTCAATCCCATCTGTTAATATTAAGGAGGATGATGAAGCATTTGAAGTTGAATTGGCTGCTCCCGGCTTTAAAAAGGATGATTTTAAAATTGAAATCAACAACAATTCTTTATCCATTTCTTCAGAAAAGAAAGTGGAAAACGAAACTAAAGAAGGGCAGCAGTTTACACGCAAGGAGTTTAGCTATCAATCCTTTTGCAGGAACTTTACTCTGCCAAATACCACTGAAGGCGACAAGATTTCTGCTAAATACGACAATGGTATTTTGAGGATTGCCATACCAAAGAAGGAGGAAGCAAAACCCAAACCTGCACGACAAATTGAAATTAAGTAAATCTGTCGAAGAGACTTTCTCAAAAGCGGAAGGATTTTAATTTACTTTCAATTTTATTTTATAAAATAATTCTTCCTGACTTTTGAGAAAGCCTCTTTTATTTCAATCTTACTTTCATAAATATTTAATGGTATTAAAACTTATTATTATGAAACGCATATGGTTATTCACCTTTGCAGTAATAATAATTTTGAATAGCTGCAATGGTCAATTATTAAAGAAAGAGAAAGTTGATGACACTACAAAGTTGAAAAGTCCCTACACTGATATTAAGGTAAATAAAGAATACGATGAGGAAGGAAATCTGATTCGATTCGATTCAAGCTATACCTATTATTACTCTAATATTGAAAATAATGATTCCCTGAGCGATAGTATTTTTTATGAGTTTAAAAAGAAGTTTAATTTTGCATACCCATTTTCTGACAAAGCTTTTTTTGAAGACTTTTTCTTTATGGACACATTAATGCCCTATGATTTTTATAAAGAAGATTTCTTTTTAGAAAGATTTAAACAAAATATGTATAGGATGGAAAAACTTTTTTGGGAAATGGACTCGATAAAAAATAATTTTTTTTGGGATCAGTTTCCTCAAAATAAAATGAGGTATCAGGAAAGTGAGATATTGAAACCATAATCCTTTCTTTTCAGCGGAGTTTGGAGGACAAAGAGTTTAGCAGGATTTCACTTTAAATGCTAAGGAATGGTCAGGGAGTTTTAGCTTCGATGAGCTCGTAAACTCGGTTCTTTCAGGCACTATTAAAAGTTAAATTGAATTTTCTTATTTTCGGATTCGATTTGGATTAAAAATAAGAAAATGACAAAGGTATCGGTAATTATTCCATTTTACAATTCAGAAGCTACCCTTCAGAGAGCTGTTGATAGCATTGAAGGTCAGACCCTGTACGATTTTGAATGCATTCTTATCAACAATAATTCAAATGATAAAAGTGTTGAAATAGCTCAGCGTCAGGTTAATAAAGATAATCGCTTTACTCTTATTCATGAAAAGAATCAAGGAGTAATGTTTGCCTCCAATGCAGGAGCTGCTGTGGCAAAAGGAATGTATATTGCCCGCATGGATGCTGATGATGTTTCCGTAGAAGATCGCTTAAAATGGCAAGTTGAATTTTTGGATGCGAATCCGTATTATGGAGCCGTGGGAGGCAAGGTAAGGCATATTAGTCATTCAGATAACACCAAAGGCTTTGCGCGTTATGTGGATTGGGTAAATTCAATACAATCTTACCATGAGATACTTAATAGACAGTTTATTGAATCTCCAATTGTTAATCCTTCTACCATGTGGCGGAAGGAAATCGGGGTGAAGCACGGGATGTATCAATCCGGTGATTTTCCGGAAGATTATGAGATGTGGCTGCGTTGGTTAAGTGAAGGAGTGAGAATTAAAAAATTAGATGAAATAGTTTTAGATTGGTACGACTCAGACAACAGACTTACCCGGACAAATGCTATTTACAGCGATTCTGCATTTTATAAAATAAAGACCAGCTATCTTGCCAAATGGCTTGAGAAAAACAATCCATTCCATCCAGAAATAGTAGTATGGGGTGCAAGCCGGATTTCACGGAGAAGGGCCTCTTTATTGGAGAAATATGGAGTTGAAGTCAAATTTTATATCGATATAAAAAGAAGCCGGCAGCTGGATAAGGAGGTAATTTACTATAGTGAAATACCTTCAGCCGAAGAAATATTTATACTTTGTTATATTAAGCAAATGGATGCCAGAGAGGAGATACAGGGCTTTTTGGATGGAAGGGGCTTTGTGGAGGGGGTGAATTATTTGTTGATTTCCTGATTATTTTCTTCAGCCGGTTTCAATACCCATAATTCCACCATTTCTGAATTACGCCACAATTGATCTCTTCTGGTTTTTTTTGAAGCAGGATCGGCTTTTTTTTCCATGAATAATTCCTTTTGAAACCTTCCACCTTCAAGTATTTCTTTTTTTATGGGGTGTTTTTTCGTGACACCTGAAATTTGAGCCAGATTTGAAAAAAGTAAAACCAGCCGGCCGTTTTCAAGCAAGTGTTCCTTAGCTTGTTCAAAAAACCGGTTAAACAGATCCTCGTCGTAATAAATCGCTGAATCCAATCCCTCAATCGTTTGTGTGGCAGGCAGCCAGGGCGGATTGAATACAATTAATTCCGATTTTTCAGTGCTATTGACAAATAAATCGCCATACAATAATTCTATTTTACTGCTAATATGTTTAGCATTCTGGTCTTCTTTCAATCCAAATATGGCATTCGGGTTTGAATCGCTTCCAATAACTCTTTTAAAATTATGTTTTATCATTTGAAAAGAAAGTACCCCACATCCAATTCCTACATCAAATGCCAGATCTTTTGGTCCACGGTATTCCTTTAACCAGCTGTCGAATAGATTCAGATGTTCGAATCTCGTGGGGAAATAGACTCCGAAGAAAGGATGAATCTTCCTGTGTAAAACGGGAATGGTAATTCCTTTTTCATACCACTGCCATGCGCTGTTTAGTCCCTGAACCTGTGGAAAAGGTAAAAAAAAGTCCTCAAGCTCCGGATACAATTTTTCAAGCCAGCCAATTTCCGGGGCTTTTCTCGCCACCAATTTGTGGTTTCGTATCTGAAGGAGGAGGCGATGAGAAACTTCCCTGTAAACTGAGCGGGTATCTCTCTGTTCTTTGTGTGTTTTCTGTGTTTTTGACTTGGTGAGAAATTGCTTCAGAACAGCAAGTAAGGCAAGTCCTGTGCTATAAAAATCCTTAATAATTACAAAATCACCTGCCATAAGAGCTTCTATGGCGATTTGCGGATCCTGACGTTTAGTGTATTTATAAATTTCTGAATCTGATACTATAGGATCCGGTCGGTTTATCTGCATTTTATTTGCCTTTTTTTCTAATCAATATTACTTCAAAAGATAACTAACAAATGCAATATTTTTACTGTCAGGCGACCATGAAGGTACATTGATGGTTCCCTGTCCTCCAAATAGTTTTGCCAAGACCTGAACTTCCCTTGTTTCAATATTCATTAAGCGAAGCATAACATGTTTGTTAGGGGGATGTGAGCCAGGCTCCACATCGGTGCCGAAACTAACATAAACAATCCATTTGCCATCGGGCGACGGGTGGGCAAACCAGTCGTTGTATTCGTCGGTAGTAATTTGTTCCTGCTCACTGCCATCGGTTTTCATCCTCCATATCTGCATGGTCCCTGTGCGAACCGAGTTGAAATAAATATAGCTTCCATCGGGAGAATAATCAGGACCATCATCCAGACCTTCAGCAGTGGTAAGACGGGTTTCCTGTCCTCCTTTCAGAGGAATGGTATAAATGTCGTAATTGCCGTTACGCTCAGCGCAATAGGCAAGTGTTTTTCCGTCGGGAGACCATCCATGCCAGTATGAAGGTCCGTTCGGAGTCACTTTTATAGGAGTTCCGCCCTCAATGGGCAGGGAATAAATCAAAGAGCTGCCGGTTTCGGTCTGATCGCTTATTACCATTTGAGTTCCATCGGGAGAAATGCCATGATCATTATTAATTTTAGTAGCAAAACCGGTTGGGATCACCTCAGGTTTTCCTCCCTCCACAGGAATTTTATATAGCAAGCCACCACTGTTATAGATGAGGGTTTTTCCATCGGGAGTCCAATTTGGGGCTTCAATATGAGCCTTTGTTATATACACCACTTTTCTGTCGAAAGAAGATAATGATATGATTTCTAAGCTGCTTTCCATTTGTTTTAATGAATCTGGTTTTACCACTGTGTTTTCAAGAATTACATCTGAGAATATGGCTGTTTCAATGGTGTCGTTGTTGTGGGAGCAGACCCCGATTCCGATATAAAAGGGATCGGTAATTTGTAATCTGATACTTCCACTTGCCGATTCCATATCTGCCTCATCATTGCCGACCGACATGTACAGGTAATCACCTGTCTTTTCAATTTTCAATCTCTCAGGATTCGAAATATTTGATATAATTTCATGTGTTGTTGCATCTTTTGTCTCTCTGAATTGCAGAGAAGTAAGTCCATCGCCGTGAACAACTGCATCAGCATAAATGGCTCCCGGATCCAGACTTTGCCGGATAATCAAGCCTGCTTTTCTGTGAGGATCAAGACCTTCTCCCACCCATTCGATGGTAGCAGAAAGCGATACATCGCCCGACATTTCTTTCCAGACATAATGAAGGTCGTCGGTATTGGCCCACATATTTGTCCCGCTGCCCGAAAGAGTATAGGTTTTATCTGTGGAGTTGAATGCCACTGAACCCGGGAAATTGACATTTCCAATATCGCTGCTATCCTGAAATACTCCCAATTCGGATTTTGGACTGCAGGAAAAAAGAATGAGAATAAAAAAGAAATAAACTGCGGATTTACCAATGGTTTTCATATTTTTTTTTGATATAAAAGTAATTATTTTCCTTTATAAAGATGCAGTGCTTGTTTCTTCAGTGGTTGCAATTAAAAGTCAGGTCAATTTATTGACAGATAAATAGATTTTTTTAAGATTTTTAGGGACTTTGAACTTAATTTATAAAAATGCTCAACCCGGTCTCCCCGCTTTTATTTCATTACTGCAATCAGTAGTACTCATTTCAGGAGTATTTCAAATTTCAGAAAAGTTATTAAAACCTGGGTTTCAAGATTAAACTTTTAGATCAAACCCCAATATACAACACTTGTGCAGGCTATATGCAAAGCCTTAGACTTTAATGTTTTTCCACCGGAGTATAGGGTAGATGAGAACCATGCATAATTATCCGTAGTTTTCCCTCCTCATCTTTGGTATAAGCAAAAGTATATTCAACCTTAACCTCCGGACTACCGTCTGCAGGAGTGAAAAAGTAGTTACCCATGGCAACAGCCATATTACCCTCAGTCTTTATTCCGGTACTTTCCCAACGGACAGCAGTCCATGGTTTAATAGCGAATCCATGATCCTCAGGAAAGTCAGAATTGTGTCCTACAAAATAGGAAAGGGCGCCCTCCTTCGTTGTACGGAATTGTATCACCGATGCCAGTGTTGGTTTAAATAATACAGTTCCTAAGTTATAGCCATATAATTCATCAATATGCTGTTCTGCTGCAGCTGAATAGTCTTCATTTGCTGAATAGACAGCTCCAATTTGAACAATACCTTCTCCCCAGGTTTTTTGTGCATCCAATACCTCCTGTTCTGAGATTTGAAGAGTTGATTCCGATTTGCTTTGCTCCTTTTGAGATAACTGATCACAGGAAGCAAATCCGATTGACATAAAAATGACGAATAAAATTGCTTTTGTGGTTTTCATAATATTTTTTTTTCTAAAATTACATAAAATCATCAAATCAACATTATATTTATTTTCCTTTTCCGTTTTTATGAGATCACCCTAAACTTATCTATAGGGTCTGCTGAAGTACAATAAAATACGTGAAACCAAAGTTCATACCCTAATATACAAGGCATTGACATACCTAAGGAATTTTTGTAATTGATTTTTCGCAACCAGACTCCAGTTTACAGTTCTGGTTTTATGCTCTTAAAACGAAGGTGTTAATATATTATCAAACTGTTATTTCCTCAATTTTCCCTGCAACCTCTAATCCGGAATTTCTACCCGTATCCCGAAATATTGTTTTTTGATTTTTTTTTGTCAAATAACAGTAGTTCAATCTCTGAAGTCATGCTTTCACTTATTCTTCCATCCATAAAACCTGAGATAGGAGAGGAAAGTTCTGTTGAACTTTTTCTGTGAGCCAGAATTTCAAGTCTGTAATCCTTATTTTCTAAGACTAATTCAACTTTCTCCTTATCGGCCATCGACTTAACAAGGCTGGAGGAGTTGTATGTGGTGAACTTCACCATTCTGTCGTTTAGCCATAAACCGGCAATAAAGCCCACGAATGAGCCCTTTAGCCAGGGAATTTTAGCAACCGAAGCTTTGAAGGAAATACCGGCTTGACTAAAATGATTGCTTTGCATCCAGAAATAGGCACTTGGAAAAGAATGTCCCCAGTCCTTCTCCATATATCCCCTGCCATCGGTAAAATCAATAACTTCATTATGGATTTTCAACTGCCCTCTTATGGTATGATCCATGCTCAATATGCCATGATAACACTCCATAAAAGGTACAAATGTATACGGACCCATAATACCGGGCGAAAACCACTTGGAGGGCCATAAGATCTGATTTTCAAAGCTTAGTTCTCCCTGAATTCCGGGTAAGTCGAGAATAATCCGTTTTTCTGAAAACGTATTGCCGGCTATGGTGATATGAAATTTTCCCGGGGTAGCATGAAACTGATCTGCCGGGAATTTATGGTATTCTGCGTGTAGATTTTTCCCGTCAAGGACCTGCACAAATGATTGTTGTAATCCATTCTCATCCATAGCGATGCCTGGAATAATTGCAAAGGCCTGATCTTCAGATTTATTGATAATTTTGTAATACCAGCCTTCGAAATACTTTCTTTTTCTTCCCCATCCCTGGTATTGCTCAGGGTGAAATAATGCTTGCAGCTTTTTAATTATCATATTGATTCTTTCTGAATGTAAATTAAAGAAAAATTATCAACATGCTATTTATAATCATTTTTGTAAGGAAAATTTATAAACCCTAAAACACATGTGCATTGGGTCATTGCGTAAAATGCTATGGAATTTCGGGTGAAGAAAGATTTTGGTTCTGTTCTAAACTGAAAACAGCTCATCAAGTTTATAGGTTCGTGTTTTTTCAGGCCGGTCTTTTTTGTAAATAATCACCATTGCGTTGGCTACAATACTTCCCTTTATACTTCTGTATTTTCTGAGAAAAGGGAAGATTTTCCCAAGAAAATTGATGGTAATCTCACCAAATTTTTCACCGGTTCTTTTTTCTTTTCTTTCACCCGATAAAACACTGGGTTGCAAAATGCTTATTTTGGAGAAGTGAAGTTTTTTAACCGCCTCTTCAAGTTCTCCCTTCATTCTGGAATAGAAAATCAACGACCTTGGATGAGCTGAGGTGGAGGAAACAAGCAAATAGTCGGGGACTTTATTTTCGCTGGCATATTTAGCAAATTCAAACTGATATTTAAAATCTACCTTATATTGATTCTTCTTGCTTCCGGCTTGCTTGAGAGTTGTTCCCAGACAAGAGAATAAAACATCACCTGAAATCTCATTTTTAATTTTTTCAATATGATCAAAATCAATTATTATTTCCTCCAATTTATCATGACTTATTCCTGTAGTTCTCCTGGAGAATATTTTTACTCTGGAAAAAGTGTCATCCAGCAGGAGCTCTTTTAGCAGGTTTGAACCCACAAGACCTGTAGCACCAATTAAAAGGGCTGTTTTATTCATTTTTTGAAATCAGTTTTAAAATATCTTTTTCGATTTTCGAAGGAATGACCGTAGGGGCATAACGTTTGAATGGCTTTCCATTTGCATCGATCAGGAATTTTGTAAAATTCCATTTTATTTTCTTTGTAAATGTTCCCGGCAATTCATCTTTCAGATATCTGAATACAGGATGAGTATTTTCACCGTTTACATCAATCTTTTCTGTTAACTGGAAGCTTACGCCATGATTTATTTTGCAAACTTCCTCCATCGATTCATTACTCTGAGGCTCCTGGTTCCGGAACTGGTTTGAAGGGAAGCCCAATACCACCAGGCCTTTTGCTTTGTATTTTTGGTGCAGGGCCTCCAAACCCTCGAACTGCGGAGCTAAACCACACATAGTAGCAGTGTTAACCACTAAAACTATCTTTCCTTTAAACTCATTCAATCTTAATGTGGTCCCATTTGGTTTGGCTATCTCAAAATCGTAAAAGCTCATATACTATTAATTATTTAATTCCCTGATTTTGTCAAGAAGTGAATTAAATTGTATCACTTCATCCAGAGAAAGATTTTTTAAGATTTGGTCTTCCTGTAATTTAAAATCATTCATCCCCGATAACAGATTGAGACCCTCTTCGGTTATTTCGATGTCTTTTTGGCGCCTGTCGGACCGGTTTTCACTTCTGTTAACCAATCCTTTTTCATATAATTTGTCTACTATCCTGCTAACATCAGGTTGTTTATCAAGCATTCTGTCTTTTATAAAACCAACCGAAAGAGGGCCTTCGTTCCGAAATCCGCGCAATACACGCAAAACATTGTATTGGGGCTCAGTTAACCTATGTTTTTTCAGGATTTGTAAAAACTGATAACTCAATTGTTTTTCCGTAAAAATAAGGTTAATTAGACCCTTGTGATATTCGTTC
The DNA here is from genome assembly GCA_021740585.1 of Bacteroidales bacterium. Lineage (GTDB taxonomy): Bacteria > Bacteroidota > Bacteroidia > Bacteroidales > JAGLSB01. The sequence goes on from JAIOZM010000055.1 coordinate 21,313, forward strand.
CGAAATCGCCCTTTTATTTCATCTTCAATTTTCATGAATTCCAATTTATTTGTAAACCTAAGGCTTTTAGCCAAATTAATAGTAATAAGCAGGCTGATTTTTAAATTGAATAATTAACTTTATTCGGTAACGATAATCACTTCGAGAGTAAACTCATCATTGATGTATTTGTCGCCCAAATTGTCAAAAAATGATTTAGAACCATACCTTACATCATATTTTGAACGGTCAACAATTATTGTTGCGAGGTAATTATTCATTTCTTTTTTTATTTCAAATGAAATGGGATTGGTCTTGCCTTTTATTGTCAGGTCTCCCTGTGCAATAGCTTTCCCATTCAAAAATTCGGCTACTTTAGTAAGTTTTAGGCTTGAAGTAGGGAAACTTTCAGTGCCAAAGAAATCGTCAGACTTTAAATGACCTACTAATTTTTGATTATACTCTTCACTTTCCACATCGGCATTTGTAATCGATGTCATGTCGATAACGAAATTACCACTAAGAATATTTTCTCCTTTTAATTCCATCTCACCGCTTTTTAATTGAATCTCGCCGAAATGTTCTCCACCTACTTTTTTGCCTAACCATTTTAAGGTAGATTTTTCCGTATTTACTTTAACATTTTGAGCATTCAACATAAAACCTGAGGAAAGTAAAAGTACCGCTGATAGAATTTTAATTGTTTTCATATTTTAATTATTTGATTATTTGACAGCAAAAATATGTAGTAACAAAATATGTTGCAACAAATAAATTAATATTAACATTTTTTTAATTTATAATTAATGAATCGGAGGTAGTTGAATGTGGATTGATGTTCGCAGTATGCGCTTGATTTTCATATTTTCATTATAAATCATGAAGGTTTCAGATTTAAGTTTTGAAGAATATCAAAACCTGGAAATCTCTCATATTTAAGAAGATAAAGGGTTTATAAAAACTATTATTCTTATTTTTATATGTTCACCGAACGATAAGGAAAAGAAATATTAAGGTCATAAGACATTGCAGAAAGAGAAAGAAGTAAAATGTGAGTTGGCAGCCTTTATTTAGAACTGTTAAAAAAACTTAATATTTATTAAATATTATTTACTGAATCTCAATTTTATCTTTTATATTTGAGCAAAATAGAAATTTTTAAACCATGAAAAAACCTTTTCAAATCTTCCTTGCTGCATTATTTGCAGTTTGGATATTAGGATTAACAGGATGCTCTACCAATCAGGACAGGTATGAGGATCCTCCATGGCTCGGTGGGACGAGTATTGAAACGCTGGAAGAAAGAGGGAATTATACAATTTTCCTAAGTCTGATGGAAAAGGCAAACTATAAAGATCCCATCTCAAAGCAATTATTTACACTATTTGTCCCCGACGATGATGCATTTAATGCCTATTTCCAGTCGGCAGGAATAACTTCAGTTGATGATTTATCTGAAGATGAAGCTGTTCAATTATTTACGCTTCATGTTTTACGTAATCCACGTTCACGGTATTATCTGATCTATGAATATGCCTGGAGTGAATTGCAAACACCTAAAGCGGAATATGCTTCTCTCTTCCACAGGAAAATGACTCCCAGTACCTCTACACCTTATAAGGAAATAAAAAGGTATGTTCCGGGAGAAGAGGGTCAGGAAGTTAATATGTATACCGGCAATAAGAATATCCCTCTGTGGACCTATGAGTTTTTTGGAGATTTCGGTGGTGCTCAGGATGGATCTGATTATAAATTTATGTATCCCGGAAGTGATTGGGAGAAGAATTACACTTCAAATTTAAAAGGGATGAACTGGCATAATGCCATGGTAATTCCTAATCCTGAAATTCCCGATGAATTAGAAGTTCGCACAGCTAGTGGATTTATTTATTTTCTCGACAGGGTTGTGCCTCCAATGCCAAGCATTGAGGAATACATGATAAAGCATCAGGATAAATATGGATTATATTATGATATTCTTCAGAGGTTTGCTACCTATGGGAATCCTAAAATTGATGAGGATAAGCAAATACTTTACAGAAAATCATACGATCTTATTTTCGACCTTGCAGAGGAACGCGGCCCATCAACCAATACTGCTGTACCTCCTCAGAATATGTGGACTGCTTTTTTACCACCGGATGATGTTCTGCAAAAGTATCTAAATGAAACTGTATTGCAGTACTATACAAGTATTGATGAAGTTCCCAGAGTAACTTTATACTATATACTTCAAAGTCAGTTGTCAGGGGCACTTGTGGTACCCTCCAAACTTAAAAATGGGTACTTCAATGCTTTTGGAGACCCAACAGTAGTTACTGAAGACGATCTGGTCTCTGCTTATATGTGCAGTAACGGTGTGGTTTATGAGTCGAAAAAAGTTCTTGAACCAAATGTATTTACAACCGTTCCGGGACTATTGTTTTTTGATAAAGATTATTCTACTTTACTTTTTGTTCTCAATCAGGCAAATATGCTCGCCAGCCTTTCAAATCCTGATTCAAAAGTTACTTTGTTTGCCACTACCAATGCAAAACTTGAGGAATATGGGATAAGATACAATCCTATTACTTCCTTAATTGAAAGTAGGGGACCGGTTGATGGAACCTGGAGAATTATGGCAACCAATGAATTGGTAATCTTTGCTCAGGACCAAATCTATAAAGGTGAACTTTCCGATCTCAATGGACCTGATAAATTTGTTGAGATGAGTTCTGGCAATTTTATTCATTATGCGAACAATGAAATCATGTCGGCTGAAAATCAGGCTACAGGTAATATTGCCACAGTTCAGGAAGTAATTGTAAATGACAGAAATGGCTTGTTAGTTAAAGTTGATAATCCAATACAATCCAGAGTGGTTATGGGGAAAATTCTTTATGGAGCTATGGCTGACACCTCGATTTCAAAATTTGTTGATTTATTAGTAGCAACGAAACTACTGGATACAAGATTCAGAGACCCAATCACCAAAGAAGTTATTCCTAATCTGAAGTTTCTGGCTGCAGACGATTACTGGACTGCTCTCATTCCAACCAATGAGGCTATGCTGAAAGCTGAGGCTGAAGGACTTATCCCTGCCGCAGCTGATTCATTAAATAGTTTCATTATGTATCATTTTATAAAAGGGGATGTTGTTTTCGACGATGGTATGGAATCAGGAGTATTTAGTACCAATAGGACATATAGAGATACAATTGATTTTTCCAACCAATATTCTAAAATTACAGTCACTAATTTACCGGGAAATCTTTCTGTTACAGATCTCTCAGGCCAGCAGGTTAGCGTTGAACATGAGGATGCTAATATTCTTGTAAGAAAAGGTGTCCTGCATAAAATTAACTCTGTTTTAAAATATTATAAATGATTTTAAAAGTCTAACCAGATTACTATGAAAAAACTCATATTACTTTCAGGGCTAATAATATGTTTATTATCCGTTTTTAATAATTCGTATGGACAATCTGCAATTATTAAAGGAAAGATTATTGATGTAGATACTAAAGAACCTTTATTATCTGTTAACATGGTGGAAGTCGATAAAAACGGACGTTTTATCGCCGGTACCGTTTCAGATTATAACGGGAACTATGTTTTCAAGGTATCGAATATCAACAATCCTATTCAGGTTTCGTTTATTGGCTACAAAAAACAAACCTTTATGGTTGAAGGCAGAAGTCAGATTGACTTCGAGCTAGAGTCTGAATCCATTCAAATGGAGGAGGTTGTTTTTGTAGGTGCGAAAATGGGTAATGACGGTGTTACTTCGGTTCGCGACAGGGCGACTGCAGTAGCCAGGATAGAATTGGAGGATTTAAAATCTGTTATGTCAACCACAGTTGAAGATATGCTCCAGGGGCGTATTGGTAATGTCGATATATCTTCGGTATCGGGTGACCCGGGATCAGGATTAAATATCAGGATTCGTGGAACGGCTTCATTGAATGCCAGAAACCAGCCTCTTATTGTAATTAACGGAATTCCGTACGACGCAAATATTGATGATAACTTCGATTTTGCCAGTGCCGATATTGAGAAATTTGGTAATCTGATTGATGTTTCTCCGGAAGATATTGAATCCATCGAAGTATTAAAAGATGCGGCTTCCACAGCTGCATGGGGTTCCAGAGCCTCAAACGGGGTACTGATGATTAAAACCAAAAGGGGAGCTAAGTCGAAGCCAATATTTGAATATACTTTTAAGGCAACATCCTCGCATGAACCACCACCCATACCAATGCTCGATGGTGCTGGATATGCCAGACTTATTACGGAAGAACATTATAATTATGATTATAATACTTTTTATAGTCAGGAAATTGCTTACGATCCTGAATGGGAAGAATATCATAACTATTCTCAAAATACCAATTGGGTAAAGGAAATTACACAAACGGCCTTAACTCAACAGCATGATTTTTCAGTTCGTGGAGGTGGTGAAAAATCAAGGTATAATATGTCGATGGGTTTAGCAGACGAGGGTGGAACAACCATTGGTAACGGTCTGCGTAAGCTAAATCTCAGAAGCTCTTTGGATTATGATTTGTCCTCCAAACTGCAGTTCAAGTCAGATATTATGTATACCCATTACGATCAGGATAATACCTATGATGTGGAAGACTCCGAATTTGGCGGATGGAAATCATTACGATCAAATGCCTACCGCAGAATGCCCAATCTTTCAATATATGACAGGGATACAAGTAATTCTATTTCCGATAATGAACATGATTATTTCACTCCTTCTTATACACTTCAGGGAAGTGCAAAGGATTATTATAATCCGGTGGCCTTTGCTAACCTTGGTACACAAAAGCGCTACAGAGATAATGCGAGAGCTTTATTCAGTACCAAATATTATATTACCCCAAGGCTTATTTTAAATACTACAGTAACCCTCGACATCTTTGATAATAAAATATCAAAATTCCTTCCCTATAAAGCCTTAGGCTTTGACTATGGTAATGATATCACCAACAGAGCTGTGAATGAATTTTCAAAAAAGAGTTCTATTTATACTATAAATCAGCTGATATACAGGCCTGAAACAGGTGAAAATCATGATCTTGTCTTTATGGGACAGTTCGATACTGAAGAAACATTGTCTCGTTGGTATAAAACAGAATCAAACCGTTCAGCATCTCCGTTTTTAACAGAACCGGTAAATGATAAAACCCTTAACTATTTCGGTGCTAATTCCAGTAAATATCGTTCGCTGGGATTGTTTTTAACAGGAAGTTACAAATACCTGGATAAGTATAGCGTAATGTTAGGTGCAAAATATGAAGGTAACTCGAAATTCAGTCAGGAGAGTCGTTGGGGTTTGTTCCCAACGGTTTCTGGTTTCTGGCGTATCTCTGAAGAGAGTTTCTTGAAAGATTTAAGTTTTATCAATGATTTGAAAATCAGATACAGTTGGGGTCAAAGTGGTAACTCTCCTGCTCAAAACTATCTGTATTTTAACACCTATGAAGCAGGAGCCAGCGTTTCATATATGGATATGCAAGGGGTTCAGCCAACGGGTATTGAATTAACCAGTTTGCAGTGGGAAACTATTGAACAGTCTAACCCGGGTATTTCTTTTATTGGTTTTAATGGACGGATGAACGTTGAAATGGACTACTATGTAAAGACGACTTTAAATCTCTATTTGGAAAATTCCGGTATCCCTGATCACTCTGGTTTCGGTACTGTTAACCGGAATGATGGTGAAATGGAGAACAGAGGTATGGAATTCTATATCGACTATACTGTTATTAAGAAAAAAGATCTTCAGCTAAGTTTTAATGTGAATGTTTCCAGAAATCAGAATAAAGTATTAAGACTTCCTGAAAATTATAGTCTTGAATATGGAGACATGCTTACAAATGGTGAGTATAAGATTAGTGTAACACCGGGTGAGGCTCTTGGAGGATTCTTCGGTTACGATTTTATAGGAGTTTATAAATCCGACGATGATGCCATTGTTAGAGATGTAAATGATGAACCTGTTTATGGACTGAATATTGATACTCCACTTACCATGATTATGGGTGGTGCTTCAGGATATGTTTTCGCAGGCGGCGATGCACGATATGCAGACAGAAACTACGACGGACAGATTGATGAGCTTGATCTAGTTTATTTGGGAGACTTGAATCCTAAATTTATGGGCGGTGCAGGTTCACGACTTCAATATAAAAATATAATTTTTAATACTTTCCTTTATTTTAAAGTGGGTCAGAAAATTATCAATCAGACCCGTATGGATACTGAAAAAATGTATAACTACGATAACCAAAGTACAGCTACCAATTACAGGTGGAGAAGAGAGGGTGACATTACTGATATGCCCAGAGCCCTGTACAACGATGGTTTTAACTGGTTAGGGTCCGATAGATTTGTGGAAGATGGTACCTATCTGAGACTGAAAACCGTTTCTATCAGCTACTTATTTAAACCCGAAATGGCAAAAAAATTAAGAGTGAAGGATTTGAAAGTCTTTGCAACAGGATACAATCTCTATACCTGGACCAAATATTCAGGTCAGGATCCGGATGTGGCGCCACCATCAAATCCTGATACACTTCCAAAAGATATAAGTCGCACACCACCAAGTAAAAAGTTTATGTTTGGGGTTAACCTTACATTCTAATATTAAAAAATTAATTCGATGAGAAAACTAAATATAAAAAGCCTGCAAAGATTTTCCATCTTTATTGTTCTATTCAGCCTTGCCTCTTGTCAGGATTGGTTGTCTATTGCACCGGAAGATAACCTTATCAAGGAGAAATTCTGGAAGAAGACCACTGATGTTGAAGGAGCTCTGGCTGCGACCTATAACGCTTTTAGAGATGCAAGTCTTCAATCATTAATATTTGGGGAGTTAAGAGCAGATTTGGCTGTTTTTTCAGGTAGTGCTGTTTCTGACTATGCCAAAATTGCGGCTAGTAATATAAGTCCTACTAACAACGTAGTTGACTGGAATAATTATTATGAAACCATTAATCTGGCAAATACACTTATGTATTATGATGATCTGGTAGCAGAACAGGATGAAACCTTTACAAAGAAAATTCAAAATGGAATAGAAGCAGAAGCCCTTTTCCTTAGGTCTATTTCCTATTTCTATTTGGTGAGATTATGGAAAGATGTTCCTTTAGTTCTGGATGCTTCTATTTCTGACACTTCAGATATATATATTCCTAAAAGTTCTGAAAGCGTTATTATTAAACAAATTATCAGTGATTTGTTGGTAGCAAAGGATATTGCGTATACCACCGAATTTGCCGGGAGTGATTATTTTTACGGCCGGGCGAATAAGTATTCCATTATGGCTCTTTTAGCTGATGTTTATTTGTGGGATCAACAATATCAGAAAAGTATCGATTATTGTGATTCAATAATTAATTCAGGATTATATGCTTTAGAGGAAAGTGATGTCGCCTTTAGCATTTATTATCCCGGGAATGCTCCACATGAAAGCATTATTGAAATGCAATATAACGATAATCTGGATAATCAAAATAATCCAATTTATAATGAAATTATAACAGTTTCCGGTGGTACACAAATGGGTTTGAATACCCTTAATGTGTCATTGATACTTGACACTGAAGATACTAGGAATTATAATAAAAGAACGGCCATTTGGAAATACCGTGGTAAGGATGCTTTAGGTCAGATTCCAAGGTCAACTTCAGAGAGAGATGCGAATTGGATTTTATACAGATTTGCTGATGTGCTCTTAATGAAAGCAGAATCCTGCATAGAACTGGATAGATTTGATGAGGCTAATTTGTTAATCAAAGAAACCTTGTTGAGAGCTGGGATGCCTTATATTGACGTATACGACAAAGATTTACTGAGAACAGTTCTGCTTGATGAAAAGGGGAGGGAATTTCTTCTCGAAGGTAAACGATGGTTCGATATTCTGCGGGCAGCAAAAAGAGATAAATTTGATAATAAAGAAATAATTATCAGAATGATACTTTCAGGTGCCGATATTAAGCAACAGGCAATTCTTAGGACTAAAGTA
>JAIOZM010000056.1 GCA_021740585.1 Bacteroidales bacterium
ACCCCTTTACTGACTATAACACACATTCATTGCGTCATTACGAGTGCAGCGAAGCAATCTCATAATTTTACCGGACACTAATGATACAAAATCAAACATTTTCCGACTTTCTTTCATCAAATTAATTTAGTTATTTTACCATTAAATATTCAAAAAGAATAAATACTCACCTCCTATGAAACTTTTAAAGCATTCAATTCTGATTTTGCTGATTATTTCAATCTGCCTTAACTCTTGCGATAATCTCAGACTAAGCTCCGATAAAGACCAAAACATTGTAATTATGTTAAGTCTCGATGGTTTCCGTTGGGATTATCCAGAACTATACCACACCCCAAATTTTGATTTTATTGCCAGTCATGGGGTAAAAGCCGAATCTATTATCCCCTGCTTTCCTTCAAAAACCTTTCCTAATCATTATAGTATGGCAACCGGATTGTATCCTGACAATCATGGGTTGGTTAACAATACATTTTATGATCCCGGCAGGCAGGAAATTTACAGTATAGGAGATCGTTCAAAAGTGGAAGATGGATATTATTATGGTGGCGAACCAATTTGGGTAACCGCTGAGAAGCAAGGTATTAAAACAGCCTCATTCTTTTGGGTTGGTTCAGAAGCAGAAATAAACGGTTACCGGCCTGGAATCTGGAAAGTATTTAATTCTTCCATACCTTATGGTGACCGGATGGATTCTGTGATAAGCTGGACACAGCTCCCAAAAGAAGAAAGACCCGGATTAATTACCTGGTACATTGAAGAACCCGATGGTGTTGGGCATAACTTTGGCCCCCAGTCTTCTGAAACCGAAGATATGGTTGAACATCTCGATAGTCTGGTGGGAGTTTTTATAAAACGAATACACGAACTGCCCAATTTTAAAAACATTGATATAATAATTACCTCCGATCATGGAATGGGAGAAACCCATGGGGAAAAATATATTAATATATTGGAAAATATTCCGGAAAACTGGATTTTAAGAGTATTAGGATATAATCCGGTACTATTTATAGATCCTAATGAAGGATATGCAGATTCCGTATGGGCAGTTTTAAATAACACCACAGATATTTCTGTTTGGGATAAGGAAAATGTACCGGATTATTTACATTACAGGGATAACCCAAGAATCTCAAAATTTATAATAGCTGCTGACAGTGGTTTTAGTATTGGAACAAAAGCTATAACAAGCACATCTGTTGGGGGAGCCCATGGTTACGATCCGGGAAATTCAGATATGCATGCTATTTTTTATGCCATTGGCCCCAATTTTAAGAAGAATTATAAACAAGAAAGTTTTAAGAATATTGATCTATATCCCCTTATTTGCGAATTACTTGACATAGTTCCTGAGGCAGTGGACGGAAGCTTATCGAGGGTAAGCGGTATGATCGATCCATAGCACTGTACGATTTTGTACAGAATGTTTTCATTTTCGTACAATTGTATATTAATCAAAGCATTTGCTTAAATTTACTATGACCTAAGCTTCAATAATTTGTTTAATCTGGTATAATTTGTGTGCCAATATTGAAAATTTTTCTATGCTAAGAAGCTACCTAAGAATATCTTTCCGGAATCTGGTTCGGCAAAAAGGATTTAGCATTATCAATCTTTTGGGTCTGACCATGGGCTTAACGGTAGGTTTTACAATCCTGCTCTATGTTTTCAGTGAGCTTAGTTATGATAAATTCCACGATAATCCAGAACGCATCTTCAGGGTAGCCATCCGGGGTAATTTAGGTGATATGCCTTTAGATATTGCGGTTACGCCTAATGCACTGGGATACAGCCTTAAGGAAGAAATGCAAGAAATTGAAAGCTATTCCTTATTTGAACATGTTTCGGGAGACCAGCTTTTTTCGACAGAAAATTCTAAATTCTATGAAAATCATCTAATATATGCAGACTCTAGTTTTCTTGATATTTTTAAGTTTAACTTTCTGTATGGAGATAAAACTTCAGCGCTCAATGAGCCTTATTCAATTATTTTAACCGAGTCGCTGTCCACAAAATTATTTGGAGATACAATCCCTCTGGGGAATTACATCCGCCTAAATAATGAAGCTAAATATTTGGTTACCGGAATAATTGAAGACCAGCCAACAGAAACCCATTTGCCGGTAAATTGCATCATATCTCTTCGCACACGAATGTCTCAGAATGGTAATGAGATAAATGCTGACTGGGCAAATCTTATGTATTATACCTATATAAAACTAGCTCCTGAAGTTGATCCTGTTCAATTCGAACTCAAGCTCAAGGAGTATATAAACGAGAGAATACAGGAAGACATTTCGGGTACAAATATAAATTTGGTTCCATATCTTCAGAATATTCAGGATATTCATCTAAAATCTAATATTCTTGGTGAGCTGCGACCAAATTCTGATATAGACTATATTTTTATCCTTACAGCCATAGCTATTGGTATATTATTTATTGCAGGTGTAAATTTTATGAACCTTTCAACCGCAAGAAGTGCAAACCGGGCAAAAGAAGTGACCATCAGAAAAATTAATGGTGCAAGTAAAAGACAGCTAATTTTTCAATTTCTTGGTGAATCTGTTTTTCTTTCAATGATATCATTCATATTTTCAATATCCATCATTGAACTTATTTTACCAATATTTAATAATATTACATCGAAGGATATACAAATTGATCATGCTGCCAACTTCGAAATATTTCTAATCTTTTTTATGATTGCATTTTTATTTGGATTATTTTCTGGCAGCTATCCGGCACTCTATCTTTCCTCTTTCAAACCATCTAAAGTCATCTCGCATAAACTAAGGACTGGCGGTTCCAATAAATTCATGCGTGATTTATTAGTCTTTATTCAATTTACTATCTCCGCAGGACTCATCATCTCCACCATCATTATCTACCTGCAATTAAATTATGTACGTGGCAAAGAACTTGGATTCCAAAAAGAGGACATGATATCGGTTTTTCTTGGAAATGAAGAGGTGCAAAAAAAGGCAGGTGAATTCAAATCACAACTACTTCAAACCCCCGGTGTAAGTTCTGCAAGCTTGGCCAACTCTATCCCTGGAGTGAGCTTAGCAGGGAGCAGCTATTTTCCTGAAGGACAAACAACTGACCCATGGTTAGTTTATAATTTCCAGGTGGATGAGAACTTTATTGAGAATACTTTCAAAATGAAGATTAAAGAAGGACGTAACTTCTCTAAATCCATCCTATCCGACAGCACCGCTGTAATAATAAATGAGACATTAAGGGAATTATTAGACTGGGAGGAACCTATAGGAAAAAAGTTTTTTTACGATGAATCATTTTCAGATTCGTCAAGTGTACATGTTATAGGTGTAGTAGAAGATTTTCATTTCAAATCACTTCATGAAGTCATTGAACCAACAATGATCCACTTTCAACAAATCAATCCAAATTACCTTGTGATTCGCCTCCAGAGTGCTTCGTCTGATTTTTCCATTACCAGAATTGAAGAGCAATGGAATAATCAATTTCCCGACATCCCTTTTGATTATGAATATGTGGATGAAGCATTTGATAACTTGTATGCAGCTGAAAAGAAACTAAGCTTACTTTTCCTCTACCTTACCATCTTCGCAATTTTTATTGCTTGCCTTGGACTTTTGGGAATAGTATCCTTTACAGCCGAGCAGAGGACAAAAGAAATTGGAATCAGAAAAGTATTGGGCGCAAGTATTTTCTCGATAAGTAAGATGCTTACACTGGAGTATATAAAACTTATTATTTATGCAAATATAATTTCCTGGCCAATAAGTTATTTTTTAATGTCATTATGGCTAAAGAATTTTTTCTACCGCACCCCTTTTCCTTTGTGGGTTTTTCTCCTGTCATTGCTCGTCACTATTATATCAGCATTATTCATTATAAATTTCCAGACTGTGAAAATCAGCTCTGAAGATCCGGTTAAGTCGCTAAGGCATGATTAAAAGATATCCAGATTCAGGGAGTCACTCATAGGAGGGTTAAAATCAATCTCATAATTTAGTTTGGTGATATCTGAAATATCAATACTAAAATCGGAATTAAACTTTATCAGGTCCAGATTGCAATTTTCAAATCCTCCATAACTTGAATTTCTGAGAAAATGAATCGGAATTAATAAGTCATCTGTATCAGACTGTGACAATTTTCCAACAAATTCCTGACCACCCTGATTGATGGCTTTAATAAAGAAATAACTTAAATCATAACCCAAAAAAGCATATGACAATCCTTTTTTTGTGAAATGAACCGGTTCTGCTTTAAATTTGGTTCGAAATTTTAATAGAAAATCCGCAATAGTACTATCGGAATATGAAAAGTAGTATGGGCTAACAAATCTTAAATTCAAAGAGTGAAAATATTGTTGCTCTACATTATCAAAACCATAAAAATGAGGCATCCCAAAAACCTCAATGTCGAAGTTCCTTAGTTGAAAATACAATTGAGTTATCAGGTTGCTCACAAAAGCTTCATTTGTTTCGGGAATTACAACGATATTTTTCTTATCCTTTGAAAGTGAAATCAATAAGTCTTGAGACAAATCAGATTTAGCCGCATTTTCATAAACAAGTTCTTTAAGAACAATGTTTTCTTCATGAGTAAAAGAGCTCATATCTTTTAAGAGACTGGATTTAAAGTAATCTACTTTCTTCATATTCAGGCTGTCGATTCCGTGAATAAAAAGAAAGTTCTTATCAAAATCCTGAGCTAGAATTTTAGAGGCTGCATTAAACTCCAGCTGATAAGAAGGATTCATTTGAAAGAGAAATGGATTCTTTTCGGTTAAATCACTTTCATCATAAAATGGAGAGATAAGCGGGACTCCTTTCTCTTTAGAAAATTCATTAACAATTTCAACATTCCAGGAATAAAAAGGTCCAATTATAAGATCAACATTCTGCATAAAATCCGTTGCAAGGATTTCCTTCACCTTGGCAGGGCTTTTCCGGGTATCGTAATACCGCACATCCACCCTAAAGCCTTCTTTCTTTAGCTTTTCAATCGCCATGATACTTCCCTCAAAGAACTCAAGAAAATTAACAGACTTGGGCAATTTCTTCATTCTTTCCTCTTCCGGATTCACCTCAGTTTTACCACCTTCTTTTATTGCATTTACCGAATCAATCGCCATTTCAGGATAATAATCGAAAGGTATAAGAAACGCAACATGAAGTCTGTCTAAATGAAATTCTTTCATTCTTTCTTTATAATCAAGAAAGCTAAAGGTATCTGCTTTTTCGATCTCCATGGTGCTGTCGGCGATAGCTTCAGTTATCATGGTATCCAAAACAGTATCTTCGAAACCGGCAATAACAAGCCTTGGAATTCGAATAATCTGTCCTGTTTTTAGTCCGGTTATTTCTAACTCCGGATTGTTCCTGTATATTTCTGATCTGTCAACTTCATATTGCTTTGACAAGCTGTAAATAGTTTCACGACGTCTGACCTTATGATAATAATAGCTATCTTCCTCTTTAGTAATGGAGTGAGGTGGTATTAAAATGATTGTTCCAATGGGAATATGAGAATGATCCAGATCAGGATTCCTTTTTTCGATTTCCCCAACAGGTACATTGTACATTTTTGAAAGTTGATATAATGTTTGACCTGGTAGTAGTTCATGCTTTATTACATTACCTTCTTCTGAGTTAACATTATTATCCAGCTTAAGAGTTGGGTTAAAAGGTATTTTCAGTACTTGCCCTATCTGTAATCCAGAATAAACCCCAGGATTTTCAAGTGCTATTTCTTTTTCCTGAACGCTATAGGCTTTGCTAATTGCATACAAGGTTTGCCCGGGTTTTACAACATGGATAAAATAAACTTTTCCTTCTATAATAACCTTATTATCAGATTTTTGCACGCTACTTACAACTTGGGAAGATACGGTAAACGGCAAACAAATCATTCCCAAAAAGAATGCAAATTTATATATATTAACTTTAACAGGCATTTGCTATATTTTATCCTAGTTTCTTTAAAAAGTCCGAAATATTCTCAAATATTCTCGCTTCAATATTCTTACTGTCGGCACGTTCAAATTTAGCACCGGTAATATTTTCATACAATTCAATATATCTTTCAGATACTTCGTTTACAAAATCGTCAGGCATCTCAGGAACTGTTTGTCCTGCTAAACCCTGAAAATTATTTGCTATTAACCACTGTCTGACAAATTCTTTTGACAATTGCTTTTGCTGCTCACCTTTTTGCTGTCTTTCCTCATAACCCTTTAAATAGAAGTATCTTGATGAATCAGGTGTATGAATTTCGTCTATTAAAATTATTTCATTATTAACTTTCCCAAATTCATATTTTGTGTCAACAAGGATCAACCCCATTGTCTTAGCAATTTCCGTACCTCTTTGAAAAATTTTACGAGTATAATCCTCCAGTTTAAGGTAATCAGCCTCACCAACCAAACCTGATTTAATAATCTCCTCACGGGAAATATCTTCATCATGACCTTCAGAAGCCTTGGTTGTTGGGGTAATAATTGGAGAAGGCAATTTATCGTGCTCTTTTAAACCATCGGGCAATGCAACACCGCAAATACTTCTCTTCCCCTCTCTGTATTCCCTCCATGCATGTCCGGTAAGGTAGGCGCGAATAACCATTTCAACCTTAAAAGGTTCTGCAAATCTGCCAATCGTAACCATTGGATCCGGGCTTCCAATTTTCCAGTTAGGAACAATATCAGATGTTGCATCCAGAAATTTTCCTGCAATTTGATTTAGTACCTGACCTTTGAATGGAATACCTCTGGGTAAAACAACATCAAAAGCAGATATTCTGTCACTAACAACCATAACCAATAAGTCATTATTGATATTATAAACATCACGTACTTTTCCTTTATAAAAACTTTTTTGTCCGGGAAAGTTAAACGAAGTTTCTGTTATTGCCTGATTCATAGCTATTTAAGTTAAATTAATTATTTTTTCTCTTCAAATTTAGAATAAGCTTCTATGATATACTTTACTATTCTGTGTCTCATTATATCTTTATCATTAAACCGGATAATAGAAATCCCGTCAATATCCTTGAGAATTCTCTCTGCCACTAACAATCCCGAATCACTTTTCCGGGGGAGGTCTATTTGAGTTACATCACCAGTAACTATAAATTTTGCATTTTTACCAATACGGGTTAAAAACATTTTTAGTTGATTCCCTGTTGAATTTTGAGCCTCATCCAGAATAACAAAAGCATTGTCAAGGGTTCTGCCTCTCATATAGGCTAAGGGAGCTATCTGAATTATACCCTCCTCCATAAAATCCTTCAATTTTTTTGCAGGAATCATGTCATTAAGAGCATCGTATAAGGGTTGCAAATAAGGGTCTAATTTTTCCTTAAAATCGCCCGGTAAAAAACCAAGCCTCTCGCCTGCCTCCACTGCAGGTCTTGTTAAAATAATTCGTTTTACTTCTCTCAATTTTAACGCCCTAACTGCTAAAGCAATGGCTGTATATGTTTTACCAGTTCCTGCAGGTCCTATTGCCAATAACAAATCGTTCTTTTCACATTCCTCTACCAGAAGCTTTTGGTTACGGGACAAAGCCTTAATTACTTTACCATTATCACCAACAAGCAGAACATCATTGTCACCTAAAATATGCATTTTTTCAGAATCCTTTCCTAAAAGTTTCTCAAAGTCATCCTGTGAAATATCAGTATTGTGGGTCAGATGTTTGACTAAATTATCAATTTTTTTTTGAAAATGTTCAATTTCCTTTATATCTCCATTCACTTTAACTTCATTCCCTCTGGCAGAAATCTTCAATTTTGGGAAGCTGTTTCGTATTTTATCAAATCTGATATTGTTAATTCCAAAAAAATCAACAGGGTCTATTCCTTCCAAATATAAAGTCTTCTCTATCATCAAATTTTAATAAAAAAACATTAATTTTAGCTCCTGCAAAATAAGCGTATTTTTTTCAGAATACCATAATCATAGCGTTTTAAGATTGCTAATATATGCCAGTAATTACCATAACATCTGATTGGAATAATAATGATTATTATCTGGCAGCGGTAAAAGGTCAATTACTCAAATTAAATGAGAGCTTCAATATTGTTGATATCAATCACAGCATCAAGCCTTTCAATATTAGTCAGGCCGCCTTTTTAATCCGTAATTCTTTCGAACACTTCCCTGAAAATTCTATTCATTTAATCTATATCGATTCGGAGCCTTCTGATAACCGAAAATATATGGCTGTTAAGTCAATGAATCAATATTTTATTGGTACTGATAATGGAATATTCAATTTAATACTTAATGAAAAGGAAGGTGAAATTATAGAATTATTATCTCTGGAATCTCAGGATTCACAAAGCTTCCCTGGCCTGTTTACATTTACAGATACTGCCTATAAGCTTTCGAAAGGAGAGCCCTTTGAAAGTCTGGGGAAAGTAGTAAGTAAATATTCTGAACGAATTCCGTTAAGGGCTACTATTGAGGAAAACTCAATATCGGGAAGTATAATTTACATCGACTCATATGGAAATGCAATCACAAATATTACCAAAGAAATATTTAACAGAGCTGGTAATAATAAGAAATTTGAAATTTATGTTCAGACAAAACATTATACTATTACAGAAATAAATAAGACATATAATTCGGTTCATGGTGGAGAATTGATTGCCATTTTTAACTCAACCGGATTGCTTGAGATAGCTATTAATAGCGGAAACGCCAGCAAACTCCTTAATTTAAATTTAAACTCAAATATTCGAATTGAATTTTTAAAGTGAAAAAATAATGATGAATTCCCTTACTGAAAAACTGAAAGCATTTGAAGAATTACTTATAATAATGGATGAACTGAGGGCAAAGTGCCCCTGGGATAAAGAACAAACTCTGGAAAGTTTAAGAAGTTTAACGATTGAAGAAACCTACGAACTGGCCGATGCTATTTTAGATGAGGATCTTGGTGAAATAAAAAAGGAACTTGGTGATTTACTGCTCCATATTGTTTTTTATGCCAAAATAGGTACCGAGAAAAACAGCTTCGACATTGCCGATGTATTGAACAGCGTGAACAAAAAACTTGTATTCAGACATCCTCATGTTTTTGGAGATGCGAAGGCAAATTCAGCATCGGAAGTAATTGAAAACTGGGAAGGACTCAAGCGTAAGGAAGGTCACCGATCGGTTTTATCAGGAGTCCCCAAATCCTTACCTGCAATGATTAAGGCCGCAAGAATTCAGGAAAAAGTAAGAGCAGTTGGATTTGATTGGGACAAAAGAATTCAGATTTGGGATAAGGTGAAGGAAGAATTATCAGAACTTGAAGTAGAGATTGAAAATATGGAACAGGATAAAATCGAATCTGAATTTGGTGACTTACTCTTTTCGATTATCAATGCTGCACGACTTTATAAAGTTGACCCTGAAACGGCACTTGAAAAGACAAACAGAAAATTCACTAAGCGATTTCTGTACCTTGAAAGTGAAACCCTTCATAAAGGTCGTGAGCTAAAAAATATGAGCCTGGATGAGATGAATCAGATATGGGAAGTCTCAAAACAGTCTGATTAATAAAATATTTTCACTCGCTTAGAGCCTGATTCATAAGGAATAAACACTTTTTATTCCTTAGGTTTCTTTTCCGCAGGTTTTTTATTGGCTGAAGGTTTTTTCTTTGCAGCAGGTTTGCTCTCTTTTTTCTGCTCCTTTTCCCCTTCTTTTTCCTTCTTCTCTTCTTTCTCTTCTTTCTTTGGCAGTTCTCCGTCTACCAAACCCATTTCATGCAACAGATTGTACCAGGATATTACTTTTTTAATATCGGATACATACACTTTTTCACGATCATAATCAGGTAAAACTTCAGCAAAGAAATTTTTCAGTTCTCCCGGCTCCGACTTGTGACTAATGGCTGCACCTCCTTGAGTTTTCTTGAAAATACTAACTAAAACTTCAGCCAGTGTAACTTCGCCTTCCCCGGTGAAAACGGCGATATCCTCCAAAGCGCTAACTTTATCAGTAGCGTATGCAGGTATTCTTTTTTTATCTTGCAAACCTTCAACAATAATTCCATTCTTTGCCTGAGATACAAATTTGTATAATCCGGACTTACCTCCTATTGCTAAAATATCCTTTAATTCCATAATTCATTTATTAATTTAAACCTCTTTCTTTTTTAATTTGATTGTATGCTTCATTAACTTTCTTAAATTTTTCATCAGCACTCTTTTTAAAATCTTCACCTAAATAAGCTACTTTATCAGGATGATACTTTTTGGCCATGGTTCTGTATGCTGCTTTAAGTTCTTCATCGCTTGCTGTTTTTTCAATTTCCAGAATTTTATATGCAGAATCGGTTGATGGAACGAACATCGCCATAATAGAATCGGCGTCTTTTTGACTAATGCCAAGATATTCCTCAATTTTTTTTATAACATTTCGTTCCGAGGTTGAAAAATCACGATCGGAGGCTGCGATACCATACAAGAAGTGCATCATTTGCAGCTTGGTAGCGTAATCGAGATTTGCATTGATCTGGGTACAGACTTCTTTTATATCAATATCCCTTTCGAGCAATCCTTTGAGCATCTGAAGAGCTTCAGTAGTTGCCGTTTTGCCAAAACTCCTAACAAAATATGCTTTCACATACTCCAGTTCCACCTTTAGCACTTTCCCGTCGGCTTTCATAACAGCGGCAACAAGAACAAGGAGGCTAATAACAAAATCGCCCGTTGTTGTCTTCCTCGATCCTGTCCTGATGACATTCCTTGTATCGCTATCAAAAGCACTTGTAACCACAAAAGCCAGTAAACCTCCGATGGGTCCTAAAAACACCCATCCCAATCCACCTGCAATCCATTTATTAAATTTCCCCATTTATTTTTTATTCGATTCTTTAAATTGTAAAATTCTGTTTAGTTTCTGTAAAGAAACATCATCTTTAATGCTTTAAAATTCCTTCCAAAAGTTATATTTCATGAAGGTTAGGCGAAACAATATCCAACAACATAAAAATACAAGATCAAAAGTCCGGCTATTTTCTGTGCAAAGAAACAAATTTATTATGTAATTCAATAACCTGTGGAATTAACAATTCATCTCCTTGGTTATATATCTGGAAATCTGACAATTTCAACTTTTCCTCATCGGGTTTTTGTTGAGCTATTCTTGCCAAAACATCAGATTTACTTTTATTATCTCTTTCAACTATACGATTAACCCTTGTTTCCAAATCACAAGTTACCAATACGGTATAGTCGAAAAATGTTGAAAATTCACTTTCAAAAAGTAAAGCTGATTCCTGAATTGCATAGGGTTGATCTTTTCTTTCCTGCAACCACATGAAAAAATCTTCCCTGACAACCGGATGAACCAGCGCATTTAATTCTCCCAATAAAACAGTATCATTGAAAACTCTGGAAGAAATATAATTAGTATTTAGTATTCCTTCCAAATATGACTGCTCCCCAAGTAAGTCAATTATTTTGTTCTTCAGGCTTACATTCGTTTGCATTAGCCTTTTGGCTTCGATATCAGCCGAATACACATCTGTACCAAGTATCTGAAATATACGTGCGACCGTTGATTTACCGCTGCCAATTCCGCCTGTTAATCCAACCTTAATCATTATTTCTCTATAAGATATTCAACCGTTTTTGGTTTAAAATTTACTCCCCGAACAAAATTTGGAGACTTAGCCAGCACAACCTGTAATCGGGAAACACCTGGCACAATAGAATTATAATCAACCTGCAGGCTAAACATATCAGATTGCAGAAGTTCAAAATTGCTTAGTCCAATCTGGCAACTAAGACTAAGTTGTCTTGGAAATATTTTAAGAATAAGTGAATCAGGAACATTAATAAGCGTAACCGGAACATCTAAAACCTTCTCGGTGAATTTTTCAATGTTAAAAATTAGTTTTATGGCTGAAGTTTCATACTTAATATGGGGGATCGGTTCCAGGTCAATTTCCTTCTCAGTTGATTTCTGTATTATTTTAAAATTTTCTGTTTTTGTATAAACCGATTCCAGCGTATCAATTATGTAATCAGGACCGGAGACTACTATAGAGTCGGGGATTAATGTTAACTTGTTTTTAAAAATAAGTTGCTTATCAAGTTCGTATACAGCTTTACTTTGAATTGAAACTTTCTTGCTGTGCAATTGAGCGAAAGGAAAAATTAAGGTATCGGGTTTAATACTAATGATTTCAAATTCTGAATTTAGTTGTTTGGATACATAGTCAAGAATATACTTGGTTTCAATATAAAAGAATGAAGAATCGCGGCCAGGTAATCTGTTTAAAGTAAAAGATTTTACATTAAAAACGATAGGGATATACCTGGAACTGATTCTGTTTCTAAACAAAGTATATCCATGTGCTGACACACGCAATGTAAGGTTGTCAGGGAGATCCCCGATAAGTGTTTTATTCTCAGGATAATTTTTGAAACGAACAGGATAATTAAAATCGGTGGTGTAGTTTTTGCTAAGCGCATTCATCAGCCAAATAATAGCAGACAATATGAGAAAGAAAGTGAAAACCAGAGCTTTTCTCCTGAACTCAAGTTTTTCGCTATTAAAAAATTGTTCTATTCTATCTAAGATGCGCTTTTTCATTATTCTACTGAATTATTCATACGAAAATAGAAAATAATAAGGAATGGGCAATGGTGTAAGAAGTATTTAAAATCATCAGTAATTCAATTTAGCTTATCCGACCATAACTTTGCACCAATTATTCAGGAATCAAATTATCCCAATTTAAAAATTTGACTTGATGTAGTTCATGAAACTATCCAAAAAGCAGAGCAAAAAAAAGCCCGGTTACATTTTCAACCAGGCTAATTTTTAAAGATATTGAAAGTCTTATTTTTGAAGCCCTACATCTTCAGAATCTTTTAGTACAGCATTCTTATCGATTTTAATTCTAACGTTTTCTGCTATTTCAACAGTTACAGTCTGGTCTTTGATATCGGTTACTTTACCATAGATACCGCCGGTTGTTACTATTTTTTCACCTTTTTGTATGCTGCTTCTGTAGGTTTTAAGTTCCTTTTGCTTTTTAACCTGAGGTCTAATCATAAAGAAATAGAAAACTACGATAATAAGTAACAAAGGTAGCAAGGATGTTAATGCATTAGGTTGCGCGCCTGCCGGTGTTTGTAGAAAAATTGTCAGTAAATTCATGATCATTTATTTTTAAATTAATTAATTACTTCGAAAATTAGTGTGAGGCTTATGCTATTATTCTGAGCATTCGACTCTATAGTTACATTTTTAATTTCTTTACCACTTTTACCCTTAGAGTCAAATATTATTTGCATTAATTCCTGCTCACCAGGGGCTAAAGGTTTTTTACTATATTGAGGTACTGTACAACCGCAACTGGTTCTGACATTGGTTATTAAAAGATCCGTCTCTCCAACATTCTTATATTTAAAATACCAACCTACCGTTTCACCTTCGTTAACTATTCCAAAATCATGCTCCAATTCTTCAAATTCAATAACAGCAGGTTGTTCATTCTCTTTTGGATGAGTTGAGATTTCTGAAGCAACAGGTTTGCATGCAAAAAGAACTAACAGAAAAAGGGATAATGATAATAAATATATCCTTCTCATAATAAATTCGTTAAACTTCTCCAATCAGACCTCGGCCTGTTTTTTTAATTTTTTTATCGGTTTTTAATTGTTGCATAATCTTATCCAATACTCCATTGATAAAACTATTACTTTTCTCGGTACTATAATACTTTGTAATCTCAAGATACTCATTCAAAGTAACTTTTGTCGGAATAGAATTAAATTCCATTAATTCGGTTATGGCCAGCTGCATAATTATGACATCCATAAACGCAATTCTTTCCAGATCCCAGTTGCTTGCCTTTTCTTCTATTAGCTGTAAACAAAAATCTCTTTTTGCTATCGACTTTCTGAAAAGCATTTTAACATAATCTTTATCTTCTTCGTTTTTATACAACTCTAATAATTTCTTCTCCTCACCGTCGGAAGGTTTGAACTGTTTAATGGTTTTTACAAGCATAGATACAATAAAATCCAAATCGTCATTCCAATAGATACTTTTCTCTTCAAGAAGTATACATAATGATTCGTTGGGCAGAATTATATCGGTACATATTTTTACAAATAATTTCTTATCTGCAGCGTAATCAGCACTTTCCAGCTCCATATAATCAATGTAATCCTGATCGGTTTGTAATAAATTAAAAACTTCCTTAACAAATTCAGGATTTTGCACCCAATTAATTTTATTGTTTTCAGCGAAAGTTTTTAAATCAGCATTCGATCTCAGCTGTGCGATAAACTTATTATCAATAAAATTTGTATTAGGATTCAGGTCGTCGAAACTAGGGACTTTCTTATTTCGTGCCAAATCGATACGTGCTTCAGCATAATCTACTATTTCAAGAAAAAGAAGTAATATAAAGTGATATAATTCGTAGGCTTTACCAATGCTAAAAAATAATTCCTTCTCTGAAAGATTTATATCTTTCTGGTCTGACTTGTAATATGCATACAATACTTGTAGCACCTTAATTCTTAGAAGTCTTCTGCTTATCATTTAAAGAACCTGTATAATTAATATTTAAGGCTGCAAAGGTAAATAATTTTTTTATTAGAAGCACTAAATATAGATTTTCCTTTTATACAAATCAAAAAAGATTCATTAACAAAAATAATTATTACAAAATATTTAATATAAATAAGAAATTGGATGATTTCTAAATAATTTTTTTATTTTTGAGTCACTATTAAACCTAAACTAAGTAACTAAAACGTGATAATGATGGAAGATGGTACTGAAATGAAAGAAGATTTTAACAGTCAGTCAAGGGAAGAAATTTTTTCTGAAGCGGTTAGAGCAGGAAAACGCACATATTTTTTTGATGTAAAAGCCACACGCCGAGACGATTACTACTTGACTATTACCGAAAGTAAGAAAAAATTTAATCGGGAAGGAAATTCTTTTTATGAGAAGCATAAAATATTTCTTTACAAGGAAGATTTTGAAAAATTTATTGCAGGTTTATCCACTGCCATAGATTACATTAAGGAAAATAATCCTCAGGGAGATGCTGTAGAGTATAATAGTGGTGATCCTGACACAAAAATGTCGGAGGAATTTACCAATGTTGAATTTGAAGATCTGGGATCGAGGAAGGATTGATTTTCAAAAATTTCCTGTAAAAATAACATATCACCATTTTCAGGGAAATGGTGATAATTTCTATTTTGAGAGAACTAAATATCAAAATCCAATCCTTTATTTTCTTTCTGTTGTTGAATGAATATTTTAATTTCATCAAAACTCAATTTTTTAACATTGGTAATGATGAAATCAGAATTTAGAAAATCTCCATAATTATTACATTCATAAACTGCTTCTTCAAAAACAGCTTTAACAGGTGAGCTCAGTGGTACAATCGCCTGTATTGTTGCCATTGATTCAGAAAACTCTAAAGCCTCCAATTCTGAATTATGGTTCGAAAGGGCAAAACTGAATTCATTTTTTATAATTTTCTTTTGAATATCTGAAAACTCAATAAGATTTTTTCCAAGAATTATAACAAAATATCTCAGCTTGTCACCTTTACCACCTAATCCGGTTGAAATAAATACCTGATTCTCATTTAAAATTTTAGATTCCAGTAACATCCGGCTTTCTTTTAAAGCCAAAATGGTCCAATCTTTAAGCATTTCATCCTCAGTTTGCTGAAATTTCTCAATAGTACGAAAGGCTTCAACCTTATCGAGAGATGCAAGCTGAACCAGGATATCCTTCTTTTCTTCGAGAGTAGTTTTTTCGGAAAAAAGCCTGCTAGAATCTTCAATTAAATTTACAGGTAGCTTGTTTTTCTTGTTTTTACGGGAAGAATCAAAATAATTCATTTGAATATCTATATCTATCTCCTCCTCAAGAATATTCAATGAACCCGGAATCCCCCCGAATATTTCACTTATTTTATCAAATATATTTTCGTTTTCTTCCATTTCAGAATACAGTTACGCTTTTTTAAAACATTAAGTTACAATATATATTATGTATTGTCAATAAAAACATTTATTTAAAAGATGAAATACCTAATTATGGGGATAAGAAAAGGATTTATGATTACTAACATTGCAGTGATAAATCAGGTCGATGTTACTTTCAGAATTAAAAACAAATAAAAGCGGAATAATCGTTAAAGTGCGCGGACATGGTGTATTCCGAAAGCGAATATCTGAAATGGGGTTTATCAAGGGTCAAAAAATTACAGTTATTAAGAATGCACCTCTGGCCGACCCTGTACAGTATTCCATAATGGGTTATGAAGTGTCCCTCAGAAAGGCAGAGGCTTCCCTAATTGAAGTAATTAGCGAAGGAAATGTTGTTAACAAGCCAAAATATTATGGTACTCAGGAACTTGATTATAACAATCAGGTAAATGGCATTGCAGAGAAAACGATTAATATTGCTTTAATCGGGAACCCCAACTCCGGGAAAACTTCCATTTTTAATTCTGCAACTAGATCCTCAGAACACGTTGGAAATTATGGTGGTGTTACGGTTGACACAAAACTGGCAAGAATTGAGTACCAGGGATACATTTTTAACATATTTGATTTACCAGGTACCTATTCTTTAAATTCTTATTCTCCTGAGGAGTCTTTTGTTCGAAATTTTCTATCAGATCAAATGCCTGATATTATTGTAAATGTGCTTGACTCCACAAATCTCGATAGAAATCTATTTCTTACTACTCAGTTGATTGACTTAAATCTCAGAATGATTATCGCGTTGAACTTTTATGATGAGTTTAAAAAGAGTGAAGCCAAATTTGATTATCAGGCATTTTCGCAACTTGTTGGCATTCCTGTAGTTCCAACTATTGGAGCGAAGGGCAAAGGTCTGGCTGTATTATTCGATACTATTATTGCTAAATTCAGGCAGGATGAAACAGAGCGGAAAAAAATTCACATTAATTATGGAAAAGATGTTGAAAATTCCCTCGAAAAAATTAGGCAGGAAATTCACCAAAATGAAAATTTTCACATCACCGCCAGACTGTGTGCAAGGTACCTTTCAATTAAAATGCTTGAAGGAGATAAAGAAATTGCGAGTATTATAGACCAATCTTTTAATCCCAAAGCAATTAATAGTATTGCAGATCACGAAAGAAATGACCTTGAAGCAAAATATGGAGAATCGACCGAATCATTAATTACAGATGCGCGCTTTGGCTTTATTTTTGGCGCGTTAAAGGAAACCTTCACACCTAAGAAAAGCCTTTTTAAAAGTCATTCTGAGAAAATTGACAATCTTTTAACGAGTAAATTTCTTGGACTTCCACTATTTTTCGGCTTCTTATGGATAATGTTCATTGCTACTTTTAAAATTGGACGCATTCCAACCGATTGGATAACTTCCGGGATTGGATGGTTATCCTTAAAGGCGGAATTAATAATTCCTCAGGGAGACTTGCAGAGTCTGGTGTCACACGGAATAATTGAAGGGGTGGGTGGCATAGTAGTTTTTCTACCCAATATAATGATACTCTTTTTATTCATCTCTTTCCTTGAAGATTCCGGTTACATGTCGCGCGCTGCGTTTATTATGGATAAGTTAATGCATAAAATCGGGCTCCATGGGAAATCATTTATTCCTCTTATCATGGGTTTTGGATGCAATGTTCCTGCATTGCTTTCTACTAGAATTATTGAAAGCAGAAATAACCGGCTCCTAACAATGCTGATTCTGCCATTTATGTCGTGTAGTGCTCGTTTACCTGTTTATATATTAATGATTGGAACATTTTTTCCCAGGTATCAGGGTACCGTTTTATTTGGTGTTTACCTAACGGGAATAGTTCTTGCAATAGTTTCTGCTCTTCTGTTTAAACGAATTTTCTTTAGAAAAGAGGACTCCCCTTTTGTGATGGAGTTACCTCCATATCGTATGCCTACCTTCAGAAATGTATCACGACATATGTGGGAAAAGTCATTTGAATATATAAAAAAAATAGGGGGCATTATTCTGATTTCCACCATAATTATTTGGGGATTAAACTATTATCCCCAGAACTCAGTTCTTACATCAAATACCAAAAGTTCGGTTCAGGCGATATCGACTGATGTTCCAGTCCTGGAATCTCAATATTCCTATCTGGAACAAATAGGAAGGTTTGTTCAACCCATAATGGGACCCTTAGGTTTTGACTGGAAAATGACCGTAAGCATACTTGCGGGAATTCCCGGTAAGGAAATTGTTGTAAGCACTCTGGCAGTATTATATGAAGATGAAGATTCAAAAACCAGTCTTGAAGAAAGAATTAAGAATGATGAATATACTAGTGGAAACAAAGCCGGACAAAAAGTATATAATCCGGCAGTAGCACTTGCATTTCTTATGTTCATACTTATTTACTTCCCTTGTGTAGCTGTTATTGCAACTATTGCACAGGAATCGGCTTCATTATTCTGGCCCGTTTTTTTAATACTTTACACATCAATTTTGGCCTGGTCTTTCTCCTTTTTGGTTTACCGATTAGGCATATTATTAATTAACTAATATGATACAAGATTATATTGCATTTGGAATTTTCAGTTTAGCAGTTATATACAGTCTGACAGGCTTGTTAAAATTTGTAGTTAACTTTAACAAAAATAATAGTCCTGCTTGCGGAAAAAGCTGTAATTGCGAAGGTAAAAAACGTCGTAAATTCTCCAGGGAAACTGTGCGCACAAGAAGTTTTACTTCTTAAATATCCTGTCAAAAAAGACATGATTTCCTTCTAATTTTCTAACTTGCATCAAAACTCAAAATAATATGCCAGATATTTTAATTTTAATATTCGCCATTTTACTAATTATACTTGGACTTGCCGGATGTATTTTACCAATAATACCTGGTCCGCCGGTGAGTTTTGTGGGTTTATTTCTGCTAAAGTATACAAGATTTGTTGAAGCTGGCAACATGGATGCCTTTGAAACCAATCTTTGGTATTTTGCAGGAGCAGCAGTTTTAGTAACGGTGTTAGATTATATAGTTCCAGTATGGGGCACAAAAAAATTCGGGGGTTCGAAAGCCGGGACCTGGGGTGCGGGGATAGGATTGGTGATAGGCTTATTTTTCGCTCCCATTGGACTTATAGTAGGACCTTTTCTAGGAGCATTTATAGGTGAAATGATAAACGGTCGCGATGAGCAATCAAGTCTAAAAGCTGCTTTTGGCAGTTTTATAGGATTCCTTACCGGTGTGATATTGAAATTTATTGTATCGGGATATATAACCGTAATATTTATCAAGGAGATTTTTACAGCTTAGGATGCTTTGTTATTCGGAGTGAAAACGTCGTTTTTATATTTTCCTTAACGATTTTTTTTGGGGAGGGAATAGATTTACCTATTTTTATACTGCTATTTTACAGTTAGTTATAATTTTAAACCTCGGAGGTCTATAGACCTCCGAGGTTTAAAATAAGAAAAAAAACGAATTATCCAAATCAAAATTCACACTCCCCTTCGCCCATTTTTTTTCAAACCAATTTCACTTCTTTCCCAAATTTAGCCCTCACCATTCAATAAAAATGGTGCATTTCTAATTAATAATTCAACCTCAAGCTTAAGCTTTTTGAAATTTTAAGCTGAATTTCTCAAGTCTAAAAGTAAACTCAAAACCACTGGTTAACAGAAATAAAATTTCAATAAACAAGTTTTGGTGTGATGGGCATGAAAACCTAAGAGCCCAAAGTGGCAACCATTACAGCTTTAATTGTGTGCATGCGATTTTCTGCCTGATCGAATACTATGGAATGCTCCGACTCGAAAACTTCATCGTTTACTTCCATTGCCTCCAAACCAAACTTTTGGTAAATTTCCTCTCCTACTTTTGTCTCACGATTGTGAAATGCAGGTAAACAGTGTAAGAATTTTACATTCGGATTCCCGGTAAGATCCAAAACTTTTTGATTCACCTGATAATCTTTCAGTAATTTTATTCTTTGTTCCCAAACTTCATCAGGCTCACCCATCGATACCCATACATCGGTGTATAAAAAATCAACTCCTTTAACAGCCTCAGCCACATTGTCGGTGATCAGAATTTTACCTCCGGTTTTATCAGCAATTGCACGGCACTGGGCAACAAGTTCTTTTGTAGGCTGAACCTCTTTGGGTGCTGCAGCACGGAAATCCATTCCCAGCTTCGCTGCTCCAACAAGCAATGAATTCCCCATATTATTTCGGGCATCGCCTAAATAACAGAAACTAATTTCATTTATCGGCTTATTGCTATGCTCCATCATAGTCATTACATCTGCTAAAATTTGCGTTGGGTGAAATTCGTTTGTAAGACCATTCCAAACGGGTACACCGGCAAATTCGCCCAATTCCTCTACTATTTCCTGACCATATCCACGGTATTCAATTCCATCATACATCCTGCCCAAAACTCTGGCAGTATCTTTCATCGACTCCTTATTCCCTATTTGTGAACCTGAAGGTCCCAGATAAGAAACATGAGCACCCTGATCTAAGGCCGCTACCTCAAAAGCACAACGTGTACGGGTTGAACTCTTTTCGAAAATTAATGCAATATTTTTACCTTTTAGTTTCTGTTGCTCCGTACCAGCATATTTTGCCTGTTTTAAAGAAACTGATAAATCAATGAGATATCTAATCTCTGTAGGAGTGAAATCAAGTAATTTAAGGAAGTTCCTGTTTTTTAAATTGAATTCCATGATAAAAAATTTATAGATTATTTGTGCTGAGAAAAAAGTACCATCAATTCCTTTATATGTAATAGAAATTGATCGCTAATTATTATGCAAATTTATCATTATGGAGCTAATCTTCATAATTCCTGGTAATTTTTGTACCAAAACTTCTATCTTCCAGTTTAAAAGCTTCGGTAATAACCGATTTTGCGCCGCCCTGTTCCACAAATTGAAGGCATGCTCTTATTTTTGGCGCCATACTCCCTTCAGAAAACTGACCCTCCTCCAAATACCTGAGGGTATCTTCATAATTCAGGAATTCTTTTACTTCTTCATCAGGTTTCTTGTAATTGATATAAACAAAAGGAACATCAGTAAGTATATAAAACTCATCTGCCCCAATCCGTGCAGCTAACATAGAAGAAGCCAAATCCTTATCAATAACAGCCTCTGCTGGTCTGATATCATTTTTTTCATCAATATAAACCGGTACACCGCCACCACCGGCAGCAATCACAATGCTTCCTTGTCGTGCAAGATCTTTAATTACTTTCTCATTTATAATTCTTATTGGTTTTGGTGAAGGCACTACTCTTCGCCATCCGTCTTTAACTTTAACTTCTTCCTTGAAAGTCCATTTCTTTTCCAATGAAATCTTATCAGAATCTTCCTTTGAATAAACTTTACCTACACGCTTTGTCGGATTTAGAAAAGCTTCATCCTTATTATCCACAACTACCTGCGTAATTAGGGTTACCACTTCCTTATTTATTTTATGTTTATTGAGAACATTCCTTAACATCCTTTCTATCATATACCCTATCCCACCTTGTGAGTCAGCCACACATATATCTAAAGGCATTTGGGGAATATTATACATACTTTCGCCTGCATCATTCCGCATCAGAATATTACCCACCTGTGGTCCATTACCATGGCTAATCACAAGATCATAACCCTCGCGAATTAAGAATACAAGATTCTCTAAAGTATCTGTTGTATTCTGTTCCTGTTCTTCAATAGTACCCGTCTGATCGCCTCTTAATAATGCATTTCCACCTAATGCGACAACAGCTAATTTATTCATATTTATTATATTAAGCTTAAAGATAATTTTTTCAGAATCACATGACTCTGTGTCCAAATGATCACTTCTTTCAGGAGAAGCAAAACTATGCAAAAATTGTTCCTGCTCATCTATACTAATCATTGTTGTATAACAAGTTTTGCTATAAATACACTTAAATCCATTGAAAGAATTTATCTCTTCTCAGAATAAAGAATGATTGGATCAAAGTTGAACAAAATCCAAAATTAAGTTCTGTAGTCTGTTAAAAACTATTCTAATTTAATTTTATTATTTTTATACCTTTATCAATTATTCATTTCATTTACACACCATTGATTTTGAAGCACTTAAAGTATTTCATCCTGTCAGTAATAGTAATAGTCTCATTCAATTCCTGCAAGAACAGGGATATGGAGCGGAATGTGGAAGTAAAAATAATTCAGTACGATGTAACCTACATTAATAAAAATGCAGGCAGCATTCCTACAAAAATACTTCCCAATAAAATGACGCTTATTATGGGAGACGATTATGCCATGAACTCAATAGAAGGATTTCTTGGCCAGTTTTCCTTGATCTATATCGCTAATCTTAAAAGAAAAAAAGTAACTACTCTTCTGAAATTATTTGATAAGAAGTATTATTATGAGGGTAATTTAGGTGAATTGCCAATTGGTATTGATGAGATGAAATCGATGATTCTCAAACCTACAGGACAAAAAAGGACAATTCTGGATTTTGAAGCCAATGAATACGATATTGAAAATGTTGGTATTGATGGAATGAAAGTGTATTCTACCGATGAGATCAGGGTTAAATCTCCCAATGGAAATACTCCTTATAAATTAATTGATGAAGTACTTCTGCAATTTTATACTAAACTTAGTGTTTTAGAGATGTATTTAACAGCAGAAAGTTATGACCTAGATAGCGCATCCATAAAAATCTTCGCCGTGCCGGATGATTATATCCTCGTGCCTAAATTAAAAATGGAAAAAACACTTTCAGAACTTTTTAAATAATTAGTATTATTTTTTGCCAATATGAATAAGAAAAAAGGAACGGTTTCATCATTGCGTTCGATCGTGCTGTTTTTTAAGGAAGAAAAGTTTAAAATAACATTTGGATCCTTTCTGGTATTGTTATCCATCTATATGATATTGGCCTTTATTTCTTACTTTTTTAACTGGCAAGCCGATCAGGATTTCAGCTGGGCAAAAGTATTCTCCGGCCCTGACATTATAGTTGAAAATCACGCAGGAAAAATTGGAGCATGGATGTCATCCCTAATGCTTAACAGATGGTTTGGCATAGCAAGCTTTTCCATTCCTATTTATCTGGCTATATATGGGTTAAAATTGCTGGGTATGGAAATACAATCAATGGGAAAGATTTTTATAAACCTTAGTATCGTAACTATTTTACTTAGTGTTTTCTTAAGCTTTATCTTTCCTGCAAAGGTCTCATTTTTGGGTAGTGGACCGGGTGGAGCGCATGGATTCTATTTAAATCAATGGTTAAGGGCAAGTTTAGGCATTGCAGGAACGGCTTTCTTATTAATTATTCTTATTCTGGCTTATTTCCTTTACTCCTTCAAAAACAGCCTGAAATTATTATCTTTTAATAAAAAAGACCTGCCAAAACAAGAGCCGGAAATGGAAGTTGCTCCTTCGGATGAAATTTCTCCGGAACCTGAAATTCTTAAAACTGAAGCAAAGGAAGAAATCGATATAAGTGTAGATATTCCGGAGGAGATTCCGGAAGAGAACCAGGATGAAGTACAGTTAATTGTTGAACAAAGACCCGAGGAAGAAACCTCCAATAATACTATTATTCAGGCTGATTATGATCCGACCCTCGATCTTTCCTCATATAAGTACCCAAGTTTAAAGTTGTTGAGAGATCATGAAACAGGTAACTCAACGGTGAGCAATGATGAATTAATTAAGAACAAAAACAAAATCATTGATACTCTCGCACATTATAAAATCACCATTGATAAAATTAAAGCTACTATCGGTCCAACAGTTACTCTTTATGAAATTGTTCCGGCTCCAGGGATTCGCATTTCAAAGATCAAAAACCTGGAAGACGATATTGCTTTAAGTTTAGCCGCTCTTGGAATAAGGATAATTGCACCAATTCCCGGAAAGGGAACTATAGGTATTGAGGTCCCGAATCTTCAGCCGCGAATAGTTGGTATGAAGAATGTGTTATCCTCAAAACGATTTCAGGAATGCAATTATGAGTTGCCCATAGCTTTAGGCAAAACAATTTCTAATGAAACCTATGTCGTCGATTTGGCAAAAATGCCACACTTGCTGGTTGCAGGTGCCACCGGTCAGGGTAAATCTGTCGGTTTAAATGCAATTATTGCCTCACTACTGTTTAAAAAACATCCCGCACAATTAAAGTTTGTATTGGTCGATCCTAAAAAAGTTGAATTAACGCTTTTTACAAAGATAGAGAGGCATTTTCTTGCTAAACTTCCCGATACCGAAGAGGCAATTATTACCGATACTCAAAAGGTTATAACCACCTTGAAGTCACTTACTCAGGAAATGGATCAACGATACGATCTTATGCAACTGGCTCAGGTGAGAGATATTAAGGAATATAATCACAAGTTTATTAAAAGAAATTTGAATCCGGAAAAAGGACACAGGTATTTTCCTTACATAGTATTGGTTATCGATGAATTTGCTGATTTGATAATGACAGCAGGACGCGAAATTGTTGATCCCCTGGCAAGACTGGCACAATTGGCAAGAGCCATTGGTATTCATTTGATCATTGCCACTCAGCGTCCAACAACCAATATAATTACAGGTTCGATTAAGGCTAACTTCCCTGCCCGTCTGGCTTTCAGAGTAATATCTGTAATCGATTCGCGCACCATCCTCGATATGTCCGGAGCAAACCAGTTAATTGGAAAAGGTGATATGCTTATATCTACCGGGAGCGATGTAACCCGCCTGCAATGTGCCTTTATTGACACTCCCGAGGTGGAAGAATTAACCGAATATATTGGGTCACAACGAGGTTATTCACAGGCTCATTTATTGCCTGAAGTCGACGAAGTTCAGTCCGAAGCCGCTGTGGTCGATCTTCAAAAGAAAGATCCTAAGTTCGAAGAAGCCGCCAGATTAGTCATTCAAACACAGCAAGGCTCAACTTCAATGATTCAGCGAAAATTAGCACTGGGATATAACCGGGCCGGGCGAATTGTTGATCAATTGGAAGCTGCAGGTATACTTGGCCCCTTCGAAGGTAGCAAAGCCAGAGCAGTTCTTATTCAGGATGAATTAAGTTTGGAACACATTTTGAAAGGATTAGAATAGTTTATGCTTCATCAGCCAATTCCTGATGTGGTGAGTCAAGTTTACTTAAACAATATTAGTTATGAAGGTTTTATTCAGCATGCTATTCCTATTTGGAGCTCTGACACTTATTGCACAGGATGCAATAGTAATTCAGGATAAAAAGGCCGAGCCCTATCTAAATAAGATATCGGAAAAACTTCGAACCGATTCACCTTACCAGATTGAATTCAGGTATGAAATATATTCTCTTATGGAAGATGCGACTGTCTCAGATTATGGCAGAATAATTATTCAGGGTGAAAAATATAAATTGAAAACGGAAGATACTGAAGTCTATTTCAACGGCAAAACACTTTGGTCATATAACATTATAAATGAGGAAGTTTACCAAAGTGAGCCGACAGAAAATAGTGGAGATAAGATATTTTCTGATCCCTTCAGATTGTTAGCAAACTACAAAGAATTTTTCAAGTATAAACTTATTGGCGAAAAAAATATTGATGCTAATAAACTATTTGAAATTGAATTATATCCCAAAGATTTAGAAACGCCCTACTCAGTTATCAAAATTCTAACATCCTCTGATAATGATATATATTCTTTAAATATTAAACAAAAAAATGGAATTGATCTTACAATTTTCATTACTGATCTGATTCAGAACATAACTATTCCACCAACTGTTTTTTCCTGGGATGCAAAGCTGCACCCAAATGTACTGCTGATAGAAATGTAATTAAGTATTTATGTTCTTGCCCTAAGGTATTCCTTGCTCAGCTTACTTCGGATATTCAATACGTGCATGGTAAATTGTCCTTAATCGTTTCTTAAACAACTCCTTAATTGCAGTTATCTCTTTGAGCGTCAGATCAGAATTCTCAAACTGCTTTTCAGCTTGCTGATATTCAACAATACTTTCTACCAGGTCATCTAAAATCTCCTGATTCACAACTTTCATACTTCTGGAGGCTGCCTCAATAGAATCAGCCATCATTAATATTGATTGCTCCCGCGACTCAGGAAGTGGACCCGGATAGGTAAATTTCTTCTGATCGACTTCAGCATCAGGGAATTTTTTCAAAAATGATTTATAAAAATACTGAACGGTAGTTGTTCCATGATGAGTTTGAATAAAATCTACTATTTGCTTGGGCAAATTCCACTTTTTAGCCAAATCCACACCTTTGGTTACATGCCCGATAATTTTCTCAGCACTCTCCTCAAACGAAAGCCTGTCATGCGGATTATATCCCGATTGTATATTCTCTATAAAATACTCAGGATCGTTCATTTTTCCAATATCGTGATATAGGGCTCCTGTTCTGATAAGCAAATGATTGGCACCCACAACCCGGGCCGCCTCCTCTGCTAGATTTGCCACCTGAAGTGAATGCTGGAAAGTCCCCGGAGCTTTCTCCGCCAGTTCTCTTAATAACTTTTGATTCGAATCAGACAATTCAACTAATGTAGCATCTGATAAAAATCCAAATAACTTTTCAAATATATATATCAATGGATATGAAGCAAGAACCAATAATGCATTTCCTGAAAACCATGCCAGCATATTCCAGTTTACAGCCAAAAATTTACCCTCCTGAATAATTCCCATTCCACCATAAACTAAACTATAGGTTAACAGAGTAAGTACAGCCGTAACAAACAAAATTCCTCTTTTATAAACCGTTCTAAGGGTGAAAATGGCAACAACACCTACAATGAAGTTCATAAAAATAAATTCGAAGGCATTTGGCGCCCAAAACCCAATTACCAATATAGTAAGGATGTGAACGAATAGAGCGAGTCGGGAATCATAAAATGTCTTAATAATGATGGGTAACAATACAAATGGCACAACATATAGATTCAAAGACTCCGATTTAATAGCCAAAGAGCCCAGAAATGCCATAAGAAGCATAAGAAAAATAAGAAGAAAAGTCTTTTTTCCACTTCCTAAGATTTCCTGACGGAAACCGGTTAAAAAAAGATAAAATACCAAAAAAACAAAACCCGATAAAAGAATCTGTCCAATAACGATCATAGTCATGTTCCTCTGAACTCCGGGATTTGTCTCGTATTCCCTCTTTAGCGATTGAAGAATTCTATAACTAAGATCATTTATTGGTTCACCCAGACCAATTATTTTCTCACCCGCCTGAATCATTCCGGAACTTAAGTTTATTTCAGAAGAAAACGATTTTTTAATAAGTTCGGTAGTTTCCTGATCATAAAACAGATTGGGAAATATCAGGTCCATCGGATCAAGTATGCTAATGAATGTGTGATTGTTTGAAATATCCTGCTTAAGCTTTGCTGAAGATTTCCGGAAATACTCAAAGGCAGTTTTCTGTGTAAAAATGGTAGTCACCTGACGACTTTCAACCAGTTGTCCGTCTATTACTGAAATCAATTTATCACTATTACTAATATTTTCAAGCGCTAAAGGATCATCGACTATTCCACGTTTATAAATTTCCCCGATTAGTTTCCCAATTTCATCCATGTAATACTTGTATTCATCGCTTAACTTTTTCTCAATCCCTGATTTAGAGATATCATATCCATTTTTATTTAGATTATCTGTATAGACCTGCCATGCCTTTGGAAAAACTTTGATCTGGAAATCAAGACTTACTTTTTCAATTACGTTGGTATCTAACCTAAAATAAGGTTGGAAATCTTTCATTAAACTATCTAATTCTGCCTTAACAATCTCCTCACCTTTATAAATAGGAAAATTAAAAGGTGCGATCAGAACATCATGCATCCAAGGTTTGCCTTTTTGAAATTCATACCTGAATTTTCCTTCCTTGGGAAAAAGCATCGAAATAACTGCGATTCCAAACAAGAAAAAGAAAAGATTTCTCAGCTTTCCTGCCCATATTGTAATTTTTTGAGGAATTTTCATAATTCAATTTGATATAAATAATTGGCCTTGAACTAAAAAGAATTGGTAAAAATAAGAAATATATGATCTTTGCCAATGCATGACAGGGATAAAAATTCAATGGCAAAGTTAAACTTATAAAGCTGAAAACTATTTTAAACAGGCCATTTGCTTAGGGTCGACGCATATAAAATCTGAATATTTCTAAGGAAGAAATAATTATTCAGCTAACATTGTGTGCTGCATTATGAAAAAAAAATTACCCTGAAA